>DATMQG010000092.1:0-7598 GCA_035566835.1 Solirubrobacteraceae bacterium
GCGGGGCCGGCGGGGCAGCAGGTGCTGAAGGGTTTGATCTACGCCGACTCGAGCAACGCGCCGGGCGCGCTGCTCGGGGTCACAGAACAGGTGACGTTCAAAAGCACGAACACAGCCGGCTGGTATGACTTCGTCTTCTCGGCGCCGGTGAAACTCGCGGCGGGCAACTACTGGCTCGGCGTGATGAACGGCGGGTCGGCGGGTATCACGAGCTTCCGCTACGACACCGTCTCCGCCTCGCGCGACTACAACGCCAACTCCTACAGCGCCGGACCCACCAACCCCTTCGGAGCGCCCACCATCGACGCCGAGCAAATGTCCATCTACGCGACGTACACGCCCGGCTAACGGTGAGCCGCAGCCCGGGGTCCGGCCTGGGCCTGTGTCGGGCATACTGCCTCGATGAGTCAGCTGACCCGCGTCAGCCGTTTTGGCTTCGTCAACGCGTATCTCGTCGCCGAGGATGACGGGTTGACGCTGATCGACACGATGCTTCCGCGCAGCGCGAAGCCGATCGACGAGGCCGCGCGGCGCCTCGATGCGCCGATCGTGCGGATCGTCCTGACCCACGCCCACGGTGACCACATCGGGTCGCTCGACGCGCTTGCCGCCGCGCCCGCCGATCTCGAGGTCCTTATCTCCGCGCGAGACGCACGACTGCTCCGCAAGGACTTGTCTCTCGACCCTGGTGAGCCGCAGGCCGAGATCGGTGGCTGGCTGCCGGGTGCCGAGACGAGACCATCCCGCACGCTCGCGCCAGGTCAGCGCGTAGGCTCGCTGGAGGTCGTCGACGCGAAGGGCCACACCCCGGGTCAGATCGCGCTGCTCGATGCCCGCGACGGTACGCTGATCTGCGGCGACGCCTACTCCACCCTCGGGGGCGTCGAAACCGCCGCCCGGAGGAACCCCCGCTTCCCGCTGCTCGCGCGTGCGACGTGGCACCGGCCCACCGCGCTCGAGACCGCGCGGGCGCTGCGCGCACTCGATCCGTCCCGCCTCGCTCCGGGCCACGGGAAGGTCGTCGAGGCTCCCGGCCCGGCGATGGACGCTGCGATCGCGCGGGCTTCCTGAGCCTGACGGCTGCTCAGGTCGGGGACCTTGCGCGCAGGCTGCGCGCCAGCTCGATCGCCTCGTCTGGCGTGGAGAACGAAAGCTCCACTCGATAGCCGCCGTCGCGCCTCGGCTTCACGTTCACCTCCGTGCCGAGCGCGTCGGTGAGCGCCTCCGCGATCTCCTGGGCCGCCTGCTCGGCGTCGGGGTGAAGCGTCGCCGGCGCTCTGCGCCCGCGCGTAACCGTGCCCTGCGCCGTTCCGTCGCCCGCGTTGCTGAGACGCGCGTTCGCTTCCGTGACCCGTACCGACCAGCCGTCCGTCGCCGCCTCCCTCGCGAGGCTCCTACGCGCTCGATGGTCCTCGGCGAGCAACAGTGCCCGTCCGTGTCCCTCGCTCAGCGCGGCTTCCTCGACGAGCTCGATCACCTCGTCGGGGAGATCGAGGAGGCGGATCAGGTTCGTCACCGCGACCCTGCCGCGACCGACCCGCCGGCCGACTTCCTCGCGGGTGAGGCCGAGCTCCTCGACGAGCGCGGCACATGCGCGTGCCTCGTCGATCGGATTGAGGTCCTCGCGAGCCATGTTCTCGATCAGGGCCAGCTCCAGCGCCTCCGCGTCCGCGCGTGGGCGTACCAGCGCCGGAATCGTGCTCAGGCCAGCTAGCTCAGCCGCGCGCCAGCGCCGCTCGCCGGCGACGAGCTCGTAGGTGCCGCCCGGCTTCGGCCGCACGAGGACGGGCTGCAGCACGCCGCGCTCGCCGAGGGACCCCGCCAGCGCGGCGAGTGTCTCCTCGTCGAAGCGCCCGCGCGGCTGCCTTGGGTTCGGTGAGATGAGCTCGAGCGGCAGCTCGCGAAGCTCCTCCTCGCCCGCCTTCGCGGTCACGGGCGAAGCCGACAGGATCGCCTCCAGACCCCTCCCGATGCCTCGCTTCTGAGCGCTCACCGAAAGCTCCGTTGGCCACTGCTTCGTCTTCCGACTATGCGAGCGATTCCGAATACAGAGACAACCTCAACCACGCGCCGCCACCTCCTTAGCCAGCTCGAAATATGCGCCAGCTCCTGCGCTGTAGGGGTCGTGATGGGTCACGGGAAGGCCGTAGCTCGGCGCCTCACCGACTCTCACATTGCGTGGGATCACGGTGTCGAAGACGAGCTCGGGGAAGTGCTCCCTCACCTCTCGCTCCACATCACGTCCCAGCCGGGTCCGGCCGTCGTGCATGGTCAACAGCATCCCGGCCACGGTCAACCGCGGATTCGACTCTCGTTGCACGAGTTCTAGGGTCTCGAGCAGCCCCGCGAGTCCCTCGAGCGCGAAGTACTCCGTCTGAACCGGCACGATCACCTTGTCGGCCGCGACAAGAGCGCTCACCGTTAGGGGTCCGAGCGAGGGCGGACAGTCAAGCAACATGTACTCGAAGCGATCCCTCAGAGGCTCGAGGCGGTCCCGCAGGCGCTGCTCGAACAACTCCATTCGCGGGAGCTCCATGTTGGCGCCGGCAAGACCAGCGCCCGCCGGCAGGACCTGCAGGCCCGAGATCGGCGAGTCCGTTAGCGCCTCCTCGGCCCGTGCTTCGCCGGTGAGCACCTCGTAGAGCCCCGGCGCATGGCTGCGCTCGATTCCCAGCCCGACCGTCGCGTTCGCCTGCGGGTCGACATCCACCAGCAACGTCGCGTAGCCGGCCTCGGCGATGCACGCCGATACGTTCACCGCAGTGGTCGTCTTCCCGACGCCCCCCTTCTGGTTGGCGATCGCGTAAACCGTACCCATTACTGGAAGCTACCGACGATCGCGGGCGGAGGGCGCCCGCCATTGCGCGAAAGGCTCGAGTTTCCGAGCCCTCAACTGCCGAGCGGGCGCTTGCGGGCCATTCCGGTACGTCGCGGGAACTTGGCCGGCGTCTCCCGCACCTTCGTGTAAACGTGCAGATGGCGATCCCTGGCCCCCTTGAACGGCTCCACGCGCTGCACACCCACCAACGCGAGGCCGAGCTCATCCGCCGCCCCCGCGGCGCGTTGCTCTTCTGCGGGGATTCGCGTCCCACGCCAGTCGACCAGGGCCCCGCCGAGCCTCAGCAACGGCGCCGCGTACTCCAACACGACCGCTTGGGGCCCCAATGCCCGTGCGACCGCAAGGTCATTGGCGCCGATCCCGTCGCTCCAATCCTCGGCCCGGGCGCAGATCACGCGTGCATTGGAGATCTCGACTTGGGCGAGGAGATCCTTCATAAAGCCGCACTTCCGGCTTTGGCTCTCCACGAGACATACGTCGCACTCGCTGCGGGCGACCGCCAGCGCAAGCCCCGGAAACCCTGCTCCGGAGCCGACGTCGGCGATCGACTTCGCGTCGCGCACGGGACCAAGATCGAGGGCCACGAGGGAGTCGGCGAGGTGCACGTCCACCGCGAGGTCGGGATCGCGCACCGTCGTCGGGGCCCGATCATCTTGCGCGATCAAGGCCAGAAGTGCGGCCAGCTGGTCGCGCTGTCGCTCTTTCAGTCCGTACGACGAACTCAACTCATCGAGGCGACCAGGCATTACGCCTGATATTTCGCAAAGAACGTGGCATATCGCTCTCGCATGTCGCGGACTCTTCCGGCGACGTGATCGTCGACCTCGTCCGTTAGCACCGACTCGACAACGGGAAGGACGTCCTCGGCGAGGACCGCACCGCGAGCCATCCATTGGTAATAGCGGCGTCCACCGTGGTTGTACGGTCCGTAGAGCCGCGCGCGCGGGAAGCAGTGCTCGAGCCACCGAAACAACGCCTCGTGGCGGACGTGCATCCGCAGCGTTATCTGGGGCTGCTTTCCATCTCCGCCGAAGTGGCCCTCTCCGATGAGGATGCCGACGATGAGCCCACGCTCTACGTCCGTGAGCACGGGTCGAGACGGTTGAGACATGGCCGCTATTGTTTCACCGTCAAGAAAAACGTGAAACAATCCCGCGCGCTATTCCGCGTTGGCGGGCGAAATCACCAAGAACCTCTCCGGCTCGTTTCCCTCGCTGTGCGTCTCGACGTCGCCCCGATCACGGAGATACTCGTGGACCATGCGGCGCTCGAGCGGTGGCAGCGGGTCGAGCTCCACCGGCTCGCCTAGTCGGACCGCTTCGTCCGCTGCCTCGTCGGCGTCGACGCGCAGAGAAGCGGCGCGTCGCTCGCGGTAGCCGTTTGCGTCGATCATCACGCGCACGGGGGACGGACCGTCGGGGAAAACGATCCGCTGCGCAAGGTGCTGAACCGCTTCGATCGTCTGTCCGTGGCGACCGATGAAGAGGCCCAGGTCCTCGCCGGTCAGCCGGCCGTTCAGCACTCCCTCCTCCTCCTGCACCTCGATTTCGACGTCGAGACCGAGTCCCTCAACGATCTCATCGAGCAGCTCCTCGAGTGCCTCCGCCGGCTCGAGTGCCTCATCGCCCAGCGCTCCACCCCCGTTGACGCTGCCGTCCATCATCGCCGTCTGCCGGAGCGCTTCTTCTTCTTGCGCGGGGGTCGCGGCGGGGCCGCGCCCGTCCGGCCATTCGGCCCCGTATCCGCGACACCTCCGCCGGCGAGCGCCGGCTTCAAAGCTCGCTGCGGTTTGCCGTTCGGGGCGCTCTTGGCGGCTTCCGGCGTTGGCGGTGGCGGCATGCGACTTTTGATCAGATATTGCTGGGCGATCGTCCAAAGGTTGCTGGTGATCCAGTACACGAGCAGTCCTGCGGGGTATCGGTAGAGGATCACGACGAACACGACGGGCAGCAGAAGCATCAGCCGGCGCTGATTCTTGTCGGCGGTCGCGGTCGCGACGAGCGTGGAGAAGATCTGCGACCCGACGTAGAGCGCGATGAGGACGATCAGCGCCGCGCCAGTGGCCTTTTCGGTGATGTCTGGCAGGAACAGGAACTTGGCCGAGTGCGGGGCAACGAGCGAGCAGTTGATTTCCGAGAGCCCTTTGACGACGGTCCCGTTCGCCAGATGGACTTTGCTCTGCGGGATTTGGCTGTTGAGCACGACCAAGTGCCCTAGCTTGTCCGAGTAGTAGGCCTTCAGCTGCGGTCCGCAGATGTCGAGCTTCAGGTCCGTCCGCAGCATGTAGAACAGGGAGATGAAGACCGGGATCTGAAGCACCAGCGGCAGACAAGATGCCAAAGGATTGATTTTGTGCTCCTGATAGAATTTCATTATCTCCTGCTGCTGGCGCTGTTTGTCCTCCTTGTACTTCTCTTTCAGCGCTTGGATCTGGGGCGCGAGACGCTGCATCTCCTGCATCGACTTGAGCTGCCTGAAGGTCAGAGGCACGAGGATCGCCCGGATGAGCAGGGTCAGGCCGACGATCGCGAGTCCCCAGCTGCCTCCCACGAGGTGGGCGTGGATGAACACCATGATCGCTTCGAAGGCGTTGATCAGCGGGGAGAATGCGTCTTCGATGACGTTGGCGAGGATTGGCATCTGGCTCTAAGTGCTCTTGGGCGTTGGTCGTGGGTGGCTGATCGCCTGGTGCGCTGCGGCTGCTCACTCGCGCTCGGGTGTTGCGAGCGCCCTCAGCTTTCCGTCTCGGCGCCGGTTCTGAACACTCGCTGAGCCTCGACCGGATCGTAACCGCCGTTGCTCAATGGATTGCATCTCAGCAGGCGCCACCCCGCGAGCACCAGGCCTCTAAGTATGCCGTACCGGTGGATCGCTTCGACTGCGTACCGTGAGCACGTGGGCTCGTACTTGCAGCGTCTCGGGATGGCGGGCGAGATCACCCGCTGGTAGACGACAACCGGCGCCGTCACCACGGCTCGCGAAAGGCGCGCAGGCCAGGACGCTCGCGCCGTAGCAGTCGTGTTCGGGGCCGAGCTCATGCGCTGGCACCGGACCGTGGAGGGCCACCCGTGCGCAGCCCGGCCGCCCCGGCGAGCTCGAGCAGAGAGCTCTCGAGGCCGGCGAGGCCCTCCCGCTCGGCCAGCTCCAGCGCCGACGGCCGCGCGACCACGACGAGATCCTGGGCGGGGTCCAGCTCCGGCTCGAGCCTCCCAAACGCCTCTCGCAAAAGCCTCTTGATGCGGTTGCGCTCGACCGCGCCCCCCACCTTCCGCGACACGGAGAGTCCCAGCCGCGGGCCCTGAGCGGAAGGATTCGGGAAGGCATACAGGACGAGGTACCTGTTGCCGGTCGAGCTGCCATGCCGGTATACCCGCTCGAACTCCGCACTGCGCGAGAGGCGGCCGCGATTGGATGACCGGCCTGTCATCGCGCCGGTCACGGTCAGGTGGAGAGGCGCTTGCGTCCCTTGTCGCGCCGCCGCTTGAGCGTCAGCCGCCCGGCCCGCGAGCTCATACGTTTACGGAACCCGTGCGACCGGGCCCGCTTGCGCTTCTTCGGCTGGTAGGTGCGCTTCATCGTTCAGTTCTCCGGTTGCGGGGCCGATCCCTTCCACGCCGGGGCACGAGACGCGTGCTTCGGCGCGAGTGGCCTGCAGTATAGGCCGCCGGGTGGAGCGGTCGCGCAGGTCCGCCGTCGGCGCCGCCGCGCCGAATTTTCCCGCCAAATGCGGCGACCCCCGGAGGCCCCCGGTGAGCCGTTGGGTATAGTCGCCGAGCCGGGTCGTTGGGGGTCCTCCTGGAACGTAATTCGTCACTTTCTCGGAAGAGGAGCGGATAGACGCTGCCGTGAGCGCCGAGCTCGAGCACATATGGTCGCGCGTGCAGACAGAGCTCGCGCTTGCGGTAGACGACCCCACATACCGGATCTGGTTGGCGCCGCTTCGGGCGCTCGAGCTCTCGGGCGAGCGGCTGCTCGTCGAGGCCCCGCCGCAGACGTGCGGCTGGATCCACGATCGCTTCGGCCACTTGCTCCAGAGCAGTGTGGAGCTGATCCTGGGTCCCCACGCCGCGGTCGAGCTCACCGCGCCGGCGCGGGCCACCCAGCCGTCTGCGAAGCGTCCGGTGGGCGCCAGTCGACGTCGCTTGGGCTCGCCCGCCCAGCGTGCTCAGAACTTCGAGCCGGCTTCCCAGCTCGGCGACGCAATCGATCTCTCGGCACCCTGCGATGTGCTCGCCAACCCAAAGCTCACGTTCGACCAGTTCGTGATCGGCGACTCCAACCGCCTCGCCCACGCCGCGGCGCTGACCGTCGCCGAGATGCCTGCCCAGGCGTACAACCCGCTGTTCATCTGTGGACCCCCCGGGGTGGGGAAGACCCACCTCCTGAGCGCGATCGCGACCCTCGTGCTCTCCCACAGTCCCGACCTTACGGTGCGTTGCACGACCGGGGAGGCGTTTACGAACGAGTTCCTGGGCGCGCTCAGCGCCAGGCACACGGAGGATTTCAAGACGCGTTTTCGCCACATCGACGTGCTGCTCATGGACGACGTTCAGTTCCTCGAGCGGAAGGCACGCACGGAGGAGGAGTTCTTCCATACCTTCAACGCGCTGCACGACGGAGGCCGCCAGATCGTGGTCAGCTCCGATCGGCCTCCGGCCGACCTGCAGGCGCTCGAGGACCGCTTGCGCGAGCGCTTCGAGGCCGGCCTGGTTGCCGACGTCAAGGCGCCCGACCTCACCACCCGCCTCGCGATTCTCCG
>DATMQG010000093.1:0-40732 GCA_035566835.1 Solirubrobacteraceae bacterium
ACCGGCTCGCTGTCGTTGTACAGCGACAGCATCGCCTCGTAGATCGTGCCGTGGCGCTCGCGGTAGAAGTCGTCAGATCGCAGCCCCTCTTCGATCACAAGCGCGTACAGAGAGCGGTCCGACAGCAGGATCGCCCCGAGAACAGACTGCTCGGCGTCGAGGTTGTGCGGCGGCGCGATCGCCCCCGCGGACGCGCCGGCCGAGCCGTTGGTTGTCGTCGCCGAGCTCATCGCTCGCGCGAGTCTAGGCTGCGCTCCGCAGGCGTCCGGAGGACGTTCCCGCAAATCGCGATAGGAAAAGCTCGCAGGCCGATCACGAACACAGGTTCGCACCGCGTGGGGATGGAAGGCATCCGGTGGCACCCGCCCGCGAGGGATTCTGTGAGCCCCCTCAGCCGGTGGAGCGCACGAGGCGATCGCTCGGCCGCCGCGGCAGCGGCCCCGAGCGAGCGGCTCGTGCTCGAAGCCTATTTCTTCGCGACGACCATCGTCTTGATGGTCGCGGTTACTCCGTCCACCACCTCGACGACAACCATGTAGGTGCCGACGTCCTTGATCGGCTCGGGCATGTGCACGTTGCGTTTGTCGATCCGCAAGCCGCGGGCTTCGCGGATCGCGGTGGCGATGTCCTGGGCGGTCACCGAGCCGAACAGCCGCCCGTCCACCCCGGCCTGCTGAGGGATCGTGAGAACGGTCCGGTTGAGCAGGTTGACGTTCTCCTGGGCCTTCTCGACGGCCGCCCGCGCGGCCCGCTCGGCGGCGGCCTGACGCTGGCGGATCGTTTCGATCGCGCCCTTCGTCGCCGGTTGCGCCAGCTTGCGGGGGATCAGGTAGTTGCGCAGGTACCCCTTCGACACGTCGATGACGCT
Organism: Solirubrobacteraceae bacterium; assembly: GCA_035566835.1. Classification (GTDB taxonomy): domain Bacteria; phylum Actinomycetota; class Thermoleophilia; order Solirubrobacterales; family Solirubrobacteraceae; genus Palsa-744. The sequence continues at coordinate 869 of DATMQG010000093.1, forward strand.
GCCCTGCTCCCCCAGCGTCTCGACGTCCTGCAGCAGTATCGCTTCGGGCATCGCGTCGTTCCCCTAGCGGTCGCGGTCGCGGTCACCGCGTTCACGGCGTCCGCCGGGGGCATCGTCGCGTCCGCCCTCGTTCACGTAGGGCAACAGCGCGAGCTCACGCGCGCGCTTCACCGCGCGCGCGATCTGCACCTGGTGGCGCCGGCAGGCGCCCGTGATCCGCCGCGAGCGGATCTTCCCCTTCTCGGAGATGAACTTCCGCAGCGACGTGACGTCCTTGTAGTCGACCTGCTCCACCTTGTCGCGGCAATGCTGGCACGGCTTGCGCCGCCCGCTCCCCGGGCCGCCCTTCTTGTCGCGCCGGCGCACCGGCTTGCCGCGACCCCGCGCCTTCGCCATCAGCGGCCTCCGCCGTAGCTGAGCTTGCGCATGGCTGGCGCGCCTCGCAAGACGCCCGGAATGGCTGAAAACACAAAGACCTCGCTGTAGCTGACTAGAACGGAATGTCGTCGTCGCCCGCGGCGCCGGCGACAGGTGCGGGCTGGAAATCCCCTTCGTCTGCCGGGATGTCGCTGCCCTTGGAGGCCCCGTTGCCGCCGAAGGAGCCTCCACTCGAGGCGTCATCGCGCGATCCCAGGAACTGCACCGAGTCGGCAATGATATCGGTTGCCTGGCGCTTCGTGCCGTCCTGTGCCTCCCACTCGCGCCACTCGAGACGCCCGTCGATCGCCACCGGGCGTCCCTTCGAGAGGTAGCGGGCGGCGTTCTCTCCCTGCGCACCCCAGACGGTGACGTTGAAGTAGTTGGGCTTGTCCTCCCACTCGCCCGTGCTCGAGTTCTTGCGCCGCGTGTTGCAGGCGATGCGCAGGCTGCACACCGACATGCCGCTCGGCAGCGAGCGCAGCTCTGGGTCCGCTGTGAGGTTTCCGGTCATCACGACCCTGTTTATGTTGGTTGCGGCCACGGCTTCTCTTCCTTTCGGCTGTTGCTTGTCCGCTCTCAGGACCTAACGTCGCTTCGAGTCTAGAGCGGGCTGCGGGCGCGACTCTCGCGGGGGCGTAACGACCCCGCTAATTGCGCCCGTTCGCGCGCGGGGGTTTCCGGACCGCCCAGGGCGGCTCACTGCGCACGCCGCCGCGGAGCGGACCGCCCAGGGCGGCTCACTGCGCACGCCGCCGCGGAGCCCCTCGGGGCGGAGCCGATCCTCACCCGGAGCGCTTGGTGCTCTCAGCCGGCTCGCTGCGGGCACCGCGCGAGGAGGTCCTGAAGACCTCGTCCCAGTAGGGCGCGCTGATCCCGAAGCCGCGCGTCTCGTCCTGGAAGTGGTGGCGCATGTGCCGTTCGCGCAGCATCCTCCCCAGCTGCCCGCGCGGACGGAAGTGATGCAGGTAGTAGTGGATCAGGTCGTAGGCGAGATAGCCGGCGAAGAATCCCGCTCCGAGCGCCGGCGAGTAGCGCGCGCCGAACGCCAGGTAGAGCACGCCGAACACAACCGCTCCGAGGGGGACGCTGACCGCCGGAGGCATGACCAGCCGCAGAGGATCGTTCGGGTGATCGTGATGAACACCGTGGATGATCCAGTGCATGCGCGCGCCGAGCCCCGCTTCCGGTTCGAAGTGGAACACGATCCTGTGGAGCCAGTACTCGAACAGCGTCCACAGCGCGTAGCCGGCGACGGCCAGCGCCACGGCCGCGAGCACGCTGAGCTGCGACAGCGCCCAGGCCATCAGGGCGACGATCGCGGGGAGGAAGATCAACACCGGAACCGCCGGATGCACGCGCGAGAGGGCGTCGAGCACCCTCGAGTCGAACATCGGCGGAGACGCGCGGAGGACATCCGCACGACTCGTCGAGGGTGAGTCGCTCATGTCCTCAGCCCAACTCATGCGCGGATGTTAATACGCCCGTGGCGCATCTCCAAGCCTTTCCGAGCGGCTTTGTGCAGCCGCCCGCCGGCGCGTTACGCGCGATCGCCGGCCTCGACCTCGGTTGCGGGCTGCGCCGCCGCCGGATCCGGCTGCGCCTCCTGATCCTGCAGTCCGTCGGGCGCCGGCTCGGGCGCCGGCTCCTGGCGCACCTCGGGCGCGGGCTCGGGCGCCGGCTCGGGCGCAGCCTGCTGCCGCGGCTCGGGCGAGGCCTCCTGCGACGGCTCGCCCTCGCTGCGTCGCGGCGCCGAGGTACTGGCGCGCATGTCGGGAGCCTCCGGCACGCCCGGCTTGAGCTTGATGATGCGAAAGCGGAGGATGCCGTCGATGATCCGCAGCGAATGCTCGAGGCTCTCGAGCAGCTGCGGCGAGCCGGCGTGGAACTGCAGCAGGTGGTACTCGGCGCTGGTCTTGCGTGCAATCGGATAGGCCAGCGCCCGCTCACCCCACGGGTCGTGGCGGACGAGCTCTCCCTGCGCTTCGATGCTCGCGCGGGCGTCGGCGACGATCTTCGCGCGCGCCGGCTCCTCGAGCTGCGTGTCGAGCAGGAGCACGAGGTCGTAGATGGGAGGCGGGAGTGTCATGTGAGCCCGCAAGAGTAGCGGGTCCCCGTCCTCGTCCGCGGGCATCGCGCAGGCGGCACTGCCCCGCGCGCAGCACGCCGCCGCCGCTACCGGCTGAGGCGCTTTGCCCTGATGTCGGACAGCTGCTCGTCGATCCAGTCGCCCGGATCGCGCGAGGTGACGATCTCCACGAGCCCCTCGGCCCTGCGGCGGCGCTCCTGCGGGTCCATCGTCAGCGCCGTGTAGATCGAGTCCGCGAGCTCCTGGATGTCGAACGGGTTCACCGACAGGGCGTACTCGCCGAGCTCCTCGTGCGCGCCCGTGTTCTCGGACAGGATCGACACACCCTCGCGCTCGTTGACGAGCGGACCCTCCTTTGCGACGAGGTTCATGCCGTCGAACATCGCGTTGACGAGCAGCACGTCGTAGTGCTTGTAGGCAGCGATCGCCTCCTCGAGGTCGTCGCGCAGCTTCAACTGGATCGGCATCCAGTCGGGCGTCCCGTGCCGGTGGTTGACGACCGCGACGAGCGCCTCGATCCGCTCCAGGTACTCCGCGTACTGCGGCACGTCGGTTCGCGACGGCATCAGCTGGGCCACGAAGGTCACGCGCTCGATGAACTCGGGGTGCTGCTCGAGGAACAGGTCGAGGGCGGAGAAGCCACGGAGGATGTTCTTGCTGAGGTCGGCGCGATCGACCCGCAGGATCAGGAAGTCGCGCCGCCGCTGCAGCAGCTCCAGCTCGAATTCGTTCACCCGTGCGCTCTGGGAGATCATGCGCGTCGCCCGGTGGTCGATCGGCAGCGGATACGCCCGCACCCACACCTCGCGATCTCCGAAACGCACGACGCCGCGATCGAACTCCACCTCGAGGTCCATCAGGTCGCGGCAGCACTGCAGGAAGTTGCGCCTGTAGGAGCGGGTGTGAAACCCGATTATGTCGTTCGCGAGCAGGCCCGTGAATATCTCCGAGCGGATCCTTGCCGGCAGTACCCGCCAGGCGTCCGACTGCGTCCACGGGATGTGAATGAAGTGATGCAGGAAGACGTCCGGACGGGCACGCCGGACGAGGTTGGGCAGCGTGTACAGGTGATAGTCGTGCACCATCACGACCGGCTCCTCGGCGTCCTCGAGCTCCTCGACCACCGCGCGCGCGAGATCTTCGTTGACCGCGTTGTAGCCGAGCTCGAACGCCTCGACCTCGTTGCGACGGATGTCGGGCGCGTTGGACAGGTCCCAGAGGTAGTGCTGGATGAACCACAGCATCGGGTTCGCGAACACGTTGTAGAAGTGGTCGTACGCCTCCGGGTCGCTCACCACGAGCCGCACCTCGTACTCGCCGCCCGCGGGCGAGCGCACGGGGAACGAGCGCCCACCGTTCGCGAGCGAGACCTCGGCATCCCACTCGTTCATCGCCGACGCGATCCACAGCGCGCGCCGATGCGAGGCGAGCCCGGTCAGGGCCGTCACGAGCCCGCCGGAGCCGCGCTGCACCTCGCCGCCGGCGTGGAACGTCACCGGCCCGCGGTTGCTCACCAGCACCAGCGGAGCCCGCTGTGCCGGCGCCTGGCTCATGCCGCCTTCAGCTCGTTGAAGATCCGCAGGTAGTCGCGCAGATAGCGGGGCGACAGGAAGTGCTTGCGAACGTGCTCCTTGCCGCGCCGCCCGAGGAACTTGCCGAGCGCTGGATCCTGCAGGATCTCAAGCGTCCGTTCGGCGCACTGCTCGACGCTGGAGACGAGAAAGCCAGTCGCTCCATTCTCTATCTGCAGCGGGATCCCGCCGACGTTCCCGCCGATGAACGGGCGCGCCTTCCAGATCGCCTCTGAGACGGTCAGGCCGAAGCCCTCCCGCGTGGACTTCTGGACCAGCACATCGGAGTGCGACTGGAACGCGTTCACCTCGATCGCACCGACGTTGTTGAAGTTGTTGAGAATGTGGATATCGGGGTCGCCGTCAGCGTGCGCGATCGTGGCATTGAAGAAATCCCAGCCCTCGGGGTCGTCGCTCGCCATCGAGCCGACCAGCGCGAGCTGCACCTCGGCCATCGACTCCTTCACCTGGCGATAGGCGTCGATCACCCCAAGCGGATCCTTCCAGGGATCGAAGCGCGAGACCTGACACATCAGCGGCCGATCGACGTCGATCCCGAACTGGCCGCACACGAACGCCGCATCTTCGGGTGAGAGCGCCATGTTCTTCGGTGTCAGCGGGTCGATCGCGGGAGCCACGATGTGGACGTGATCGTCCATGCCCGCGGGCACGTAGTCGGCCATGTGGAACAGCGACGCCGGATAGTCGCGGATGTAGGGGAGCAGCTTCGCGATCGTCTCGGGGTTCGGCGTCGAGAGGTCGATGTGACAACGCCAGATCCAGCCCTTGGCCTTGTCCGGCACGAGGTGGAACAGCGCCGCGGGCTGGGGGTCGTGGACGATGCACACGTCCCAGCCCCGCGAGAGCTCGCGCGCGTTCATTTCACCGTAGCGGCGCCATGTCGCCCACTGTTCCTCGTCCAGGTCCTGGGGCGCACCCTGGAGCGCGTTGTGCATGAGCTTCGTGGCGTTGAAGAACTCTTCGCGCCCGTAGATGACCTGCCACTCGCAGTCGAGCCCGACATCGCGCATCAGCGGCACCAGCGTGTACAGGATCTCCGACACGCCACCCCCGAAGGCGGTCGCCGAGATGTGCACGACGCGCTCGCCCTGCAGCGGCTCGGCCAGCTCCCGGATCTCGGCGATCAGCTCGCGCCCGCAGATGTGCGTGTAGTCGGCAAGCGACTTGTGGCCTACGGCGACTGGCTGGAGCACGCGGCCGCACGATACCAATGGGTCGGGCCGCAACTACCCGGGTGCGGAGGACCGAACATCGATCTATGGTCTACGGCGAATGCTCAACGGACGCCTCTACCGCGCGGCCCTCGTGCCGGTCGTGTTCGCGCTGGCGATCGCGGCGTTCTCGCTGACGAGCCGCCCGCGGCCGCTCACCGCCACGCTCGCTCCCGACGCCTTCCAGGGAAGCACCACGCTGGCGGAACTGAAGTCACTGGCCGCGGCATACCCCGAACGCCGCCCCGGCAGCACCGGCGACGAGCAGCTCGCCGGCAGGATCGCCCACGACCTCGAAGGGCTCGGGGGCACCGCCGGGGGCGGCTTCTCGGTGCAGAGAAGCCGCTTCTCAGGGCAGACGATCGACGGCGAGCGCACGCTGACGACGGTCGTCGCGCAGCGCCCCGGCTCGACGAGCGCGACCCCGATCGTGATCCTCGCGCATCGCGACGCCGCCGCGCCTGGCTCGCAGGCCGAGCTCTCTGGAACCGCTGCCCTGCTCGAGCTCGCGCACGTGTTCGCGGCCCGTGAGACCCGCCGCACGATCATCCTCGTCTCGACCAGCGGCGGCAGCGGGGGCGCGGCCGGCGCGGCGGCCTTCGCCGCCGGCCTCCACGTTCCCGTTGACGCGGCGATCGTACTCGGCGATCTCGCCGGCACGCACCTGGCGAGGCCGTTCGTCCTTCCCTTCTCCGACGGCTACGGGTCGGCGCCGCTGCAGCTGCAGCGCACGCTCTCCGACGCGCTCACGCGCGAGGCGGGCACAAATCCGGGCGCCCCCAGCACGCTCGGCCAGCTCGCACACCTGACCTTCCCGCTGACCGTCGGCGAGCAGGGCCCGCTCGACGCCGCCGGGATCCCGGCGGTGCTGATGCAGGTGTCGGGTGAACGTGGTCCATCTGCGCGCGAGCCCGTCAGCCTGGAACGCCTCGAAGGCTCGGGGCGGGCGGTGCTGAGCACCGTCGACGCGCTCGACGCAGCGCCGGACATCTCCTCGACGATGGAGACCGGCGTGCAGCTGCAGCGCAAGACGCTTCCCGCGTGGGCGCTCGAGCTGATCCTCGCGACGCTGCTGCTCGGGCCGCTGTTCGTCGCCGTGGACGGGCTCGCGCGCATGCGCCGGCGCCGTGCCCCGGTGGGGCGATGGGTGCTCTGGACGCTGAGCTGCGCGCTTCCCTTCTTCGCCTGCGCGCTGTTCGCCTACCTGCTCGGTCGCCTCGCCGTTCTCGCCGCGGCGCCGCCGGCCCCGGCGCCGCCCGGGGCGCTGCCGCTCGACGGCTCGGCGGCCGCGGCGCTGATCGCCGTGGCGCTCGTGTTCGTGCTCGCCTGGGTCGAGTGGCGCACGCTCGTCGGGCGCCTCGGCTGGGGCTCGCGCCCGGACCCCGAGGTGGCCGGTCTCTCGATCCTGCTGGTGCTGCTCGGAGTGTCGCTGCTCGCCTGGGCGCTCGATCCCTTCGCGGCCCTGCTGTTCGTCCCGGCCGTCCATCTCTGGCTGCTGCTCGCCGAGCCGGAGCTCCGCCCCCGACCGCTCGGATCGCTCGCGCTCGTCGGCCTCGGGCTGGCGCCGGTGTTGCTGCTCGTCGTCTTCTACGCCCGAGCGCTCGGGCTGGGCCCGGGCGAGGTCGCCTGGATGGCGGTGCTGATCGTCGCCGGCGGCCACGTGGGGCTCGCCGGCGCGCTGCTGTGGAGCGCCGCCCTCGGTTGCGCCGCCGCAGTCGTCATGCTCTGCTTGACTAGAACCGCAGCTCCTCCTGGACCCAGCAGCGATGACTTCGAGATCACGATCCGCGGCCCCAGGTCCTACGCCGGCCCGGGATCGCTCGGCGGCACCGAGTCGGCGCTGCGACGATAGGTGAACGTGTCCGAGCTTCCGTACACGATCTTCTCGCGCCGCGGAGGCCCCCCGGGGCGATGGCGCTCGCGCTGGTCGCGCCGGGGCGTGCGCGCGGTCGCATACATGCTGATCGCCGCCGGGACGCTGGCCCTGCTCGACGCGGTCGTCACGCTCGTCTGGCAGGAGCCGCTCTCGGCCCTGTACGCGGCGATCAAGCAGGAACACCTACGCAGCGACCTGCGCACGGTCGAACGGGCGCCCCCCACGCCGCTCGAGCGCCACACGCTGGCGAGCCTCTCCGACGAGCAGACGCGGATCACGTTCCTCGCGCGCGAGCTCGAACACCGCGCCGGCGGGGGAAGCGCCGTCGGGCGCATCGTGATCCCCAGCATCGGCGCGAGCTTCGTGATCGTCAAGGGCACGAGCACCGGAGACCTGCAGGGCGGCCCGGGCATCTTCCCGGAAACCGGCTTTCCCGGCATCCCGGGCACGACCGCGATCGCCGGACACCGCACGACCTACCTCGCGCCCTTCCGTCACATCGACGCCTTGCGGCGCGGCAACCGGATCCTCTTGAACATGCCCTACGCGCACCTCACCTACACGGTGGTGAGCCAGCGCATCGTCCAGCCCACCGACGTGCAGGCCGCCATCGCGAAAGTCCGCTACACCCGCCTCGTGCTCTCCGCCTGCACACCGCTGTTCAGCGCCGCAAAACGGATCCTCGTGTACGGACGCCTGACGCGAATCGTGCCCGTGGGCGCCGCTCGCCAGCTTCCGGGCGGGGCGCTGGCACAGCCGATCTCCTCGCCGCCGGCGCCCGCGGCGGCGCCCCCGGAGCCCTCGCTACCAACGGTGCTCGAACCCCTCCAGCCTCACCTGCTCGCCCCGCTCAACCAGTAGCACGCCCGGCGCTCCCGCGGCCGCCCCGCCCACCCAGGTGACCTCCGTGTCGCCAACCTCGGCGACGGCCTCCTGTGCCCGCGAGCGATCGTCGGGCGAGACGCAGAAGCACAGCTCGTAGTCTTCGCCGCCGGCGGCGGCGAGGCGCCACGGAGGCTCACCGAGCTCGGCGCTGAGCTCGATGAGGCCCTCCGCGAGCGGCAGCGAGGAGACGTCCACGCGCAGCTCGACGCCGCTCGCACGACCGACATGCCCGGCGTCGGTGGCGATTCCGTCGGACAGGTCGATCATCGCGTGCGCGCCGCTCGCCGCGAGTGCCCGGCCCTCCGCCAGACGCGGCCGCGGCCAGCGTGCCCGCTCGAGCAGCGCCAGGCCGCCCGTGGTGGCCGCGGCGCGGCTTTCCATCAGCGCCAGCCCGGCGCCCGCGCCGCCGAGACGCCCGGTGACGCCGACCAGGTCTCCCGGACGCGCACCATCGCGTCCGACGAGCTGATCGGCGCGATCCGCCCAGCCGACCGCCGTCACCGAGACCGTGAGCACAGGCGCCGCCACGACGTCGCCACCCGCGATCACCGTGCCCGTCTCGCGCGCGAGCGCCGCCGCGCCGCGAATCAGCTCGAGCGAGCGCTCCTCGCCGAAGCCGGCGGGCAGCCCGACCACGATGTAGGCCTCGCCTGGGTCGGCGCCCATCGCGGCGAGATCGGAGAGCGCGCCCGCCAGCGCCCGATGCCCGACCTCGGCAGGCGCCGCCCAGCCCTCCTGCAGGCGGAAGTGCACGCCCTCGATCATCGCGTCAACCGATGTCACGCAGATGGCCCGCGCCCGCACCACGGAGGCGTCGTCGCCGATGCCCCGCAGCACCCGTGTCGCATCCGCCGAGGCGGCAAGCTCCGCGGCGATCGACTCGATCAGGGAGCGCTCGGCGATGGCCCGCCCTCAGCGGTGCCGGTAGACGATGCGCGCGCGATCGAGGTCGTAGGGCGAGAGCTCGCAGCGAACGCGATCGCCGGGAAGGATGCGAATGCGAAAGCGCCGCATCTTGCCCGCAACGTGCCCGAGCACGATGTGATCGTTGTCCAGCTTCACCCGGAACATCGCGTTCGGCAGCGCCTCGATCACCTCGCCCTCGAATTCAACCTTGTCCTCCTTCGCCACGCTAAATCCCATCCGGGTCCTCGCGGCTGCACCGCACGCGACCCTCCGATTCGATATTGCAGTCAAACTACCAGCGTCCGGGCGCCGAGGCCGTTCGGCGCGCGCTCGCTAGTGCGGTTCGGCGCCGCCGGTTTTGCCCGCCGGCGGCGGTGCGGATGGCCGCGGAGTGGCGCGCTCGCGGGCGGGGCGACGCGGAGCCTTGTGCACCTCGGGCGGGGGGGCGGGGCCGCCGCCGTTGCCTTCTTCGGCGGACTTCGACTGACCTGTGGTGGCGTATTTCCCGAAGAAGGGCTGATATGAGATGCCCGCGCTCGATTCGCCCAGCGGCGCGCAGGGCTTGCCTTCGGTCACCGCCGACATGTATGCGTGCCAGATGTCAGCCGGAAGCCTTCCGCCCTGCTGGGCTTCGCCGTGGACGCTCGTCATCGGCACCCGCCGGCTCGGATAGCCCATCCATACGACCGTCGAATATTGGGAGTTGAAACCGTCGAGCCAGGCGTCGACGAGTTCGGTCGTGGTGCCCGTCTTGGCGGCCGTCGGGCAACCGATCGCCGATTTCACCGCGGTGCCGCCGAGCACGTTCTGATGCAGGATGCTCGTCTCCTCGCCCGTGATCGTTTCACTCAGCACCTTGACGCGGTGCGGCTGGCCCCAGTTGCTGTCGCTGTGGCCGTCGGGGAATACCACCTTCGTGATCGCGATCGGGCTGTTGCGCCAGCCGCCGTCGGCGATCGTCGCGAAGACCACCGACATTTCCAGCGGCGTCACGCCGAGTGTGAGTCCGCCCAGCGCTTCGGCCGGGAAGCTCGAGAGGTGTGTCGTGACCCCCATCTTGTATGCCATCTGCGTGATTGTTTCCTCGCCGAGGTCGGCCGCGAGCTGGGCGTAGACGGTGTTGTCGGATTTGAGCGTCGCCTGAACGAGATTGATGTTGCCATTCGATTCCCCGCCGAAGGTTTTCACGCCGTATTCCGGATAGCCCTGCAGCCAGCCCGGCTGCAGCGGATGGGAGTTGTAGAAGGTCGAGTTCGGATCGATGCCACGGTTGAGCGCGTCCGCAAGGTCGATCGCCTTGAACGTCGAGCCCGGCTGGCGGTGCCCGTCGGCGGCGAGGTTGTACTGCGAGTGGGCGAAGCTCGCCGACTCGGCCATCGCCTCGATGTCGCCGTTCGCCGGGTTCAACGTCACGATGGCCGCCTGCGGGTCTTCCGGTTGGTTGAGGACCTCGGCGATCGCCTTGCGCGCTTTGCGCTGCATGTTGAGGTTGATCGTCGTGTAGACCTTCAGCCCGCCCTGGGAGACCGTGCTGGCTCCGTAGCGGCGCACGAGCTGCTCACGCACGTATTCGAAGAAGAAGTCCTCGCGCCGCTGGGAGTAGAAGTTTCCCCGCTTGATCTCGAGCGGAGAGCGCTTGGCGGCGCTTGCCTGCGTGGCGTCGATGTAGTGCAGTTCCTGCATCTTCGAGAGGACCTCGTTGCGCCTTTGCCGCGCCGCGCTCGCGTCGCCGAAGGGGTTGTACTGGGAGGGCGCCTGCGGCAGGCCGGCGAGCAGCGCCGACTGGGGAAGGTCGAGCTGGAAGGCCGGCTTGTCGAAGAAGATGCGCGCCGCCGCCTGCACGCCGATCGCCGTCTGGCCACCCACCGTCCCGTAGGGCACGCTGTTGAGGTAGCTCGTGAGGATCGAGCGCTTGCCGTGGTGCTTCTCGTAGTCGATCGCGAGCTTGGCCTCGATGATCTTCTGTCTGAGGGAGCGCTGGTAGCCCCCGAGATACAGGTTGCGCACGAGCTGCATCGTGATCGTCGACCCGCCCTGCAGCGCCGCGCCGTTTGAGACGTCCTTGACTGCTGCGCGGAAGATGCCCGTCAGATCGACGCCGTTGTGTTTGTAGAAGCGCTGGTCCTCGATCGCGACCGTGGCGTTCTTCAGCTCGGTGGGGATTTCGTTCCAGCCGACGGGCGTGCGCAGCTGGTCGGTTTGGATGAAACCGAGGCGCGTGCCGTCGGAGGCGAACACCGCCGAGGTGCCTCCCACGAGGCGCGGATGCAGCTTGTCAAGCGCCGGCGCCGACTGAACGACGTTCATGACATATGCGACGGCGGCGATCGCGCCGATCAGGAGCCCGGCGACGAGCACGCCGCCGCCGACGAGCAGGACCCGTGTCGCTCCGGCGTGGTTGTGCCTGCGCCGCCGATTTCGTGCTTGTCGAGACATCTTCTCAGCAGTGCGAGATTACCGATCGAAGTGTGATTTCCTGCCAATTGCGCTGCCGTGGCCTCTACGCTCGGCTGCAAACGCTATGAACCCCGACACCGCCGAGCTGGCCATCCTCGACACCGCGAGCGAGCTGGTTGTCCCCTTCGAGCCTTCCGCCGGCGGCGGGAGACGTCGCCTCGCGGTAGCTCGGCGTTGGACACGATTGCGCGAAGACCCGGCTCATGTGGCCGCGGTTTCGGACAGCTGGCGCGCGCTCCTGGCCTCCCGCCTGCTCGTGTGGGCCGCCGCGGTGGGGACGCTCGTCGCATTCGGCTTCGGGCCCGTACGGCATGCGTTCATCCCGGCCGGCGTGACCAGGGGGTTCGGCTGGCTGGGCGATCTACTGGCTGCGCCCGCGGCGCGCTGGGACGCCTCGTGGTACCTGGTCATCGCCCACTACGGCTACCGGCCCGAGCTGTTTCCCTTCACCTCCTCGCGCACGGCCTTCTTTCCCGTCTATCCGATGGGACTGAGGGCCATCGCGTGGCTGGGCGCTCCGCCGGTGCTTGCCGGCGTGCTGCTGTCGATGTTCGCGCTCGCGCTGGCCCTCTACGGCATCCACCGCCTCACCGCGCTCGAGCTCGGGCAGAGGCTGCCGATCGCGCGAGGCTCCTCCGGCGACGTGGCGCGCCTCGCGGTCTTGGTGACGGCGTTCGCGCCGATGGCGTTCTTCTTCTCGGCGGTCTACTCGGAGTCCGTCTACCTCGCCCTCTCGGTCGGTGTCTTCTGGTGCGCGCGCCAGGGGCGCTGGATGTGGGTCGGAGCGCTGGGCGCACTCGCGGCGGCGACCAGGAGCACGGGTCTCGTGCTCGCGCTGCCGGCCCTGATGCTCTACCTGTACGGGCCCCGACAGGATCGCCCCGCGGATTTCGCCGCGCTCGCTCGCTCGCTGCGGCCGCGTTACCGCATCCGCCGCGACATCCTCTGGCTGCTCCTGCTGCCGGCGGGACTCGCCGTCTACCTCGGCTACCTGGGGCTCGCCGGTGGCGACCCGCTTTCGCCGTTTCACGCCCAGCAGGTGTGGGGGAGGCATTTCGCGGGGCCCTACCTGGGAGCCTGGGAGGGGATCAAGGCAGGCTTCGACGGCCTGCGCCAGCTGGCTTCGCTCCAGCGCCATCCCGCCTACTTCGCGATCGCCGCCGGCGACCCGTTCGTGATCGCGGGGCACAACCTGCTCCTGCTCGCGTTCCTGGCGGCGGCATTGGTCGCGATCGTGGGTGTCCTGCGCCTGCTTCCGCTCGCCTACGGCGCCTACGTGCTCGCCGCCCTCGCGCTGCCCCTCTCCTACCCGGTGCGTGCCCAGCCGCTGATGTCGCTGCCGCGCTTCCTCGTCGTGCTGTTCCCCCTCGCGATGTGGCTCGCGGCATGGCTGGCCGTCCGCCCTCGCGCGCAGAGGCCCGCGCTGGTGCTCTCGGCGGCGTTGATGGCGTTCTTCGCCGCCCAATTCGCCACCTGGCACTGGGTGGCGTAGTCGATGGAGCACGTGACCCCGCCGGGGCGTCCGGCCCTCGACGGCAGTGCCCTGTCGTCCGACGGCGCGCCGCCCGACGGCTCCTGGTCCTCGCGGCCCCCCGACGCCGGGCCCCCCGTGCAGGGCGTCGACTGGCCGGCGTGGATGGCTCCGGTGGCGTTGATCGGAGGGCTCGTGCTCGCCGCCGTGGGTGGCCTCGTGGTGGACCTGCCGGCGATCGCGCTGGGTGCGAAGCTCACGACCTCGCATACGCCGCCGGGCCTCGCGATCGCCGATACGTTCGTCCAGGACGTCGCGTTCGTGCTCGCGGCCGTCTTCTGCGCGCAGCTGGGCGGGCGCGGCGTGCGCGCCTGGCAGCTCGGCCTGAGGCCTCCGCGCGTGGGTTGGGGCCGGGCCGCGCTGATGATCGTTGGGTTGATCGTGCTGTTCATCGTTCTCGACGTCATCTGGGGGGCGCTGTTCAACCCCGGAAAAGAGAAGATCCTCGAACAGCTGGGATCGAACGAAAACGCGGCGCTGCTGCTGCTGAGCGCGGCGCTGACATGCGTGGTCGCGCCGATCTGCGAGGAGATCCTGTTCCGCGGGTTCATCTTCACTGCGCTGCGTGGCTGGCGGGGCACGATTCCGGCGGCCGTGATCACCGGCGTGCTGTTCGGGGCGGTGCACGCGGGCTCGGCGCCCCTCCTCGACCTCGTGCCGCTCGCGGCGCTCGGCTTCGGCCTCTGCCTGCTGTACCGATACAGCGGCTCGCTGTATCCGTGCATCGTCGCCCACTCGCTGAACAACTCGATCGCCTTCGCCGGCCTCGAGGGATGGGGCTGGCAAGCGCCGGTGCTGGTCGTCGCGGCGATCGCCGCGATCGCCGCGCTGGTGTCGCTGTTCAAGGGCCTTGGCGTGATCACGCCGGAGGCCGTTGCCGTCGGCCACGCGCCATAGGATGAGCTCGTGAAGCGCGCCATTCGCCTGCTCGCGGCTCCAGCGGCCGCGCTCGCGGTCGGCGCGAGCGCGGCGTCCGCCACTGCGGCGAGCGCGGTCACACCGCCTACGCCTGCGCCGCCCACGGTCAACCCCACGCCGCCCGCCGGGACGCCGGTCGCGCCGCACATGAAGCTCGAGCTGCATGGGGTCGGCGGGTTGCCCCTGTTCGCGCTGATGGGGAGGCGAATCGTCCTGCGAGGCGTCGTGACGCCGTACGTGGCCGGCCAGTCGGTGAAGGTCAGCGTCTACCGCGAAGGGCACAGGGTCGAGATGAGGATCGTGAGCGTGCTGCCGATGCGAAACGGGTCGGGTCAGTTCCGGATCGACTTCGCCAGCCGCGACGCCGGGCTCCTGCAGGTGCGAGCGGCTCACTACGCCAGCCCGCAGCAGGCCGAGTTCACGGCGCGCTCGCCGCGCTTTCGCTTCGTGTGGCCGAATCTCGGCCCCGGCTCGCAAGGGCAGTCGGTGCGGCTGCTGCAGTCCGAGCTAAACGTCCTTCACTACGTGGTGCCGCTCAGCGGGACCTTCGATGAAGGCACGGGCCGGGCGCTGGTCGCCTTCCGCAAGATGTCGGGCCTCGAACGCGTGGAATACGCGGGTACGGGTGTGTTCGACCGGATCGCTCACGGCGGCGGGAGCTTTCACGTCCACGATCCCGGCGACGGGCGCCACGTCGAGGCGGACCTGACGCGACAGGTGCTCGCCGAGATCGAACGCGGCGGGCACGTACGGGCGCTCTACACGATGAGCTCGGGAAAGCCCTCCACGCCGACCGTGATCGGCCGTTTCCAGGTTTACTCAAAGACGCCGGGCGAAAACACGCACGGCATGGTCGACTCCAATTACTTCATCCGCGGCTACGCGATCCACGGCTATCACGAAGTGCCGACCTATGCGGCCAGTCATGGATGCCTGCGAATCCCGATCCCCGACGCGCCCGCCGTGTTCGGGTGGGTGCAGATGGGGACGCCCGTCGACGTCTACAACGAGAACGGCGGCGGCAGTCACCGAGTCAGTGGGCACGCCGGACCGTGAGCCGCCGGCCCGAGCCGCCGGTGCCTCTCACATCCTGACGCGGAGGCTGCGCGCCAGGAAGCCGACGCAGAAGCCATAGACCAGGAGTGCGAGCAGCAGGTCGACGGCGTGGATCGCCCATGCGCTGTGGGACCCAGACGTCACGCCGGCGAACGGCGAGGTGAGCCAGTCCGAGGCTTCTTCGATCGCGTTGCGCACGGGGCTCTTGTGCGAGGAGCCTGCGTTCGCCGGTTCGATCGGGGTCGCGAGCGCGGTTCCGCTCGCCAGCGACTGCGCCTGTTTCGTCGATGCCGTGCCGGTCTCGTTGATGGCGAACAGCGTGAACGCCACGATCACGATCGTGCAGGCCACGATCGAGCCGAGTCCCAACAATCTGACTATTCCGGCGTACACAGACGTAGATCGGCGTACATCCGGGTAAATTAGATCGCTGGGTGGACGACCTGGACGAGAATACGAGCGCTCTGGCCGGCGCCCGCGATCGCTTGGTCGGACAGCTGCGCGAGCATGCGCTCGTGATCGGCGAGGTAACGCTCACGAGCGGCGCCAGCGCGGCCTACTACGTCGATGCCAAGCGCGCGATCCTGCTGCCCGAGGGGTTCTCCGCGCTCGGCGCGCTGCTCGCCCCACAGGTGACGCGCTGGGATGGCACGGCCGTCGGCGGTATGACGATGGGCGCCGACCCCGTCGCCTGCGCAGCCCTCGCGGCGGGCGCTCCCGTGAAGGCATTCTTCGTGCGCAAGGACGCCAAGGCCCATGGCCTGCAGCGACGCATCGAGGGACCGCCGCTGACCGCTGCGGACCGCTGCGTGGTGGTCGAGGACGTCGTCACCACGGGTGGCTCGACGCTCGCGGCGATCGAGGCCCTGCAGGACGCCGGACATGAGATCTGTGGTGTCCTCAGCGTTCTCGACCGGCTCGCCGGCGGCGGCGAGGCGATCGAACGCGCGGCGGGCGCGCCCTACCTGGCGCTGACGACGATCGACGACATCTACCCGGATCGTCCCGACGGGACAGGCGCCTGAGGTGGCCACCAAGAAGGCGCCGGCGCCGCTTCTGATCAGACAGGCCCTCCCGGACGACGTGCCGCTGCTGCTCGCCCTCTTCCGTGAGCTCGCCGAGTACGAGCGTTTGCAGGACGAGCTGCAGGCGACCGAGGAGCTGCTCGAGCGGGCTCTGTTCTCCGAGCGTCCGGCCGCCGAGGCGCTGCTCGCCGAACGCGAAGGCGCTGCGGTCGGCTACGCGCTCTTCTACCCGACCTTCTCGACCTTCCTCGCGATCCAGGGCGTGTGGCTCGAGGACCTGTTCGTTCGTCCCGCTCACCGCAAGTCCGGCGCCGGCAGGGCCCTGCTCGCCGCCGTCGCCGCTCGCGCTCGGGAACGGGGCGCGGAGCGCCTGGAATGGTCCGCGCTCGACTGGAACGAGCTCGCGCTCGGCTTCTATCGCGGTCTCGGCGCGCAGCGCATGGACGAGTGGGTCACGCACCGGCTTGTCGGCGACGCGCTGAGGAGCCTCGCCGCCGAGTCGACCGAACGCAGCACCTCAGAGCGCCGGTAGCCTTGGGCGGACGGCCTCCCCCGTCGGAGACCTCGCCCTCGTAGTCCAATGGATAAGACGACCGCCTCCTAAGCGGTAAATCCAGGTTCGACTCCTGGCGGGGGCACTCGCACAGAATCCCTGCGTCGCCGTTGTCTCGTTTCGCTGGACAGGGTCATTCCGGTTGGAATCGCGCTCCCGGGTTCAGGCGGGTACAGGGTCGACCTCGCCACGACGCGCCGCCGTCGCCTGCTTGCGGCTGTCGCGCGAGGAGATCAGGACGACCGCGAGGATCGCGCCGACGATCGCAAATCCCGCTCCGACGAGGAAGGCGCGGTCGAACCCTTTCGTGAGCGCGACCGAGGGATGCGCGCCGCCGCTCAGCAGGCTTTGCGTGCGGCTGTTGGCGACCGTCGCGAGAATCGCGAGCCCGAGCGCGCCGCCGACCTGCTGTGAGGTGTTGATCAGCCCCGAGGCGAGGCCGGCCTCATGGGGCTTGGTCCCCGTCACGGCGCCGATCGTCACCGAGACGAACGCGAACCCGAGGCCGAAGGCGGCGAGCAGCGACGGCCCGAGCACGTCGGCAGCGAAGGACCCACCGGGAGCGGGGACCTGCGAGAACCAGAGCAGAGCCCCCGCGATCAGCAGCAGACCCGCGATCAGGACCGGCTTGAAGCCGAAGCGGGTGACGAGCTGCGAGCCGATCCCGGCCGAGATGATGATCCCCACCGCCAGCGGCAGATAGGAGAGCCCTGTCTTGATCGCCGAGAAACCCAGCACGTCCTGCAGGTAGAGCGAGATGAAGAAGAACATCGAGAAGAGCGACATGCCGATCAGCAACCCCACGATGTCCGCTCCTCGCAGCGTGCGCTCGCGGAAGATCGAAAATGGCAGCAGCGGATGGCGCTGGCGGAGCTCGATCGCGACGAACGCCACGAGCAGGAGGGCCGATCCGGCGAGCCGCAGGAGCGTGCCCGTCGAGCCCCACCCGACGTTGACCGCGTCGACGACCGTGTACACGAGCAGCGCGAGCCCCGCCGTGACCGTCACGGCTCCGGGGATGTCAAAGCCTTCGGTGCCGTCTTTGGACTTGCTCTCGAGCAACAACCTTGGCGCGAACGAGGCTGCCGCGATGCCGATCGGGACGTTCACGAACAGCACCCACCGCCAGCTCAGGCCGCTCGTGAGAATGCCGCCCAATAGGACCCCGGCGGCGCCGCCGGCGCCGGCGACCGCACCCCAGATGCCCAGGGCGCGGTTGCGCTCCGCTCCTTCGGCGAACGTGGTCGTGATGATCGACAGGGCCGCGGGCGAGACGATCGCGGCGCCGAGGCCCTGGACCGCGCGCGCGGCGAGCAGCCACGCCTCGGACTGGGCGAGGCCGCCAGCCAGCGACGCGAGCGAGAAGACGACCAGGCCGATCATGAACATCCGCCTGCGCCCGAGGAGGTCGGCGAGGCGTCCGCCCAGCAGGAGGAATCCGCCGAACGTGAGCGTGTAGGCGTTCACGACCCACGAGAGGTCGGCTCGGGAGAAGTGCAGGTGGGCGCCTATCGACGGGAGTGCCACGTTGACGATCGACGCATCGATCACGACCACGAACTGCGTCATCGCCAGGAGCATCAGGGCGAGGTTCCTGCCACGCTGCGAGCTCAGGTCGGCGGTCGCGCTCGGCGAACGCGAGCCTATCCTCGCTGCACTGCGGAGTGCGTTGATGTTGGTAGCCATGCTCGTCCTCTCGGAAGTTGAACGCCGGGAATGCGGAAGCGGAGCTTCGGTTCCACTTGTTTATAGCACGATACGGAGCTAACATTCCGTTTGTGAAGACGATGTCCACCGAAGAGCGAACACTGCGAGCCGACGCCCGACGCAACCGCGAGCGGATCATGTCCTCGGGCCGGGAGCTCTTCGCTCGCGACGGGCCCGAGGCCCAGATGGACGAGATCGCCGCAAGAGCTGGCGTCGGGATCGGCACGGTCTACCGCCACTTCCCGACCAAGGAGGCGCTGCTGACCGCGATGGTCCGCGACCGCTTCCAGGAGTTCGGTGAGATCGCCAGCCTGGCCGAGGAGACGGTCGACGCGCGGGAGGCGCTCGAGACGGTCATGCGCCGCTCGGCCGAAGCGGTGGAGGGCGATGCGGGCTTTCAGCTGGCGATGATGGGCTCCAACCAGCTCGAGTGGGAAGGCATCGAGGAGCAGAAGGCTGTACTCGCGGCGGTCGTCACGCGGATCATCAAACGCGCGGTCGATGCCGGGGTGGTCCGGGACGATTTCACGTTCGAGGACTTCGGAATGGTGATGTGTGGGATCACCTCGACGATGTACTACAAGCCGGGCAGCGCCGACTGGCGTCGTCATCTTGCGATCGTCGTTGACGGCCTACGCGCTCCACCCCGGCATTTCGGGCAGGAGAGCGCCTAGCCCGCTCCATCTGCTTGGCGTCCGCCCGGGGAGCGAGGCCCCGCGGGCGGACGGCAGGCTAGCCGTTACTACGGCAGGACAGCCTCCACTTCGGAGGTGAAGTCTTTCTGGCCTTTCACATTCGGGTGGTAGCTTTCTTCGAGCGGCCAGGACTGCCCGTTCAGCCACTCTTCCGAGGAGCACACCTCGTGGGGTTCGAATGCTTTCCTCGCATCCACGAAGGTGAACGCATGGGCTTGCGCGCGTTCTTTGATCTTTGCGTCGAGTTTGTCGCCCGTTTCATTCAGTTTCTTCTCGTTGGACGATGTCAGGAAGTTGGCGTTGCAGGTCGTTCCTTCTTTGGTGAACAGGTGCGGGTAGCCGAGCACGACCACGTGCGCTGTCGTCGCCCTCGCGCGGATGTCGTTGTACGTTGTGTCGAGCAGCGGCCCGAGTTTTTTTGCGATGAATTCGTTCGCTTCCTGGATCGCGCCGCCGCACGTGAAGTAATACAACGCGCAGTTGATGATCACGTTGCTGAAGCCTGCGTCGTTGCCTCCGATCGTGATCGTCGCCAAAGCGGTGGTGCTGTTCAGTTTCCCGAGCTGTTTTTCGTTGACGTCCGTCGTCTTCGCTCCGCTGCAAGCTTCGAAGTTCAGCGTGTATCCCTTAGCCGAGGCGACCTTGGGCGGGTAAGCTTCCGGGCTGCGCTTGCAGCTGCCCGATCCTTCGTAGAACACGCGCGTTCCGACACCCGACGAGTACGAATCCCCGAGCCCGACGTACTGTGACGCCGCCGCCGACGCCGGAACGAGCGCTCCGGCTACGACGACAGCCAAACCGACCGTGCGACTCCGCTTCACCATGCTTAGCTCCCTCTCTCGCGTGCCGCTCAAGGTTGAACGGACTGAGCCGACCCTCTCCCGCCTCCTCGAACGCTAACGGTCAAGACCCTATCCGTCGCCCACCAGCAAGATCAAGAGGTCCGAGGCATCTGGCTTCCTCGGCGGGCGGAACCCAAGGTGCCGATAGGTGCCGAGGTTCGCGTGGGCCACTCATCGCGAAGCGGGCTGGGCGCAAACCTCGCCCGCGAGTCGGCGTCGTTGATGAATTTGCTCTTGGCCTTCGTGTATCCCTCGCGGTCCTTTCGGAAGCGCGCTGCGAGCGCCCGCTTCAGTGCGACGTATTCCGCCGCGAGCTGCCGATCAGCTCGGAGCGTGTCCCGAAAACGCAGGCACCGGTCCATGTCCTCGCGCTCGTCGACCAGGTGCAGGTGATGCGTGCGATATGTCGTCGTCGGATAGCAGAGGAAGCGACGGTGTACTAGGTCTACGTTGAATCGCGCGGGTAGCTGATAGCCGGCCCGTTGGATCAGGGCGGCGCTATTCGCGTCCAGGTCGTCAACGAGCGCAATCATGTCGATGACGGCCTTGCCCGCAAGCCCGGGCACGGCGGTAGAGCCGATGTGGTGGATCCCTACGCCAGGCAGCAGCGGCGCCAGCCGTTCCCGCTCCGCGTCGCACGAGGCCGGCCAGGAGGGGTCGTACTCGACGATCTCGATCGGTCCGTCACCGGCGCCTGCGCGCAGGAGCTTGTGAGCCGCTGCGCCACCGCGGTCCTCGGGTCGCATTCGCCCATGGTTGCACGGCTGGCCTCGGTCGGCTTCAACACGCAGCCGAGACCCTGATCTCCATAACGACTTCGGGGGCTCGTCTAGCGCTTTTCTGCGGATTGTTGCCTCGCCCGGCCAGCGTCAGCCGTCGACAAGCAGGCCGCCAAGCGGACCGAGGAGCGCCATCGAGCGGCGCGAGACGCCCGGGAGCTCTCGCAGCCGATGGGTTAGCGGTTCGCCGGCGTTGTAGCGCTCGAGTTGCTCGCTAGCAATCGGGCGCCACAGTTCGTCGATGACGCGGACGGGCTCGCCGGAGACCTCTTCGACCGAGCGTTCCAGATGCTCGGCCCAGAGCCGAAGACGCGTCTCGCGTGCGAGGGTGCGATCACACGTCACGACGTTCATCTCGGTGTCGTTGAAGAACGAGTGCTCGTTGAGATTGGCCGATCCAACGGTCAGCCAGGCGTCGTCGACGATCGCGATCTTGGCGTGAACGTATAGCGGGCCTGTGAGCCCCCCGCTGCGGGCTGAGATTGTCGTAGCGAGAAAGCGAGCGGTGCCATCGTCGGCGTCGGCCAGAACCCCCAGCTGCCCGCGTGTCGTATCGGCGCCGTTGTTCGGCTTTGCGGGCAGCAGCACGAGCACGCGAAAATCGTCGGTCGGCGGTTCGCGAAGCTTATTGGCGAGGATCTCCACCACCTGCGCCGACCACAGAAACTGACTCTCGAGATAGACGAACCGGCGAGCCGAGCGCAGCGCGCGCGTGTATGCCTCCAAGATCCGAAAGTCACCCTGGGGCAAGAAGCCATAGATCTTCTCAGGGACGGTCCGAACCACCTGGATCTCCATGTCGCCAGCGGGCGCCGGCGGCGGCGTCTCCTCGACCTGCCCGCCGGCCACCTCGCGCCAACGAGCGGCGAAGTGAGCCGCTACGTCGGCAACCGCCGGGCCGTGCAGGCAGCTCGATGCATCATGCCACCCGAGACGGCTGCGCATCGAGTGATCATTGGTGTCAAAGCGATCGCCTCCGAGAGCCGTCAGGTCGATACCACCGACGAACGCGACCTTACCGTCGACGATCACCAGCTTCTCGTGGTGGCAATGCATCGGCCGCTCGTGGAAATCAAGCGCGCACTGCACGGCCAACCTCGCCGCGATCTTGGGCGGCATCCTCGTGTTCCGCGACCCGATTGGGATCGGCCCGCCGGCCATCGTGGGGCGCGTCATCGCCTTCGGCCTCGTGATCGCGGGGGCGGCACTGATGCCCTCGCCAGTCCGAGCAGGCCGGGTGCCGGCTAGCCCAGACTGACGGCCACCATCACTGGCTCGGCATCGAAACGCGCCCTAGAATGTGTGACCACCGGGTCAGCGACGTGACGGGGAGGTTTCTGAAAGATGACCGAGCACCAGCAGGATGCGGAGTGGAACGTCGCCGAGTGGCACGGCAAGATGCTGGTCGATTGCAACCGAAAGAGGATCGGCAAGCTGCAGGATGTCTACGTCGACATCGAAAACGACGAGCCGCAGTTCGCGACCGTCAAGGAGGGCTTCATCGGCCGCCACTTGACTTTTGTGCCCCTGGGGGGGATCAAGGTCGGCCCCGATGAGCTGCAGGTGACGGTCTCGAAGGAGCAGATCAAGTCCGCGCCCAACATCGAGCAGCATGGTGAGGAGCTCTCACAGGCGGATGAGTCGGGCCTCTACCACCACTACGAGCTGAACTACACCCCGCCCAGCACCGAGAGCGGGCGCAGACTCGCCCGCCGCTGACGGCCCGCCGCTGACGTGGTCCGTCGCGAACTGTGGGAGGATCGCTCAGCACAGTGACCGGTTATCTCCCGATCGCTGATCACGGGCTGATCGGCGACCTCCGAAGCGTTGCACTTGTCGGCACCAATGGGACGATCGACTGGTATTGCTGCCCGCGCCTCGACTCCCCCAGCGTCTTTGCCTCGATCCTCGATTCACGTCGCGGTGGCTTCTATCGTTTGGCTCCGGCGGATCATGGCTGGACCTCCAAGCAGCTGTACTTCCCCGACACGAACGTCCTCTTCACCCGCTTCCTGACCCCCGACGGAGTGGGCGAGGTCGCGGACTTCATGCCGATCGCGGACAGGAACGATGGGCATGGCCAGCGACTGGTCCGGCGCGTCGTAGCGGTCCGTGGTGAGCTGCAGTTCGAACTGGAGTGCTCACCGCGCTTCGACTACGGCCGCGCCGAGCACGTGGTCGAGCCGCACGAGCACGGCGTGGTGTTCCGTTCCGCGGATTGTGCTCTAGCGTTGGAGAGCGAGACACCGCTGAGGGTCCGCGACGGCGCGGTCCAGGCCTCTTTCAGTCTTTCGGAGGGCGCGAGCGCGACGTTCGTTCTGGAGCATGTGGCAGGCGCGTATGAGCCCCACCTCCATTCGGCGGCGCAGACGCGCGAGCTCGCCGAGTCGACCGTCAGCTACTGGCGGCGATGGCTGTCGCACTCGCGCTACACCGGACGCTGGCGCGAGATGGTCGATCGCTCGGCGCTGACGCTGAAGCTGTTGACCTACGAGCCGACCGGGGCGATCGTCGCCGCGCCCACGACATCACTGCCCGAGCACCTCGGTGGCGAGCGCAACTGGGACTACCGTTACACGTGGATTCGCGACGCGGCGTTCTCGCTCTACGCCCTCCTGCGCCTCGGCTTCCGTGAGGAGGCTGAGGCGTTCATGGGTTGGCTGTCCGATCGATTTCGCGACTCGGGCATCAGCGAGTCGGGGCCGCTGCAGGTGATGTACGGCATCGATGGGCGCGCCCAGCTCCCCGAGGAGCAGCTGACTCACCTCGAGGGCTATCGAGGGTCCTCCCCGGTACGGATCGGCAACGCCGCCGCCAACCAGCTGCAGCTCGATATCTACGGGGCGCTGATTGACTCCGTGTACCTCTACAACAAGTACGGCGCCCCAATCCACCATGACACCTGGCTCGATCTCACCCGGATCGTCGAGTGGCTGTCTGCGCACTGGGACCAGCCCGACGAGGGCATCTGGGAGACGCGAGGCGAGCGCAGGCAGTTCACCTATTCGCGGCTGATGTGCTGGGTCGCCCTCGAGCGCGCGGTGCGGATTGCGCGTCAGCGGGGATTACCTGGTGACATCGTCAGCTGGATGGGCTCGCGCGACGAGATCTATCGGCAGATCATGTCGCGAGGATGGCATGAGCGTAGACGGGCATTCGTTCAGCACTACGACACCAACCTCCTCGACGCGTCGATCCTGCTCATGCCCGCAGTCAAGTTCATCTCTCCAGACGATCCACGCTGGCTGTTGACGCTCGACGAGATCAGCCACGAGCTCGTCTCCGATAGCCTCGTCTCGCGTTATGACCCCCAGTCCTCCCCCGACGGACTGAGCGGCGAAGAGGGCACCTTCTCGATGTGCACCTTCTGGTATGTCGAGGCGCTCGCGGGGGCCGGGCGACTAGATGAGGCGCGGCTCGTCTTCGAGAAGATGCTCACCTACGCCAACCACCTCGGCCTATACGCCGAGGAGATCGGCCCGACCGGCGAGCAGCTGGGCAACTTCCCTCAAGCCTTCACCCACCTGGCGCTGATCAGCGCCGCCACGAATCTGGACCGCCGGCTCGGCTGACCGCGTCGCTCGCGTGCTCGAACGGCCTAACCACTGTCGCTTTCGATGTAGGCGCGTCACGATGTCGACGCGAGGTTCGCCCCCCGAAGTGGACAAACTAGGACATCTGTTTACCGGGCTGCGATGAGGGTGGTTTGGCCTGCCGCCCGACCTAAGCTGCGCCCATGGCAACTAGGGGCCAAACGCACGGGCACCCGAAAGCCGACGGTAGGAGCGAAGCTGGCCGTCACCAGTCCCGCAAGCACGCTCAGCACGGCAAGCACCACCACAAGAGCCGTCGTCACAAACGCATTAAGCACAAGCATCCTCGCCGCCACGCGTCACTGAGCCAGGGGGCGCCAGGGGCGACTCTTCCGCCGCACCCGGCTGCGCCCGCGCCCTCAGGCGCCCCGCCGCCGACCTTTGTGCAGAGCGCATCGGCGACTCATGTCCGCCGCCTGCTCTGGCGGGCGGGCTTCGGCCCCACTCCAGGCCAGGCCGCCGCCCTCGTCGGACAGCCGTTGAGCCAGCTCGTGTACAGCCTCACCCGCCCCACGGGCCAAGCCCAGCTGACCGGTGCCGCGCCCACGGACGACGAAGGTCATCCGCTGGCCCCGGCCGACGCCTGGGGCCACGACCACTGCTGGTGGCTCGATCGGATGATCCGCTCGGACCAACAGCTGGTCGAGCGGATGACCTTCATCTGGCACGACTGGTTTGCCAACTCGAATGACAAGGTCAACAGCCAACAGCTGATGCTCGACCAGAACAATCTGTTCCGGGAAATGGGCCTCGGCAGCTTCAGCGACCTGTTCCTCGCGGTTACCACCAATCCGGCGATGCTGGCGTTCCTCGACGGCATCAACAACAGCGCCGACGAACCGAACGAGAACTACGCGCGCGAGATGATGGAGCTCTTCTCGCTGGGCGCCGACCGCGGCGCCTACTCAGAGACCGATGTGCGCGAAATGGCCAGAGCGCTGACCGGCTGGCGGGCCGACTGGTCAAACGAACTCGGCCTGCACAACTTCCGCTTCGACCCCTCGCGCCACGACACAGAAGCAAAGACGGTATTCGGCCAGACCGGCAACTGGGATTACGGCGACGCGGTTCGCATGTGCGTCAGCCATCCGCTGCACGCCTCATTCTTCGTCACCAAGCTGTGGGGCTACTTCGTCCCTTCACCGCCGGACGGACCGACGCTGGCCTCCCTCCAGGGCCTGTATCTGAGCTCCGGCTACAGCATCCGCGCGGTCGTCGAGGCAATCCTCCAACATCCCTCCTTTTATGAAGGTCCCGAGCTTGTGACGCCGCCGGTCGTGTTTAACGCGGGCCTGCTCCGCGCGACCGGCCGCTATATCGACACGACTGCCTGGGCGTGGCTGTGCGCGGGTGCCGGACAGCAGCTGTTCTATCCACCAAACGTAGCCGGCTGGGACTTCACGCGCTGGCTTGACACCTCAACAGCGAAGGCCCGCTGGGAAATTGCCAACTATGTGACGGCGAGCAACTATCCCAACCCGTGGCCCCAGCAGGGCGCTCCTGCGTACGACCCCACCGAGTCCGCCGCCGCAGCGCTCGCCAGTGCAATGACCTACTGGGCCAACCCGGCCCTGCCACCGGAATGCGAACAGCGAATCGCCGCGTTCGCCGAATCCTGCTTGAGCCCCTACACCGCCGAATGGCAGCAGAGTCCATACCGGGCGATGCGCCAAAACGCGCTCCGAATGCTGATCGCCACCTCACCCGACATGCAGGTGAGCTGACAATGGCAAGGAGCTGCTCATGCAACGACTTCAACCGTGCCCAGCTGCTGCGACGCGGCGCCGCCGTGGCGGGTAGGGGCCTGCCACGGATCGAGCCCGGCATGCCCGTGCCAGCCGGTACAGGCATGGATCGCCGCACATTCCTGCTGCGTTCAACCGGCGCTGTGCTGTCGGTCTATGGTGCTTCGCTGTTCAGCCCGCGACAGTTCGAAGAGGGCATCGCGCAGGCCGCGGCGGCCGCGCCAAATCAGCCGGTGCTGGTCTCGATCTTCATGGAAGGTGGCTGGGATGCGCTGTCCGTTCTCGCTCCTGTGAAGGACCCCCTGTATAAGAAACTCCGCCCGACGCTGGCGCTCGCGGAAGGAAGCGGGAAACCGTTCAGCGAGGACAACCGCCTGATGTGGCATCCGAACGCGGCCGGTCTGGCCAAGCTCCACGAAGAAGGGAAGGTGAGCGTCTTTCCAGCAATTGGCTACGACCCGCCAGACGAGAGCCACTTCACGAGCCGTCACTACTGGGAGGTGGGCGGGCTCGATGTGAACGCGCGCTCGGGCTGGATGGGGCGCTTGCTGGACCTGACCGGTGATCCGAGCAACCCGCTGCAGGGTCTTTCGCTCGATTACAGCCTGGCTCCCGCCCTGGCCACCACGAAGATGCCGGTCGCGGCTGTGTCTTCGCCCTCGGACTACAGCCTGTGGGCCCACGGCCTCGGCGAACCGCTCACCGCCCCCACGTTGAAGACCTATGGGCAGCTGGGCGCCCTTGCAGCGCCCTCTCCGGCCTACGCGCAGGCGCGTGCCGCGTCGTTGGACACGAGCATCATCCTCGACAAGATGGCGCCGTTCGTCGGCTCGGAAGGCAAACCGGGGTATACCTCGCCGGTCACATACCCGAGCAGCGGCGGCCAGTTCCCCGAACGGCTGGCCGCGCTCGCCGCGATGCTCGCCGGCGGGCTGCCGATCAAGTGCGCCTCGCTCAGCGCGGTGGGCTCATATGACACACACTCAGACGAGGCGAACACACTCGGCACGAACCTCGCTGAGACCGTCGAATCGGTGCTGGCGTTTCAGCGCGACCTCGAAGCCCGCAAATTGGATAACCGCGTGCTGATCGAGCTTTGGTCGGAGTTTGGACGCCGCCCGCAGGAAAACGGGTCCGGCACCGACCACGGCGCCGCCGGCGCCGCCTTCCTGATCGGCACCCGGGCGGCCGGCAAGATGGTGGGCGAATTCCCGGGTCTCGCAAAACTCGACGAAAACGAAAATCTCGTCAACACCTCGGACTTCCGCGCGATGTACAGCGGCCTGCTTGAACAGTGGTTCCAGATCGAAGCCTCGGCCGTGATCCCGGGAGCCGGTAGCCTCGGCACGGTTCCGAAACTGGTCGTCTGATGCCAGACAGGCGTGCCTCCACCGCCGGCACGCGGACGGCTCGCAGGCGTGCGCCTCGGTCCGTCGGGCCTTTCACGGGCCGGCGGGCTGGCACGGCGCTCGCGGTCTGCACCGCGCTCCTGCTCCTGTCACTAGCTGTCGCACAAACCCGTGGCGGACGCCCGAAAGCCAGTCCAAGGTCTGCGTCGAGAACTTCGCAAGCGCTCGTGCGGCGGCAGAGCGCTGTGCGTCGCGCCGGCGCTCCCAGTGCCGTCAGTGACCGTCATCCTCAGCACGCCCGCCGCGCTTGTCACAGCCAGCGCTGTGTGGCCGTCTCACCCGCAAGGGCACGTGTGGTTGGAGCCGGAGCGGCGAGCACTCGCCGGGGTCTGTCCCACGGCGCCACGCACGTTGTGCGGGTGTGCGCCCCACGCCACCTCCGGCCTGATCGCTTGGCTGGCTGCCCGCAGCTCCCTCGCGGGTGGCGCCGGCGCTCTAAAACCCGCCACCAACTGGACCCGCCGCCCTCACCCCCCATGGTCCCGGTTTCGGCGAGCCCGGCTCCGAGTCCGTCCAGCCAGCGAGCGGACGTCCCCGCTGGTCCCGCCCCCGTGTCCGCGCCAAGACCCGTCGAACCCAGCGCGCCGCCGCCGGCCCCTCCGTCCCCGGCGCGTGTTCAGATAACCGCTGAGGAGTACAGCTTCACGCTGTCGCGCCCGACGGTCCCGGCTGGAGAAGTGATCATGGAGTTCGTCAACCGTGGGCAAGATCCCCACAACATGCACGTTGTTCTGACGGCCGAAGAATCGAATGAAGCCGGAGCTTTCTCGAACACCGAACCCGACCATCGTCAGGACCTGACGCTCGTGCTGCGCGCAGGTAGCTACACCCTGTTCTGCTCGCTTCCGGGCCATCGGGCAGCGGGCATGGCTGCCACGCTCGTCGTTCAGTGAGGCTCCCATCGAGCGCGCCGCGCTTCGCAGCAGGTACGCTCCGCAGTCCGATGCGCTTCGCGGTCAAGTTCCTCGGCTGCAAGGTCTCCCAGGCCGACGCGATGCTCGCCCGTCGGCTGTTGCTCGACGCTGGGCACGAGGAGGTCTCGGAGGCGGACGCCGAGCTGCACGTGATCAACACCTGTTGCATCACGGGCGAGGCTGAGGCAAAGTCGCGCCAGTCGGTCCGCCGCTCGCTGAAGACGGCGCGTCAGGTATTCGTCGGCGGCTGCGCGGTGAATCTTCGCTCCAGCCAGTTCGCCGAGATCGACCCGAATGTGAAGGCATTCACCGGCACCGCTGAGGACGTCGCATCGGCGATGGCGTCAACGAAGTCCCAGCCGCCGGGGGTAACCGGCGCCTGCATCGATCTTGAGCACAACCTGCGCGTGCGTAAATCGCCGCGCGACGGGATTGGCGCGTGGTCAGGGAGCCGAGTGCGTGGCTTCGTCAAGGTGCAGGACGGCTGCGATTGCCACTGTGCATACTGCATCATCCCGACGGTGCGGGGCTCCGCCCGCTCGCGTCCGGCGTCGGCGGTGTTGAAGGAGGCCGAGCAACGTGTCGCGCACGACCAGCCCGAGATCGTGATGACGGGTATCAGCGTCGGCGACTACCGCGATCCCGAGCGCGGGCTCGATCTTGGTGAATTGCTGGTTGCGGCAGCGCACGTGCCCGGCATCGAGCGGGTGCGACTGTCCTCGGTTGAGGTGATTCACGTCAAGGACTCGCTCATCGCTGCTTTGCGCGAGGAGCCGAAGGTCTGCCCTCATATGCACGTGCCGCTGCAATCCGGCGACGATGCGGTGCTCGCGGCGATGGGTCGTCACTACACGGCGGCCGAGTATCTCGACGCGATCCGCGCTCTGCGCGCCGCGGTGCCGCACGTCAACGTGACCACCGATGTGATCGTGGGGTTTCCCAACGAGGATCGCGTCGCGTTCGAGCGGACCCTGGAGCTGGTCGAGACCGTCGGTATCAGTCGCGTGCACACATTCCCGTACTCCTCGCGCCCGGGCACGGCCGCCGAGGCGCTTGGCGATCGGGTCCCACCGGAGGAGAAGAAGCGCCGCTCACAGGTGATGCGCGGTCTCTCCGAGGTCCGCTCCCGCCACCATCGCACGGCCAAGCTCGCCCAGACCGTGCGCGTGCTCGTCGACAAGGTGGCTGAGACCCAGTGCTCGGGCTACAGCGCGGACTACACCCGGTGCTACCTCACCGCGGACGGAGCGGCGGCCGGCGAGTTGCTCGACGCGACGGTCGACGAGCTTCACGCTGATGGTCTTCGAGTGACACGTCGCACCGGCCCAGTCGCGCCTCGGGCTGCTCTGCCCGAAGCGCATCCCTCACCGCGCCAGCAAGCTGGCGCGGTGACTGCGAAATAGGGTCGGGCTCACCGAGGTGCCGGGGGGCCGGCGGCTCAAGACCGCACGTTTCGAGAAGACAGGCTGCCGGCGCTGATCTAGCTTTGTTCGCCGACGACGTTTCCCCCTACCCCTAGGAGCAACCAATGATCAAGATCGCCAACGCACAGCTGTGGGTCCACGACCAGGACGAGGCACTCGCGTTCTACACCCAGAAGCTCGGTATGGAGGTTCGCGCGGACGTCACCCTCGCCGAGCTGGGCGACTTCCGCTGGCTCACCGTCGGGCCAGCCGGGCAGCCCGACTTCGCGATCGTGCTGATGGCGATCCCGGGGCCGCCGGTGATGGACGCCGAGACGACCGAGCAGGTGCGCACGCTGATGGCGAAGGGCTTCGCAGGGACGGTGTTCCTCACGACCGATGACTGCCAGGCCTCCTACGAGGAGCTCCTGGCGCGCGGCGTCGAGTTCACCGAGCAGCCCGAGGAGCGTCCCTACGGCATCGACTCGGGCTTTCGCGACCCCTCGGGCAACAGCATCCGGCTGACCGAGGTCCGCCTGCCCGCCTCCGTGTGAGGCGCCAGCCGCGCCGCCGCCGCTAGGGCGTGCTGACGGGGGCTGCCTGGAGCGAGGCCTTGGCATCCGGGCCTCGCCCTAGTGTGCCGAACACATGTTCGACGCTGGGTCGTCCCCGCCATGGCTGCAGGAGCTGAACGCCGAGCAGAGAACTGCCGTCAGGCATGCTGGCGGTCCGCTGCTGATCCTGGCGGGCGCGGGCACGGGCAAGACGACGACGCTGTGCTCCCGCGTGGCCTGGCTGTTGTCCGAGGGGGTCTCCGCCGAGCGGATCCTGCTGCTCACATTCACCCGCCGGGCGGCGCGAGAGATGATCCAGCGTGCGAGAGGACTCGGAGAGCGCGCGGCGCCGAACGTGGGACGCATCGTGGGCGGCACCTTCCACTCCGTTGGTCACAGGTTGGTGCGCTTGCACGCCTCCTCGCTCGGTCTCGCCCCCGGCTTCGGCGTGATCGACGCGGCGGACGCCGCCGACGTGCTCGACCTCGTACGGCAGGAGCGCGGTCATGCGGCAACGGGACGCCGGTTCCCCCGCGCGCAGACCATGCTCGACATCTACTCTCGGACGGTCAACGCGCAGACGCCGCTCGCCGATGTGCTCGTCGAGTCGTTTCCGTGGTGCGAGGAGCATCTGGACGCTCTCGCGCAGACGTTCCGCGCGTACGTCTCACGCAAGCGCGAGCTCGGCGTCCTGGATCTCGACGATCTGCTGCTCTACTGGCGTGCGCTCGCCGGCGACGACGTGATCGGTCCGCAGATGGCCGGCATGTTCGAGCACGTGCTCGTGGACGAGTATCAGGATGTCAACGGCCTCCAAGTCGACATCCTGCGAGGCCTCTGCGCAGCGCGGCGGGAGATCACGGTCGTCGGCGATGACTTCCAGGCGATCTATGGCTTTCGCTCGGCCAGCGCGCGTCACATTCTCGAGTTCGCGCAGGTCTTTCCCGATGCCGAGGTGATCACGCTCGAGCGCAACTACCGCTCGACGTCGCCCGTGCTCGACGTCGCCAACGCCGTCTCGCAGCAGGACCGGCTCGGCTATCCGAAGCTGCTGTGGACCGATCGCGAGGGAGGCCCAACGCCTGAGCTCGTCTTCCCCAGGGACGAGAGCGACCAGGCACATCAGGTGTGCGAACGCGTGCTGGCGGTGCGGGAGGAGGGGATGGAACTGCGCTCGCAGGCGGTGCTCTTCCGGGCGGGCCACGATTCCGACCTGCTCGAGCTGGAGCTGACTCGCCGCTCGATCCCGTTCGTCAAGTACGGCGGCCTGCGCTACCTGGAGGCTGCCCACGTGAAGGATCTGATCGCGCTGCTTCGCCTCGCGACGAATCCGGCCGACGAGGTCAGCTGGTTTCGGCTGCTGCAGCTCCTCGATGGTGTCGGGCCGGTGCGCGCCCGGCGCATCCTCGACGAACTTCGCCCGCCAGGCGGAGGTCCTCCGGAGCTGGGCCGCTGGGCCGATGCCGCCGAGCATGTGCCGTCCGGCTCGCTCGAGCACGCCTCCGCCGTGATCGACGCGCTGGCCGACACGACCGGCGAAGTCACGCCCGGCAGGCGCGTCGAGCAGTTGTGCGCGGCGCTCACGCCCTTGATCCGC
Source organism: Solirubrobacteraceae bacterium (assembly GCA_035566835.1). GTDB lineage: Bacteria > Actinomycetota > Thermoleophilia > Solirubrobacterales > Solirubrobacteraceae > Palsa-744. The sequence continues at coordinate 32,623 of DATMQG010000093.1, forward strand.
GTCCACTATCCCGACTGGGCCGCGCGCGTGGGCGACTACGAGCAGCTCCTCGCCATCGCACGCGGCGCCGAGGACGTTCGCCACTTCGTCTCGGAGCTCGTGCTCGACCCGCCCGCCTCGAGCGCCGATCTGGCCGGGCCGCCCCATCTCGACGAGGACTACCTCGTGCTCAGCACCGTGCACTCGGCCAAGGGGCTCGAGTGGGACGCCGTCCACCTGATCGCGGCCTACGACGGCAACTTTCCCGCCGACATGAGCACGTCGAACGATGAGAGCATCGCCGAGGAGCGGCGGCTCTTCTACGTAGCCCTCACGCGTCCCCGCCGCCGCCTCCACGTGTACGTCCCGTTCCGCTACTACCACCATCCCCAGGCACGCGACGACGGTCACGGATATGGCAAGGCCTCCCGCTTCCTGACGGATGAGGTGAAGCAGCTGTTCACCGTCACGCACCCGGTCGAGAGCGAGCCACCCGCAGCTGCACGTGAGCGTCCGGCCCGTCGAATCGAGGTGTCGGTGGACGCGCTGTTCGGCTGATGGACGCCCGAGCCGGCAGGGCGCCAGCTGGCAACGCGAGCCTCAGCCGGGCGGGGGCACGCTCGCCGGCTTGCCGTCCTGAACCCAGCGGCGGAAGACCGCGACCCGCTCCGGGGGCCACCCGCCGTCGCACGGCATCGCGCCGTCGGCGACCTGCTGCAGGATCGCATCGGCATGCCTCGAGACGTCGTCGTAGGACCAGAGGTCGAAGGCGAACTTCATCGACTGCCGGTCGCGTTCGCGGAACAGCCGCTTGATGTGCTGCTCGAACCCGAGCGGCTCGTTCTCGGCAGGCAATTCGATCGCGTCTTGTTGCGCTTGCTCCTGGCCTTCCAGCGCAGAGACGCGCGATCCCGGGACAGCGTCGCACGCCCACCACCACCTCGGCATCGGCATCTGCGACGGCGGCTTCGCTCCCGGCTGGGAGTTTTCGAGCGCCACACGTGAGCCCCACTCGATGTAGGACCTGAATGCTGCCTGAAACTCGGGGTCGGAGGGGAGGCCGGCCTCCTCGCCAGAGAGGCAGAGCAGCGCCACCCAGCGTGCGCGCATCTCCTCCGTCAGCTCCTTCCCCAGGTGCTGGGAGATCATGCGCTGGTAGCCGCCGTACCCCTCGCTATAGAGCTTCGGTCCGCCGAACACCTCGCCCAGCCACTTTGCGACGCGCTGCGGATGGTCGGGGGACATGTCGGCGAACAGGGGCGCCAGCAGAGGGTCCTCCGGCACGTGCTTCTCGTAGAAGAGCCGCGTCATGCGCGTCAACGCGGGAAGCCCGCCGCACCACTCGAAGAGCGTCGGCACCCGGTCCGTGTCGCGTACCGGATCCTTGAAGTCGACGTACCAATGCACGCCGCTGCAGAACGGCTTGTTCTGCGAGTGCCCGCACCGGCAGAGCGCGTAGTGCTCGGTCGATGCGCCCTCGGCTCGCTGCACCGGCGCGCCATCCGCGTCACGCAGCGGGATGGCACCGGTGATTCGGTAGGGACCGTCCTTGCTCACCTCGATGACCGGCTCGCGCGAGTCGTCCCAGTCGACCTGCCGGCGCGCCTCCACTTCGTCGATCGCGTAGCTGAGCGCGCCCGAGGGGCAGTCACGCACGGCGCGGACGATCTCATCCATGCGGCCGCCGCTCGGGGTCACGAAGGCGCCCTCGGTGTGAAAGACGCTCGCGAGCCGATCGGTGCAGAAGCCGGAGTGCTGGCAGATGCCACGATTGTCGTAGACGGTGAGCTGTACCCCGGCGTAGGCGTCGCGTCGATCCGGCACGCGATTCGGGTCCTTCGCGTCGGTGAAGCCCACGCGCGCGCATGCGCCGTCGCACGACGGCTTGATGGCCGACTCCCCGCAGCGGCAAACAGCCATCTGCGGCCGAGCGGGCATCTCCTGGCCGAGCCAGTCGCGAAGGGTTCGGACGTTCGTCAACAGGTACGGGCCGTTGGCCTCGCATTGGATCCCGGGCTCGCAGCCGGCTTGCAGGTCGCGCAGGTGAGCAAGGCGCGACGCGGCAGCCTCCGGACCGTCGCAAGCCGATGCGGCGAGGGTGAGATCCTGCAGCGCCGCGGTGGCCTCCATCAGCAGCGCGCCCTGGCGCGGCTCGAGCTTCGCTTGCGCTCGCAGCGTGGTGGCGCTCTGGGCGAGCGCCCAGATCAGCTCCTGCAGGCCGGCGGTGGCGTCGAGATCCGGGACGCTGGCGTCGGCTGCGCCTTCCGATGCGCCGTCTGCGCCGCGCACGTCGGGCGCACGTCCGCTCACCGCCTGCGCGAGCGGCCGAATCACGCTGTTGAGCAGACGGTCGGCTGCCGCACCGGCGCGAGCGCGATCCGCGCCCGACGCGGCGCTGTCGGCCGCGCTCAGAGCGGTCAGGCATGCCTCGAGCGCGCCGGCGGAGAGAGCGCTGAGTTGACGGGCGTCCTCGCCGGCGGGCTCCACCGAGCCGACGCTTCCCGCCAGCGCGCTTGCCTGTGACCGGAGCGACGAGAGCGTGTCGCGGCCGGCGCCGGATGGGCCCGTCTGGCTGCGCGCAAAGCGGCTCACCCCACCCCAATCGGCGAAATGCGCCGACAACGAGTCGGCCGCTTGATCAAGCGCGCGGCAGACGGGATCGAGCTCCGCAGCGACGCGATCTGAGGCGATCTCCTGGACAAGGCCACAGAAGTTCTCCGCCTCGCGCAGGCGCTCCTCGAGCAGCGTCCATGCAGCCTCGCGGTGAGGCATCAGGTAGTCGCTCTCGTAGAACAGCTCGAAGGTGGGGCCGGCGTTCAGGCCGGGGTGCTCGGGACCGGCCGGCAGCGTGGTGATGAGGTCGCCGAGCGGCTTGAGGACCCCGGCCATCAGCGCGATTGTCGTGTTGGCGAGCGTCGCGAGCTGCGCGTCGGTCTCTTCCGTGTGAGCGAAGTAGCGCTCGAGCATCTGCAGCAGCACCTCATAGCTCACGTTGAAGAGGTCCGCGCAGCGTGACGTGACCCGGTCGCCGATCAGCGGCACCTGCTCGTCGTGCTCACATGGGCGCACGGTCGCGAACATCACGGGCCGGACGGGATCGAAGCCCGGGTTCGACGCCATCATCGTCCGGTACTCGTCGAGGATCTGCACGAACTGCCCGAAGTGCGCCTGTTCCCAGTCCCCGCGTGCGCCCTCGCCCTGCTCGAGGATCGTGTCGATCGCCCGCTGGGCCGAGGCCAGGTCGGTCACCGCCACCAGCTCCGGCCAACGAAAGTCCTCGCTCGTCGCCTGGGCGCGAGGTGGTCCGACGAACAACCCCCGCTCCCCGAACTTCTCGGCAAGGTGCGCGATCCCCTGCTCGATCGATCGGTACAGGTGACCGACCGTCGCGAAGTCCTGCAGGTGAGGGACGATGTCGCGCTCGGCCATCAGCGGGACAGCGTCGTGGACCGGCGCGTCGATCCCCTCGGCACCCTTGAGCGCCATCCCTTCGGGACGCTCGAGGAACATGAAGTGACGGAGCGCCTGTTCACCAAACGGGACGAGCGTGAGGTTCACGCCGGCGGGATAGTGGTGGGCCGGGACCGGCAGGTTGGGACGCCCGAGGTGCGGTGCCGCGCCGAACGCAGACAGCAGGCTGTGAACGAGCGCCAGGTGCAGCATCTCCTCCGTCGCGACGTGAGAGATCGTCTGTCGCCAGCGTGTAACGGACGCGAGCTCCGCTTCCGTCAGTCCCTCGTCTTCGCGCTGCTTCAGCGAGAAGGCCGCGAACAGGTACTGGCACATGATTCCGTGCTCGAGCTCCGCCGCCTCGCACAGCATGTAGATGAGCGCCTCGCGATGCTCGATCACGAAGGGGGCCTCCGGCGCAGCCTGCCCGCCGCGCGCCGCGATCACCTGTGCAAGCCTGCCACGGCCGGCTGTCGGGATCGGCTCAGTGATGTCTGGCACCTGCTTGGCCTCCCGGAGTCAGCCTGACCTCGCCGCGGCGCTCGACCGCGCGCCCCTCAAACATGTTGGGGAACCGGCGCAAAGTGTAGGTGACCGTCATCCACCGTCAGGATCCGAGCGCCGCGGTCATCGCCGGCGCAGCAAGCGCCGGGTCTCATCCGACACCGCAGCGCCGGGGCCCCGGTCCTACCCGTCAGCTTCGGTTCAAGTCCGTGAGCTCGCGGCCCGTGAGCCTGCCAGCGAGGGGATGCGAGCCGGTGTCACGTCGGCACCGAGCAGGCTCTCGGCGACCTCGGCCGGGCTCGGCTTGCCCACGAGGTACCCCTGGGCCATCTCGCAGCCCATTTCCTGAAGTATCGTCATCTGACTCTGCGCCTCGATTCCCTCTGCCACGACGGCGAGCGAGAGGGCCCGGCCGACGCCGAGTATGGCCTCGAGCAGCTCGCGGCTTCTTCCGCCCTCGCTCAAGGCCGCGACGAAGCTCTTGTCGACCTTGAGGATGTCGACGGGCAGGCGCCGCAGGTGCGACAGGGAGGCGTATCCGGTGCCAAAGTCGTCGATCGCGATGCGCAGCCCGAGCTTGCGCAGCGCCTCCAGGACCTCGATCGTCCGCTCGGTGTCCGTGGCCAGCGAGCCCTCGGTGATCTCGAGCACCACCCGCCAAGGCGCGATCCCGGACCGCTCGAGCTCGCTCTGAACGTCGTGGAGTAGGCTCGGTGCCGTGAGCTGAACCGTCGAGACATTCACTGAGATCGAAACCGAGCGCGCGCTCGGGTGGCGACGATCCCAGGCGGTGACCTGGCGGATCGCCTGCTGCAGCACCCAGCGGCCGATCGGCACGATCAAACCGCTCTCCTCGGCGAGTGGGATGAATCGCTCTGGCGCTATCAGGCCACGGGTCGGGTGACTCCAGCGCACGAGCGCCTCGAATCCTTTCAGGCGACCGTCGTGCATTTCGTATATCGGCTGGTAGAAGAGCAGCAGCTCCCCGCGTTCCAGCGCGCCGCGGAGATCGGCCTGCATACGGAAGCGCTCGTGCGCGCGTTCGTGCATCGAGGGAGCAAAGAGCCGCACCGAGTCCTTGCCGCTGGTCTTGGCCACGTACATCGCCGTGTCTGCGTCTCGCAGCAGACCGTGCGCGTCCACCTGCGGCGCCGAGCCGATCGCGACACCCACGCTTGCGGTTACGGCGTAGTCCCAACCGGGCAGGCTGAAGCGTGGGCGCAGGACGTCGCGGACGCGCTCGGCGAGGGCCTGCGTCTCCTGCATGCCGCCCACGTCGTCGATCAGGATCACGAACTCGTCGCCCCCCAGTCGGGCGACCGTGTCCTCCGAGCGGACGAGCGATTCCAGGCGGCGGGCCACCTCGCCGAGGACGACGTCGCCCACCTGATGACCGAGGCTGTCGTTGACGAACTTGAACCCGTCAAGGTCCACGAGCACCACCGCCACGGAAGCCCCCGACCGCGCCGAGCGCATCAGCGCCTGCTCCGCCCGATCGGCCAGCAGGGCACGGTTTGCCAGTCCCGTGAGCGGGTCGTGGAACGCCTGGTGGCGCAGCTGGCGCTCGAGCGCCACCTGATCGGTGGCGTCACGCGTGTTGAGCACCAGCGCGCCGACGCTGGGGTCGCCGACGAGATTGCTGATCGCCGTTTCGGCGTAGCGGATTCGACCGGTGGCGTCGGTCAGCTCCCACTCGACGCGGGAGACGTGGCCCGCCGGGATCGTCGTCCGCTTGAGCGCTTCGGTGAGGGCGTTCGAGCCGCCCGTCGCCGCCTCGAGCTTGCGTCCGACGAGCGCGGGCGGCTGGTGGCCGAAGATCGTCTCCATCGAGTCGCTGACGTAGCGGACGGTGAGGTCGGGCTCGACCACCATGATCACGTCCGATGACTGCTGAACAAGCGCCCGGTAGTAACGCTCCGTCGCACGCAGCTCGGCAGTGCGCCGCTCGACGCGGCGCTCCAGGTCGCTCGTGAGAGCCTGGTTCTCATACACGCCTATCAGCTCCAGGAGCAGGGCGAGCAGGACGAGCGCGGCACTGATCGCCAGCAGCACACTCGGCGGCCCGAGGCTTCTCCCGGCCAGCCAGCTCGCGAGCGCGGTGGCGATGCCCACGGCCGCCGGAAGCGTGGGAAGGCCCGGCACGAGGCGGCCGGCTGCGAGCCTTCGCATCCATTGACGCGGGCCCGGTCGCTGGGCGGCCGCCAACATGATCACGAGGAAGCCGGCCAGCCACCCGATGTCGATCGGGCTGACCCTCGGGAAGGATGGGTGAAGCGCACTCAGGTACCAGAACGCCGAGTCGGAGATCGCGACGCACGCGATCCCGAGCCCGAGCAGGCCAAGCCCGGGTGGCACCCGCTCCCTGCCGCGTGCCGCCACGAACAGGACGCCCGACAGAGCGACGGCGTCGAGCACCGGGTATGCGAGGTTGACGATCTGCCCGGACTTCGACGTGTCGCTGCTCGCGAACACGGCGGCGATCACGGCGCACCAGCTGATCAGGAAGCAGCCGGCGGCGATCAGCAGCGCCTCCGCGGCTCCGCGCAGGTGAGACAGCCTCCCGGCCGGGGTCCTCACCATGCTGAGCAGGCCGCCCACCACGAGCACCCAAGCCGCCAGCGGCGCGGCGTCCAGCGCGGAGGGTGCCTTGGGGTTGATGCCGAAGCCGAGTTCGCACACGCTCCTGGCGATGTGGCCGGCCGCCCAGACTCCGAGCCCGTACGCGAGCAGCCGCCAAGCTCGCCAGGTGCCGTGGCCCGAGTCCCCGGCGCCCGCGCGCTCGCGGCGGTCTCGCCCGGCTCGCGACGCGCAAGCGAGCGCGGCGATCAGCGCGGCAAGCGTTTCGCCCACGTCCTCGAACGCGGTCCAGCCCGAGGCGTTGCCGAGGTGAACGGTGACGAGAATTGCGAAGCCGGCGGTCGCCGCCAGAGAGAGCGTCCACAGGAGGGGAATCCGCGCGACCTCGAGGGCCTCGCGGCTGGCGATCAATCTTGCGGCTCGTCTGACCATGGCATGTCCGACCGAGCGGGTCGGACCACCGGCCGATCAGTACGTAATCGGATACGTGCCCGCTGAGCTTGAGAGTTGGGATCGGTCGGGCGGTGGCGCTACGGGCGGCGACTACTGCGCCGCGACCTCCCCGTCCTCCCGCTCGTCCTCGTCCTCGCCGGCGTAGAGCGACTCTCGTGCCAGCTCGTGTCCCTTGCCGTCGAACAGCTTCACCTCGAGCAGGTCGTGGCGGTAGTCGTCCGGAGCGAGAAGCGTGAAGCGCTCCTCGATCAACTCGCATTGGTCAACGGCGAGATCGGCCAGCTCCGCGGTGGCGATGCGCCCGCCGGACATCAGCGGGCGACCCCATACGAGCGTCATTGCGGCCACCGCGCCGGCGTGCCCGCGCCACGAGCCCACGACCTCCTCGCACAGATCCATCCGCCAGTCGGGATTTCGCTCCGCGAGCTCATCGGTGAAGTCGATGTGCGCGGAGAACTCGCTCGGCTCGCCATTCTCGCTCGCGGGCACGAAACGGACGTAGCCGAACAGCTCATACCCGCCGGAGGTCCGCGACGTCCCCGGCACGTATGTGCGCCCGTGCCACGAGCGATCCGGGTACCAGATGATCTCACCCGGCTCGCCGAGATCCTCGGGCGCCTCCGGCAGCTGGTCTGCGCCATCGAGGAACTCCTTGCGCAGTCGCTCCTCCCAGCGCCCGTAAGGCAGCTCCTCCTGGGGGGGCTCGGCCGCGAAGCGGGGCACGAAACGTTGCTCGGGAGGCATGCCGGCAGACTACCGATGGCGCTCGCCGGCGCGGCGCCGTCGTGCGTTCACGCCTCGCGCAGGATCGCGGCCGCCCGCTCGGGTGCGACGATATTCAGGTTCAGCTCGGTCGACAGCTCGAGTCCCGCGATGTGCGTGAGCCGCGGGAGCACCTCGATCCGCCAGCAGAAGTGATCTGCGCCGCGCGGGGCCGTGCGGACCCACAGGTTCAGCGGCGGGCTCGATCCGAGGTGGCGTGCGAGACGGCAGAGGCCGTCGTGCAGCAGCGCCGCGCCCGTGGCGCCGTCTTCCTCAAAACGGGCGCGCGGCCGCCGCGGCGCCAGCATCAGGTGGAAGGGAAGCCTCGAGCCGTAGGGCGCCATCAGCACGGCCTCGTCGTCGATCGCCACGATCCGCTCGCGCC
>DATMQG010000094.1:0-27579 GCA_035566835.1 Solirubrobacteraceae bacterium
TCGAATCCGGGCGCCCCGATTTCATATTCGGGTCCTCGTCGTTACGAAAGGCCTTCAGAGAGGGGCAGGATGCAGCGGCTTGGCGACACGAGAGTGCCGGTCCGGCGACTGATCGACGCCCGTCAGGCGGCCCGACATTAATTCTGCGGCCGGCTAGCAACGGTGATAGGCGACAATGGAGTCTTCACGATGAGCAATGTCCCCGAAGCCCGCCCCAAGCGGGTGTCGCACGCGGAGGCGGCCGAGATCGTGGCGACCCGCGACAAGGTCCTTGCCAGCTTGATCGCGGCGGCAGGCCCGATTCGCATCAGCCGGCGAGGCACGGCGTCGCATTTCGCCGCTCTGGTCGAAGCGATCGTCTACCAGCAGCTCGCCGGCGCGGCCGCGAAAGCGATCCACGGTCGTTTAGTCGCCGCGCTCTCCGAGGACGTGGAGCCGGAAGCGCTGCTGTCGCTCTCAGACGAGACGCTGCGAGCGGTCGGCCTGTCCGCCAACAAGGCTCGCTCGCTGCGCGACCTCGCTACCAAGGTGCTCGACGGGACGGTCGTGTTGTCGCCGCGCGGCCTATCCCGCCGATCGGACGAGGAGGTCATCGCCAGCCTCTCGACCGTTCGCGGCATCGGACCGTGGACGGCCCAGATGTTCCTCATGTTCCAGCTCCGGCGCCTCGACGTCTGGCCAGTCGGCGACTTCGGGGTTCGGCAAGGCTACGGCCTTGCGTGGAAGATCCCGACGCCGAGTGCGCGCGAGCTCGAGCCGCTTGGCGAGCCCTACCGTCCCTACCGCACGGTCGTCGCCTGGTACTGCTGGCGCGCCGTCGAGCTCTACGCAGGCGCGGCCGACAGCGCCCTCACCCGGTAGCCGCCGCGGGGACCGCTGGGCGGAGTGGAGGGCTACGCGAACGGCGCGTCGGCGTCGGAAAACCGCTAGCCAGGAACTAGGATGGCACCCGCCTGATTTTCGCCGTCAACTTCTTCCGGCGGACGTCCCGATTCCGGTGAGCGCCTCGATTAGCCCAGACCCCGTCGCGTTTCCGGTGCTTTCCGCGTCGGAGCTCGGGGAACTGGCCGCGTTTGGGTCTGAGCGGGCAGTCTCCGCGGGCCACCTTCTGTTCAAGGCCGGAGAGGCTTCATTCGACCTGTTCGTCATTCTCGAGGGCGCGGCCCAGGTCTTTCGATCGGGCGAGGAGGGAGACGTCGTCGTCGCCGCGTTTGAACCGGGCATGTTCGTAGGGGAGCTCAACCTGTTGACCGGTCAGCGTCGCTTCCTGACGGCTCGCATCACGCGAGCTGGGCGGGTGGTGGTGATCGCCGAGGCCGAGTTCCGGCGTCTGATGAGCGTGCTGCCGGTGCTTTCGGAAACGATCTTCCGCGCGCTCGTGGCGCGGCGTGAGATCCTGCGATCGGGGGAGGGTGCTCAGGCCATCCGGATCGTCGGGTCTCGATACTCGCGTGAGGCGATGGCGTTGCGGGGGTTCGCGGAACACTCACGTCTCGTTCATGCGTGGATCGACGTGGAGGATGTAGACGACGTCGATGGGCTGCTCGCAACCATGGGGCTGCGCCGGGCAGACATCCCGGCGGTCGTCATGGCCACCGAGACTCTGCGCCGTCCCTCACCGGGGACGTTCGCCGCGCACCTCGGATTGACGTTTCAACCCGTTCCGGGCTACGTCTTCGACCTGGTGGTCGTCGGTAGCGGGCCCGCCGGTCTCGCCGCTGCGGTCTATGGCGCCTCAGAGGGCCTGCGCACCGTGTCCCTGGACGCAGTTGCAATTGGAGGCCAGGCGGGTGCGAGCTCGCGGATCGAGAACTACGCGGGGTTCCCGAATGGCATCTCCGGCGGGGACCTCACATCGAGGGCCGCCGTTCAGGCGTTGCGACTCGGGGCTCGCCTGAACGCTCCTTGCGAGGCGGCCGGCCTGCGAGTCGAGGGAGGATTCCACGCAGTCGTCCTGGCGGATGGCAGCGAGATCCCGACCTTGGCGGTGATCGTGGCCTCGGGGGCCCGCTACCGACGGCTCGCCGTCGATGACCTGGATCGCTTCGAGGGCGCCGGCGTCTACTACGCGGCGACCGACCTCGAGGCGCGCGTCTGCGACGGAAGCCCCGTCTTGGTGATCGGGGGCGGGAATTCGGCCGGACAGGCAGCGATCTACCTCGGGCAGCACAACTGCAAGGTCACGCTCGCGATCCGCCGCGACGATCTCACGCAGACCATGTCCCAGTACCTGATCGAGCGGATCGAGGCCGATCCAAAAATCGACCTCCTCACGGGTGTCGAAGTGCAAGCACTCGCCGGTGAGGATCACCTCGAGCAGGTGACGCTCAGCCACAGCGCAAGCGGCCGGCAAGAGACGACCGCCTGCTCGGGGCTGTTCTGCTTCATCGGGGCGACCCCGGAGACCGGCTGGCTGGGGCCCGACGTGCTGCTCGACCGACACGGCTTTGTGCTCACCGATCGCCAGCTGCCGGACTCCCTGACAGGCGCATCCGATCCGCTTCCCTTCGAGACATCGGTACCCGGCGTGTTCGCCGCCGGCGACGTCCGCCACGGCTCCCTGAAGCGAGTCGCTGCTGCCGTCGGCGAGGGATCAAGCGCCGTGCGATCGGTCCACGAACGCCTCTCCACCCAAGCCTGAGACACGCACATCCCGGCTGCTCGTTCAGGGCAGCGATAGCAGCGTCCGAGAAACCCGAACGACGCTTGACAGCGGTGCGAGGATGGATGGCACGGGCCCTCGACCGCGCGGTCGCGTTGCGGTCCTTTGACAGGGAACGAATTGCCATCCCACGCCTTCGGGGTCCTCGCGGACTGGCCAGCCCGGCACCATCAGCCGGAACGGAACCTCAACCGAAGGGAGCGTCATGCCCTACGTCAGTGTCGGTAATGAGAACTCGGGATCGATCGACCTGTACTACGAGGATCACGGTTCGGGACCGCCGGTCGTGCTGATCCACGGCTACCCCCTGAGCGGCCGCGCGTGGGATAAGCAGGTCCCGGTGTTGCTGGAGGCGGGCCACCGTGTGATCACCTACGATCGGCGCGGATTCGGGAAGTCGAGCCAGCCGGCCTTCGGCTACGACTACGACACGTTCGCAGCGGATCTAGCTGTGCTCATGGACGAGCTCGACCTTCGCGACGCGACTCTGATCGGGCACTCGATGGGCACCGGCGAGGTGACCCGTTACTTGGGAGCCCACGGCTCCGCGCGTGTCGCCAGAGGTGTACTGGTGTCTCCGATCCCCCCGTTCCTGCTGCAGACCGACGACAACCCGGAAGGGCTGCCGGCCAGCTTGTTCGAAGGTTTCATGAAGGAAGCCAAGGCGGACGCTCCAGCCTGGATGAAGGGCTTCCTGGACACGTTCTACAACATCGATGTGTTCGGCGGGAACCTGGTCAGCGACCAGGCATTTCAGTCCAGCTGGAACATCGCGGCCGACGCGTCGGCCATTGCCGCGGTGGCATGCATCCCCACGTGGGAGACCGACTTCCGCCAGGACCTGCCGAAGATCGATGTGCCGATTCTGGTCGTGCACGGTGACGCCGACCGGATCCTGCCGTTCGAAAAGACGGGCAAGCGTCTGCCAGGCCTGATCAACGACATGGAACTTGTCACCATCGAAGGCGGTCCACACGCGATCGCGTGGACGCACTCGTTGCAAGTCAACAGGGCCCTGCTCCAGTTCGTTGGCGCCGACGCGCGCGTGAGCGCCACCTGAGTCGCACCCCAAAACGGGAGTACGGCGGCGCCGCTCAGAACGTCGTGAGAGCCTGATCTCGGCCTGAGCAGACACGGCAGGGCGGGACGACATTGCGTCCCGCCCTGTCGCGTGGATTCTCGCCGTGCTGGCTCAGGAGCTGAGGGTCACGGCGCCGCTTATCGCAGCCGTCGTGGCTCCTGCCGGGGTGTTGCAGGCGGTCGGTTCGGGCGGCTGGAAGGTGAGCAGCCCGCTCGCCGAGTCGCCCGCGAATCTGTTCGTCGTAATGGTGAATGTCGTCGGGTCGCCCGCAGGCGGATTGACGGCGGTAAGGGTCATGCTCGCTACGACGCCTCCTGACAAGTTGACCGCCGCTAGTGCGCCGGTCGTCGAGTAGGACTCGACGGTGTGCGTGCCGTCTGACCAGGTCGTGAGTGCGTTGCCGCTCGTCGTGCTGCTGGCGCAACCGCCGCTGCCGGTGGGCACCGGCTCCTGATAGGTCACCGTGTCAGTCGCGCCCGTGATGGAGTTTTTGACCTGCTCGCTCACGGTCTGGCCGGCTGCTACCGTCCCGCTCGTCGGCGCGCCCGATTCACTTGACTGACAGCCGCTCAGAGCGCCGCCGAAGTTGTACGAGAACGCCTGTGTGCTCGAGTTCAGCCCGGGCGAGAAATTCGCTGTGCCCTGCAGCTGGCAACCACCAGCTGATTGAGCCACTGCCGCGGGGGCAGAGGCGAACAGCGTCAACGCCAGACAACCCAAAGAGCCCATCATCAACTTGCGCAAAATTCCTCCCAAAATCGGATTACTTGGATTCGCGCTCAGCGGCCAGCCCCTCTTGCGGCTCTGCGATCCGATCAGCCCCACAGACGCATGCACCTCGCGGTGTACGCGTCGCAACCTCATCACGCCAAATTCATTTCCGCGGCGCCCTATACCCCGCACGCTGCCTCGCAAACCGGCAACTCGTCCAGTCGTCGAGGTCGCGCCGATTAGTGGTTTGGCCCGTTGTTTCCCCGGGTATCGATCCTCCGGCCTCAGGGTTGAGGAGCCCAGGGGAAGCGAGACGACAGGAGGACGGTATGAGGGTTGTTCTGCCGCGCTCGATGCGGTCGGTCTTGACGGCGTCGTGCGTCGTGAGCGTCGCAGCGCTGTTTGGCGCGGGAGCAACCACCGCGGCTGCGTTCACGACGACGGTCGTGACGAGCGAGGCGATGTCGGAGCCAGGCGTCGCGGTCGCGCCGGATAACACGATCTACGTCGACGGCCCAGAGGGCCTGCTTTCGCACCTGCCCGGGTCCCCGAGTCCCGTCTTCCGCTCCGAAGACGGCGGCACCAGCTGGACCAAGACCCCGTTCAGCCTGCGCGAAAACCTGCCAGGCGGCGGGGACTCCGAGGTCGCGATCGATCCCACCAACGGGGCGATCTACATGACCGACCTGTGGCTCGGAGACTCTACGGTGTCGACGTCCAGCGACAAGGGGAACAGCTGGACGGCGAACCCGCTTCAGGGATTGCCGGTCCAGGACCGTCAATGGGTTGCCACGACCGGAGCTGGCATCGTCTACCACGCCGTCCATCAGATCCCGCTCGGTCTCGTCGTCTCGAAGGGCTCCGGCGGTCTCGTCTATCCGGTGTCGACCCTCGCCGCGACCCCCGTGGACCAGACCGGATGCATCTGCGCGTCCGGAAACCTGATCGCCCAGCCGGGAGGCGGTGCGTTGGGCTCGAACGACAAAGTCGGCTTGATCTACGCAACCTCCTCGGGCGGGATCAAGTTCGCCGGCTCGAGCAACGGTGCACTGACGTTCGCGAACGTCAACGTCCAACCCGAAAGCGCGAACACCACGAACGCTGCCTTCCCCGTCGTCGCAAATGCCGGCGGCAACCACCTGGTGGCGACGTGGCTGAACGTTCAGGGGAGCACCAGCTCGGTCGCATACAGCGACTCACACGATTGGGGCGCGTCGTGGTCGGCGCCGCGGACGCTCGTCAGCGGCGGCGCCTCCGTGTATCCGTGGATCGCCGCTCAGGGTTCGAAGATTGCGATCTCGCTCTACCACACGAGCACTCCCGGCACCCCCGACACGGCGCCCGGCACCGCGCAGTGGTTTGAGGCTTACCTGCAGAGCACCGACGGAGGGACCACCTTCTCCGCTCCAGAAAGCGTTGACACGACGGTGGCGAAGAGTGGACCCGTGTGCACCGAAGGCACGAACTGCTCAGCCAACCGCGAGCTCGGCGACTTCCAGTCGCTGGCATTGGACAACCAGGGCAACGCAGATCTGGTGTGGGTCCACTCGTTCAACGGGACGCGGACCGAGGTTCGCTTCTCGCATCAGTAGGCGAGCGCTCTCGCTACCAACAGCCTCGAAGTTGGGCCGCCGCGCTGAGCGGCGGCCCACAGCGACATCGCCGGGAGCGTCGGTCTGCGGACACGTCCGCCGGCCGAATCCCCCGAATGGGGGATAGCTCCCGGATCGCCGGTCCCATACCCTCTTTGGGGGCTGGGTTGCCGGAAAAGATGTTGGACCCTCGATCAAAGTCAAGAGATCCGAATGACCTGCCCCGTGTTGGGTTCTGGTCGATTTTCGAGCACTCGCGCACCCCGATGGCGCTCCTCGACCGTAACCGCCGCTACGTCAGCATCAACGACGCCGTGGTCGAGCTCTACCAATACCCACGCGATGAGGTTCTCGGACGGCTGGCCGGACGCACCTCGCTGGACGAGGAGCCGGCGACGTCCGATGCACTCTGGGAGCAACTCGTGCGCAGCAACGAGCTATACGGCGAGCGGGTCATCACGCACGCCAACGGCACGCCCATGGACGTCAGCTACGCGGCCCACGCAACGACGGTGGGCGACCGCTGGATGGCTCTCGTCGTGACCCTCTCCGCCCGCTTCAGGCCCGACGGGCCGGAGCTGTTGGGCGCAGCTGAAGTCGCTTCTCGCAACGACAAGCAATCCAAGCTCACGAATCGTGAGCGCGAGGTCGTGCGGCTGGTCGCGCTTGGGTCGAGCACCCGCCGGATCGCCGCCGATCTCGGCCTGTCCTTCGAGACGGTGCGCACCCACGTCCGCAACGCGATGTCGAAGACCGGCGCCCACACGCGCGCGCAGTTGGTGGCCCTGGTGCTGGCCGATGGGCTGATCGAGGACTGACGCGCCGCGAAGCCGGCTAACCCGAACGAGGTATCGAGCAACGCTCGTCGGAAGTCGAGTAGTGACATATGTCACTCATTCTTCGGGCTGACTGGATCAGGCACGCGCGACAGTCCCTGCGCGAGGAGCGCAATCTGCTCGATGTCCTGCTCGACAGCGTCGACGTGGCAATCATCGCATGCGGTCCGAACGGTCGCATCACCCACGCCAGTCGCCGCTCGCGAGAGCTGATGGATGGTGCATGCTCGACCGGCATTGATCCTGAGACGTGGCGCGAGCAGGTCCGGCCGCGGACCGACGCCGGCCTGCTCATGTCGCTTGAGGACCTGCCGCTGATGCGGGCGCTCCACGGGGAGACAGTCCGCGAGCTCGATGTGCTGGTTCGGTGCCGGCCCGGCGACCTGCTGCTCGCCATCAGCGCCAATCCGGTCGAAGATGAGAAGGGCAGGCAACTGGGTGCGGTCCTAGTGTTCGAGGACGTGACCGAGCGGCGAGGTCAGGAAGCTCGAGTTCGGGAGGCGCGGCGCGACGTCGGGTTCGCTGTGGGGGTCGAGGAGGCGATCGATGCTGGGCACCTCCTGCGTTCGAGCTCACCGAGACAGCCGTCGTCTCCGACATCGTCCAGGCTTCGCGATTCGCCGATCGACTCGACGCGATCGGGTGTCATTTCGCCCTCGATGACTTCGGCACGGGCTATGCGGCCTTCACCTATCTCAAGCACCTCCCGATTCGCTACCTGAAGATCGACATGGATTTCGTTCGCGACCTGGTGGCGAACCCGCGCTCTCGCGCAGTCGTGGCCGGCATCGTGGGCGTCGCCGCGGGTTTTGGCCAGCGCACGATCGCCGAGGGCGTCGAGGACGCATCCACGCTTGCATTGCTGCGCGAGCTGGGAGTGGACCTCGCCCAGGGGTTCCACATCGGGCGTCCGGCGCCGATCACGGCCCGCGTCGCCGTTTAGGCACGCTGCGCCTCCGTCCGCCCGTCGGTTGTGCGGGATCGCACACGAGGCGAAATTGGTTTCAGCATCAATTATGTGTGGCGGCCATGAGTCGGGGTAACGGCAACGAAGCCAAGCTTCGCTGGGAGGCGGACAATCCAGAAAGCTAGGAGAGGGAGAGACTCGCAATGGCAAGAATCATCGTTACGACCGAGCAGAGCGATCGACCCGACAGGGCAGTGCTGCTCGACGAGTGGATCTACCCCGACCATCTCTGCGACGACCACGCCGCTGCCCAGCTGATCGAGCGGATCGGGTGGGCGGTCAGCGACGCTTCCGACGTCGAGCGTCGCCAGCGCGATCGCGCGGGCAGCCGGTAGACGCGGGCCAGCCCGGGGCGGAGCCCGAGGGTTGCGCACAGGCTTGTGGCGTGCTCTGGCCAATGCGTCCAGGGCGCGCCGCAAGGCCCGACGACGCACCACCGCCGCAGCGCTACGCGTGCAAGCTAGTCCGCCGGACGGGTCGCGACCGCACAGAAGCGCTGCCGAGTCAGCCGAGCGCGAACAATGGCCAGCGTCCGGGCACGCCTTTCAATTCGTGAAAGCCCCGGTCTTCGAATGTGAAGGGTCCGCCCACGACGGTCCCGAACACGGTCCCGGACACCAGTATTTCACTCGGACCGGCGAGCGCACTGACGCGCGATGCGATGTGCACGGCCATGCCGCCGACGTCCTCGCCAATCAACTCACACTCGCCGGTGTGAATTCCGATACGGATGTGAACACCCAGATCGCTCGCGGCACGCACGATAGCCCGTGCGCAGCGCAGAGCACGAGAGGGCGGGCCGTCGAACGTTGCAAGGAAGCCATCGCCGACCGTCTTGACCTCACGCCCGTCGAAGCGCGACAGCTCGTCCCGAACATCGCGGTCGTGCTGAGCAAGCAAGTCGCGCCAGCGCCGGTCGCCGAGCTCGGCGGCACGCGCGGTGGCGTCGACGATGTCTGTGAACATCACGGTGCGCAACGCGCGAATGAGCTCGCCGCCGCTCCGTACCCCCGTGAGAAACTCCTGGATCTCTTCGATGATCGCGTCGCTGTCGCCGACGAACGGGAACGAGTCGACCCCCTCGAGCTCGACGTAGCGCGCATCCGGAATGTGCTCGGCGAGGTAGCGCGAGTGGCGCACATCCCAAACCAGCTCCCGTGGGCGGTGCATGATCAGCGTCGGGACCCGGATCCCCGGCAGCGCGTCCCTCACGTCGAGGTCCACCATGGCTCGCGAGATGATCCGCGCCTCGGTCGGGCTCGCCGCGAGGCGCTGCATGCGCGCGAACCACGCGACCAACGCCGGGTCCTCGGCCATCGACGGCGCCCACGCCGACATGGCGATGCTGTTGGCCTCGCCCCAGGTGGCCATGGTGCGCTCGCTGAGCTCCTCGCGCTCATCGCTCGTCATCGCCCAGTCGTAGTCCGGGGCCCAAGAGGTGCGAGCCAACGAGGCATACATCACCAGGGCCCCGATTCGATCGGGGCGCTCGGCGGCGAGCTGCGCTCCGACGAGCCCGCCCACGGCATACGTGAGCACCGCAGCCCGTTCGCTTTCGCACGCGTCGAGAACGGCGATCGCGTCCTCTGCCTCCTGCTCGACGCTGTACTCCACGAGGACACGGTCGGACAGGCCGGTGCCGCGGCTGTCAAACAGGATCAGACGCCCCAAGCTGGCGAGCCGCTCGAGGAAGCGGCGATTCGCCGGCGCCTCCCACAGCTGCTCGATCTGCGTGATCCAGCCCGTCAGGAACAGCAGGTCCAAGCCACCCTCGCCGACGACCTGGTAGGCGATGCTGGCCTCGCCGCTGTGCGCGTATCGTGTGACTGGAGCCATCAGACCGCTTCCAGCAGCGTCCGGAACGACTCTGCAGGATGCACCGAGGCGCCTGCCGCATGAACCCTGTCGGCGAGCCAGCGGTCTGACGTGACCACTCGGACCGTGCCGGGCTCGCCGTCGGCCCTCAGCCGGCGAACGATCTCATCGTCGGCCGAGTCGCGGCGGGGCCGCGGAGCGTGCGCGACCTCGATCACCGAGGAGCGGATCGGGGGGGAGGGGGGCTGCTCGAACACCACCGTCACGTCCTCCCCGTCGGCGGCAGCCCAGTTCTCGAGTAGGTACACGAGCCGGACCATCGCACCGCGCCGGTCCTTCCACCAGGCGTCCGGTCGCGTGCCGATCACGTTCATACCGTCAATGAGCCATCGCACCGAAAGCACCCCTAGGTCTTAGCGAACCGCTCGTACCAGGCGTACGCGGGCAGGGTCGCGTGAGCGACACGATTCTGCTGGAGTTGCCTGCAGCATGCGGCTAGAGGGCATCCAGACCGGCGACATCGTTGAGGTCGATCACAACGGCCGGCGCTTCCACGCCGTGGTCACCGGCTCGGCTCCAGGCGGTCTGGCGCTCCAGCCGACCGATCGGCGCGTCAACCACTACACGTGCCGCAGCCGCGAGGTGGTGGGTCATTGGGTCAAGCGCGGCCGGCCGCGCGAGACCGGCGAGCCCCTGCGCCCGTCCCCCCGTCAGCTGGAGATCGATCTCTCACCGCCGGCGTGACGCCCAGCGGTCGCCGATCGTGCCCGCTCACGCTTGGGGAGCCCGCCGTGGGCTTCGGCCGCGTCCGCAAGGCGATCATCGCCCCAAAACAGCTCGTTGCCCACGACGAAGGTCGGGACCCCGAAGACGCCTAACGCGAGCGCCTCATCGGTCGTGCTCCGCAGCGCATCCTTGATCGACTGCTCGCGCAGCGCGCGTCGCATTTCCTCCTCGCCGATGGCGGTCCTGCGCCCGGCCTCCAGCACCGCGGCGAGGTCTCCCAGATCGGCTCCGTCGAGAAACGACAAGCGCATGGCCGCGAGCGCGAACGCCTTCATCTTGCCGCGTGTCTCCGCGTACGCCATCGCCCTCGCCACCAGAAGATCGCTCGTCGGCCATTGCTGCGGCCATCGGATCTGTCCGAGCCCGTGCGCCGCCGCCCGCGCCTCGCAGTCGGCTATGCCCCGCGCGCGCCTGTCGGTCATTCCCCACGAGACGCGGCCGTGTGCCTTGAAGATCGCGCCCGCGAGCACGCCGCGCCAACGCGCGTCCGGCATCAGCTCGTCGATCCGCTCAGCGGCGAACCACGAGTAGGGCGACATGGCGCCGAAGAAGAACTGAGGCGGCGGCATCGAGGCGATTATCTCCGATCATCGGCTCCTCTCGAGCGCGCGACCGCGGCGCCGGCCGGCTCGGCGTGCGGAGGTGAGGCCCTCGGCCGGGGCGCGGCGGCTCGACGAGCTCGGCCTGATCGGCGTCTAGCCCGTGCCCTGGCGGGCTTGGCTGGCCGCTCGATGACCGCCAGCGTCGAGCCGGCGACTCGCGCGATATAGGGTCCCGTTCGTGAGCGACCGCGTCCTGATCCTCTCGTGGGAGTTCCCCCCTGTGATCGAGGGGGGGCTCGCGCGGCATGTGCGCAAGCTTGCCGAGGCCCTGGTCCGCCAGGGCACCTGCGTCGACGTGCTCACTCGCGCGGTCGGCGTGCCCAACGGCGAGGAGCCTCGCGACGATGAAGCGGGTGGCGTGAGTGTCCATCGCGTGCGTGAGCCGAGCTGGCCGCGAGACCTCGATCGCTTCGTGGCCTGGGTGGAGCGGATGAACGACGACATGCTTGCCGCGGGCGAGGCGCTGGCCCAAGAAAACGGCTATGCGCTGATTCACGGCCATGACTGGCTCGTGGCGCCTGCCTCACTGGCGCTCGCCGACCGCCTCGCGCTGCCCTACGTCACGACCATCCACGCCACCGAGCACGGCAGGCACCAGGGCTGGGTGCAGGACCCGCCGCAATGCCACATCCACTCGGTCGAGAGATCGATGGCTCGCAGTGCTGACGCCGTGATCGTGTGCTCTTACTACATGCGCGGGCACGTGGCCGACATATTCGACATCGACGAGCGCCGCATCGCGGTGATCCCCAACGGCGTCGATACCAACGACCTGCGGCCGCTCGCAGACCTCGAGGCGCTGCGGCGCGAGTTCGCCGCGCCGCACGAGAAGCTCGTGCTGCTCGTCGGCCGGCTCGTGTACGAGAAGGGCTTCCAGCTAGCTCTCGACGCGCTTCCGGGCGTGATCGAACGCGTCGGGGATGTCCGCTTCCTGGTGGCGGGCAGCGGAACGCACGAGGGCGAGCTGAAAGCCCAGGCCGAGCGGCTGGAGCTGTCACGGCACGGAATGTTCCTCGGCTGGATCGGCGACGACGTGCTGCACTCGCTCTACCGGATCGCGGACCTCTGCGTCGTCCCCTCGATATACGAGCCCTTCGGGCTGGTGGCGCTGGAGGCGATGGCGTCGGGTTGCCCTTGCATCGTCGCCGACACCGGCGGCTTGCGCGAGGTCGTCCCGTCTGGCGAGCGCGTGGGCCTGCGCTTCAACGGCGGCGACGCGGAGCATCTAGGGGTGATGATCGAGCGCCTGCTCATCGACGTCGAGCTGCGAGACCGGCTGGTGATGGAGGCCTCCGAGCACGTCCTGCGCTTCGACTGGGACGACATCGCCCAGCGGACTCGCGGCATCTACGGTCAGCTGGGTAAGCTGGCGCGGAGCGAGGAAGGAGCGAGGAGAGGGTGACGAACGTGTTGCAAGGCCTGATGCAGGACGACTTCCCGCTGACCCTGCATCACATCCGTCGCAGGATGCGCTCCTGCAGCCCCGGCGCGCGGGTTCTGACGCTGACGCCAACGGGTGAGGTACAGCGCGCGAGCTTCGAGGAGGTCTCGCGGCGCATCGACCGACTCGCGCGCGCGCTCGCCCGGCTCGGCGTCGAGCAGGGCGACCGCGTGGGAACGTTCGCGTGGAACAACCAACGTCACTTCGAGCTCTATTTCGCGATCCCCTGTGTCGGCGCGGTGCTGCATACGCTCAACATTCGCCTTTTCGAGGAGCAGCTCACCTACATCGTCAACCACGCCGAGGACAAGATCATCTTCGTCGACGACTCGCTCGTGCCCGTGCTCGAGCAGCTCGCGCCGAGCTTCAACAGCGTCAGCCGGTACGTCGTAATGGGCGACGGCGACATGGGGGCGCTCCCGAACGCGGTGCGCTACGAGGACCTGCTTGACGACGCCGGCGCGGGCGCCTTCGACTACCCGGAGCTGAACGAGCGTCAGGCGGCTGCGCTCTGTTACACGAGCGGTACGACCGGCAATCCAAAGGGGGTGCTCTACTCGCATCGCTCGATCAGCCTGCATTCCACCGGCACGCTGATGAAGGACTCGACCGGTCTCTCCGCCAGCGACCGTGTGCTCGCGGTCGTGCCGATGTTCCACGCAAATGCATGGGGCCTGCCCCACGGCGCCGCGCTCGCGGGAGCCGACCTGATCCTGCCGGACCGCTTCCTCGGAGCCGAGCCGCTTGCGAAGCTGATCGCCGCCGAGCGCCCGACGTTGATGGGCTGCGTGCCCACGATCTTCCTCGATCTGCTGCGCTACGCCGATGCTCACTCCGAGGTGGATCTGTCGTCGCTGACGAACGCCGCGTGCGGCGGCTCGGCAGTCCCCAGGCAGCTCATGAAGGACTTCGAAGAGCGTCACGGCGTTCGCATCTTCCAAGCCTGGGGGATGACCGAGACGAGCCCGGTGGCGACGTACTCGCGTCCGCTCGAGCGCGAGCACGACGACGCCTACTGGGACGAACGCGCCAAGCAGGGGCGCCCGCTCCCCTGGGTGGAGCTGCGCCTCGTCGACGGCGAGGGCAGCGAAGTCGCATGGGACGGCGAGTCGACCGGTGAGATCGAGGTTCGCGGTCCATGGATCGCCTCGCGGTACTTCCGCGACGACTCGGGCGAGGAGAAGTTCGACTCGGGCTGGCTGCGCACCGGCGACATCGCCGCCGTCGACGATCAAGGCTTCGTGCAGATCACCGACCGCGCCAAGGACGTGATCAAGTCCGGTGGGGAGTGGATCTCC
Organism: Solirubrobacteraceae bacterium; assembly: GCA_035566835.1. Classification (GTDB taxonomy): domain Bacteria; phylum Actinomycetota; class Thermoleophilia; order Solirubrobacterales; family Solirubrobacteraceae; genus Palsa-744. The sequence goes on from DATMQG010000094.1 coordinate 13,792, forward strand.
TCCGTCGAGCTCGAGAATGAGGTGATGTCGCACCCGGACGTGATCGAGGCGGCCGTGATCGCCAAGCCCGACGAGCGCTGGGCAGAGCGTCCGCTGTGCTGCGTGGTACTCCGAGACGGGGCGAGCACCACCGCCGAGGACCTGCTCGAGCACCTGCGCGGCCGTGTCGCCAAGTGGTGGCTGCCAGACGAGTTCGCCTTCGTCGAGGAGGTGCCGAAGACGAGCGTGGGCAAGTTCGACAAGAAGGTGCTGCGAAGCAGGCTGACCGACGGTACGCTGAAGGGGCGCGTGCTCGTGTCGTGAGTGTTTGGGGGTGCTAAATCCGGGGGTAGGGGCCGTTTGGGCGAACGTCGTCACCGCTCATGGTGATAGACATTGCGGTCGATAGGCAGGCTACAGTCTCGAAATGGCGAACCAGACACGATGCGCTTGCATGCGAGAACAAGGAAATCCGGCCCGCACCAAGGGCCGCACCGTTCACCACACGATCCACGGGAGGTTGGCATGACTCGGACCGACGTCATGGCCTCGAGCAGGCCACAAGCGGAGGGCGCAGCGAAAGCGGGGCAAGGGAGCACCGGGCGCCGGCTGATCCTCCTGCCCGTCGTGTTGCTGCTGGCGGTTGCGGCCATCGCGCCCACGAGCGCAGTCGCGGCGTCGACAACCACAAGCAAAGAAGGCCTGTCCGGCTACGAAAAAAAACCTGAAGAAAAAACCACGACGACGCCTGCGACGCCCAAAACAGAAAGCACGCCGACGAAAACGGAAACCACGCCGACTAAAAGCGGGACCTCGCCTACGACTGAAACGAAAACGCCCAAAACCGAAACCACGCCGTCCAGCACGAGCCCCACTTCGAGCTCGAGCACCTCGCCGTCAAGCGAAACCTCCAAAGCCGCTGCCACGCTACCGTTCACGGGCTTGGACCTGCGCTGGATGATCGGCCTGGGTCTGCTTCTCGCGGGGGCCGGTGTTTCGATCGTGACCGTGCAGCATCGCCACCGCGGCGACGGCTGAGACACCCGCAAGCCAAGTTTGCCGCACCGGACGACCGCCCCGAGGGGTGGCGGTCGTCCTGCCGGGCGTTTCGGCGTTCCGCGCCGATCACGCAGGCGAGCAGCACTACCACCTAGACCCGGCGAGCGCCGTCGCGGGGCCGTCGGGCAACTCGCCCGCTTACGGACCTGCGTCCGCAAGCGAGAGCACCGCGGCCGCATACAGCACGGCCTGTACACGGGCGACGGTCCCGACGGCGCCGTCGGGTGGCAGCAGCTCGGGGTGGTGCAGCGGCCTCGGCTTGAATCCGGCAGCGCCGTCGAGGCCGACGAAGCCCATCGCAAGCGGCGCGTGCTCGCCGAAGAAGGCGAAATCGTCCGAGCCGCAGGAGCGCCACTCGGGAGCCGTCGTCAGATCCGCGTGCGAGAGCAGCTCGCGCGCGCGTGCCGCGATCGCGGGGTCGTTGCGCAGAGCTGGCTCGCCGGCGACGATCTTTACGGCACCGCGACAGCCGTAGGCGGCCGCGACCCCGTGGACCACTTCCTCGACCAGCTGCCGCATCGCGATGCGGTCCTCGGGCCGGTGGGCGCGCAGCGAGCCTCGCGCGCGAGCCCGGGCGGGGATCACGTTCTCGGCATCGCCTCCCTCGAGCACGCCGATCGTAAGCAGGGCGGGACCCTGGGGATCGATGCGGCGCGCGACCTGTGAGTGGAGCGCGACGACGACATGCGCCATGGCGAGGATTGGATCACGCCCCTGATGGGGGTAGGCGCCGTGCGACGGCTCGCCTTCGATCGTGATCTCGATGTTGTCGCTCGAAGCGTTGACCGTCCCCGGGTCGAGCGCGACGGTGCCCCAGGCCAGCTCGGGATGGACGTGCGCGGCGACGACGGCAGCCGGGGCGAGCTCCGTCAACTCACCGCGCGCAAGCTGCTCGGCGCCGGAGGGGTAGGCCTCCTCGCTCGGTTGGAAGACCGCGAGCAGCGGGGCGGGCAAACCCTCTCCCAGGGCGTGCGCCGCGCGCGCGAGCGCGACGAGCGCCGCCATATGGACGTCGTGTCCGCAGGCGTGCATCGCTCCACCGACGGCTCGCCAGGGCGCGTCCGTGCGCTCCTCGATCGGCAGCCCGTCGAGCTCGGCCCGCACGGCGATTGGCCGACCGGCCTCGGCGCCGATGCGGGCCAGTCGACCCGTGCCGGCAGCCGAGACGCTCTCGACGGGTAGCTCCCGGGCGATCGTCGCGGCGGTCCACGCCTCGGCGTGTGAGAGCTCCGGATGTCCATGGAGCCGGTGGCGCAGCTCAACGGCATGCGGAAGCTCGCGCTCGATTCCCGCGAGCAACCGGCTCAGTGGAGCGTCAATAGATCGCTGCATACCGCCGGCACAGCTCGTTGACATCGAGGCCTTCGGTCGCCTGCAGCTCGCTCCGCTTGACGCCGACGTAGGCGTCGTAGAGCAGCGGTTTTAGCCAGCCGCGGACGGTGTCGTCGCGTGCGAGCGCTTGCAGCGCGTCCTCGAGCGATCGCGGCGTCGCGCCGACCCGGAAGCGGCCGGCCTCTGCCTCGTCGAGGACGCTCGGGTCCCGGTCCAGGATCGGCGGCGCTGGCAGTTGGGCGCGCAGGCCGTGGAGTCCTGCCCGCACGAGGGCACCGAGCGCGAGATACGGATTGGCCGTAGCGTCGGCGCCCCGGTACTCCAAGCGCAGCTGACGCGCCGGTTCGGCCGCAGCCAAACCGACGATCGAGGGGATCCGCAACAGCGCCTCGCGGTTGGCCTGAGCCAGGCAGACCGCCCCGACGCTCCACCGGTGGGGCGTGAGCCGCAGCGCTGAAGGCGGGCTGGGGGCGGTGAGGGCGCTGAGCGCGTCGGCATGCTGCAGGATGCCCGCCGCGAAGCGCTCTCCCCACTCGCTCAGATACCCAGGGCGCGAGGGGTCGAACAGAAGCGGTCGCCCGGCGGCGTCCGTCAGACTTAGATGGATGTGCAGACCGTTGCCGGCGCTCGCGGGATCCAGGAGCGGCGCAAAGCTCGCGCGGGAGCCGTGACGGCGTGCGATGTCGCGCACGACCTCCTTGAGCACCACGCTGCGGTCTGCGCTCGCGAGGCCTTCGGCGGGCGCGACGGGGATCTCGAACTGGTGGGCGGCGTACTCGGAAAAGAACAATTCGGGCTCGGCGCCGGCCTGCAGCAGGGCTCTCATGAGTTCCGGTCCGAGCGGATCGACCTCGCGCTGCGCCTGCAGAGAGAACGGGGCCGCGGGCGGCGTGTCGCTCACGAGCTGGAACTCGTGCTCGAAGCTGGCGAGCACGCGGATGCCGAACTCACCCTCGAGTTCGTCGAGCGCCTCGCGCAGGAAGCGGCGTGGACAGCCCTCCCACGGTGTGCCGTCCGTCTCGACGATGTCGCAGAGCACGAGCTCCAGCGCGCTCTGGCCCGACTGTGCCTCCACGCGGACCTGTGTTTCGGCGTCCGGCAGCAGTCGCACGTCGCCGACCGAGCCGAACGGCGTCTGCTCGGCGACGACGCCGAACGGCGTGATCGACATGTTGGCCGGCACCCAGCCGACGCCCGCGCGCAGCCGCCCGCCCAGCTGCGCGGTGGGCAGGGAGCGTCCGCGCACGATCGAGCCGAGGTCGCAGCAGACCAGCGCGACCAGTTCGGTCGCGCTCAACTCAACATCTCCGCCGCGGGCGTCCCGTTGTCCCAGAGGCCTTCGAGCAGCCCCACAGCGGCGGCGCCGGACCGCACAGCCTGCGCATCTTCGGCGCTGGCGACGACGATCATGCCCCCCGCGGGCATGTCGCGCCGCTCGATCGCACGCGCCAGATGCTCCTCGGGCTGCAGATGAACGCCGCCGCTGCCCAGCGACGGATACGTGTCCGCGACGCAATACAGGCTGCCGCCCGGACCGCGGATGCGGCCGACGACGCAGGCGAAGTGGCCGACATCCCAATCGGGTTCGGGGCCGTTCTGAGCGCCGTCGAGAACGTAGTCGAGCAGCTGCTCGACGCGCGGCCGGGCGCCCCACAGATGGCGAGTGGCGACGTTGGCGAGCAGCGCGACCGGGCGCGTGAGCGAGGCCGCCAGGTCAAAGGCGCCGGCGAGCGTCCCGGCCGTCCATGGGCCTCCGTACGGAATCGCCGCGAGTTGCCCCGCGGACAGCGCCTCCATCGCATGCACGAGCCCCGCCGGCGTCGTGCCCGAGAGGGCAGAGTCCTCGACGGTCGGCAACGAGACGCGATAGTCGCGGCGCCCCGGCTCGCCGAGGGGAAGGATCTCCGGATTGCTCCGTGCCGAGACGATCGTCCCGGCGGCCAGGGCCACGGCGTCCTGATCCACGGGCTCGTCCGCCCGCTCCGCTAAATCCGCGGCGCGGAGCGCGAGGGCGGCGCAGAAGGCGCCGCAAAGATCATCCCTCTGCGGCAGTTCGCGAGCATGCACGCGCAGCAGCCTGTCGGCCCCCGGCAGCATTGTCATCTCAAGGTGTCGCGCGCTCTGCACATTCCCAATATACGGGCGCTGTGCGCCTGCTCCTGGCGCTCCACGTGCGCGGGCCACTGCCGTCGCCCCGAGCGCGTGGCGTGCTTGCCCGGCTCCCCCCAGAGCGCTACAGTCGCCTGGACGTGGGAGGTGAACCCGCGTTCGCGCGACGGCCATCGGCAGGCCGACCTGAGGCCGGGCTGTCGCGTCTCAGGGAAAACATCACAGGGGGAAAACAATGAGCCGCAAGTACATCGACTGCAGAGAGATGCCGAGTGAGAGCAACTGCGACCTGACGATGGCGGGCAGCGAGGAGCATTTGTTGAACGCGGCGACGATCCACGCCGTCACGGCGCATCAGCACGAGGACACACCAGAGCTGCGCGAGGAGATCCGCCAGTCCCTCAAAGACGAGGTGCCAGTCTCACTGGCATAGCGGAACGCGCGCGTGGCTTCGACAGCAGAGAGCGCGGCTTGTCCCGCGGGCCCGAACGCCGAGACGATCCAGGCATGGGATGGGCCGCTGTATGACCGCTTCGAGCGGTTTCGAGCGCTTGTCACCACCGGGCTCGGCGCCCACGGCGAGGCCGCGCTCGACCTGTTCCCGCCCGCAGCCGGCCAGCGGGTGCTGGATATCGGCTGCGGGTTCGGGGACACGACCTTGCGCATCGCGAGCATGGTCGGCCCCAACGGCGAGGTGGCCGGCGTTGACGTCGCGCCACGTTTCATCGAGACGGCGCGTCGCGAGGCCCGCGACGCGTCCGCTGCGAACGTGCGCTTCGCGCTCGCCGACGTTCAGACCGACGCCCTCGGGGGACCGTACGACCTAGCATTCTCCCGGTTCGGGACGATGTTCTTCGCGAATCCCGTGGCTGCGCTGCGCAACGTTCGCAGCGCGCTCGCGCCGGGCGCCACGCTCGTGATGGTCGTCTGGCGCCGCCGCATCGACAACGACTGGCTCTACCGCGCGCAGACGATCGTCGAAGGGATCGTCAGCCGTCCGGAAGAGTACGACGAGCCGACGTGCGGTCCTGGACCGTTCTCGATGGCAGACGCCGATACCACGAGCGAGGTCCTCGAGCGGGCCGGCTTCGCCGAGATCTGCCTGCGGCGTTGCGACCTGCCGATCCTGATCGGGCGCGACATCGACGAGGCGATCGAGCTGGTGACCGCGCTGGGCCCTGCGGGCGAGATCCTGCGGCTTGCCGGCGACCGTGCCGCACACCTTCACGAGCAGGTCCGCACCGCGCTGCGCGCCGGCATGGCCGACTTCGAGGACAGTGAAGGAGTTCGCGCGCCCTCCTCGACCTGGATCGTCTCGGCCATGGCGCCTTAGGCTCGCACCTGCGAGCCGACGATTCTCACGGCCACTCGTCGCACGTTGGCGAAAGCGGCCTTCTGGCGCCTGCTGTGGCCGCGGTTGAGCGTCATGCCGCCGCGCTGCGCAGTAAAACGCGCGCGGCGCCCAGGGCGGTCCGCAGCTGTTTGGGGTCACGGCGCACCTGGGTGAGAAGCAGCCCGCCTTGGAGCAGCGCCATCGTGGCGGTGGCCAGAGTCGCGGCGTCGGCGTTGGCCGAAAGGCGCCCGCGCGTCTGCATGCGCTCGAGGCCGTCACGCAGGTGTGCCTCCCAGCGTTCAAAGCCGTCGGCCAGGCCGGCCCGGGCGAGCGGGTCGCGCTCAGCGAGCTGACCTACGAGCGATCCGATCGGACAGCCTCCGCGAGCCTCGCGTTCCTCCTGGAATGCAATCAGGGCGCGGAACCAGCGGTCGATGCCTGTCCACGTGTCCAGATGTTGGAGCAGCTCGTCCTGAGCGAGCAGCACAGAGTCGGTGGTCGCGTCGACCATGGCACGGATCAGATCGTCGCGGTCGTCGAAGTAGTGGTACAGCTGGCTGCGGCTGGCGTGCGCGCGCTGACCGACGTCATCGAGGCTCATCCCGGCTGCGCCCTTCTCGGCGACCAGCTCGGCCGCCGCCTGCACGATACGCCTGCGCGTGCTCTGTCCTTTGACCGTCGAGGGCTGCAGCGGTGCCATCCGAACAGTCTATCGACTGGACTTGACAGTCCATCGCGAGCCTGCTCTACTGCCTACATGGACTGCCTAGTCCAATTTCGGTACGCCAAGGAGTGGGGGCATGAGCGCGAAGGCGCCGAGCTGATCGTCTCTTCGGAAGTCGACTGAACGGGCTCGGACGAGGAGCAAGAGTGATGCGCCTTCGTAAACGCGGCGATGATCATGTTTGGTCCCAGGAGCACCTCTCGCATTACGTCGAGGGCGATATGAGCTGGCGCGCCCGCCGACGCTTGGAGCTCCACGCCGAGCAATGCCCTGACTGCAGCCTCGGAATTCGCGCCGTGCGAGCCCTTCTGCGCCTCCTCAATGGCTCGGCCGAGCGCACCGACCAGCGTGCGCCGGCGGGCATCTTCGATCGCATCCGGGGTGATGCCGCTCTCACCGAGACCCAAACCAAGGACAGCGACGAGGCATGACGCGTCTGCTCGGCAGCCAGCTCACCGCTAACACGCCGGAGCGCGAGCTCATCGGCCGCGCCCAGGCCGGAGACGTGGCCGCGTTCGAAGCGCTAGCCGGCGTCCACGCCGACCGTCTCTACGCCGTCGTGCTGCGCTTCGTCGGCGACTGTTGCGAAGCCGAAGATGTGCTGCAGGAGACCCTGCTGCGCGCCTGGCGGGGAATCGGCCGCTTTCAGGGTCGTGCGATGGTCTTCACGTGGCTGTACCGCATCGCCGTCAACGAGTCCAATCGCGCATTGGAGCGACGCGTGCGACGGCGAGCAACCGTGCCGGTTGACGAGGAGGCCGTACAGGTTCCGGCCCCCCTGCAGGACGGACCCGCCGACCGAGCCGAGCAGCGAGAGCTGCGCGAGGCGCTCCAGGTGGCCATCGCCAAGCTATCTCCTCCGTATCGCACGGCGCTTGTACTGCGCGACGTGGAGGGCCTCTCGACGCGCGACGCCGCGAGGATCGTCGGCGTTGGCGAGGCCGCGTTCAAGAGCCGGCTGCATCAGGCGCGGCTCAAGGTGCGTGCTTCAGTCAGCGACGCCGCTCTGGTGGCCGCCGCCAGCTGACCCGCCGACCGGCACCGGTCTGGTCGGCGATGCGCCTGGGCGGTTGCATAGGCCCACCTCGACCAACCGGCGTGGACATCAACGGTGTGGTCATCGGCTTCACGGCAGATGCCCGGCCGGCAACGTCGCGGAACCCGGGCCGATCCGCCGCGCGAAGATCGTCGTATTCGTCGCCGAACAGGAGATTGGGCCCGGCTCCGGTGCGGGGCGGGCTAAGGTCTCTGATGTGGCTGTGAGTTCAATGCCTTCAACGCCCCTGGTCGCGGACGCACCTGGGATTCTCGGGCGCTTTCATCCGGCGATACGGATCTGGTTCGAGCGGCGATTTCCGGACGGGCCAACCGAGGCCCAGGCTGGAGGCTGGCCGGCGATGTTCGCCCACCAGCACACGTTGGTTTGTGCTCCCACCGGGTCGGGCAAGACCCTAGCCGGGTTTCTCACCGCCATCGACGCCCTGTATCAGGCCCACGCGGCGGGGCAATCGATCGACGCCACGACACGGGTCGTGTACCTGAGCCCGTTGAAGGCGCTGGCGGTCGACGTGCACACCAATCTCGAGCAGCCGCTCACCGAGATCGCCGAGGTGGCTAGGGAGCTCGGCTACGAGCCGGCACCGATCACCGTTGGCGTGCGGACGGGTGATTCCACCTCCCACGAGCGCCAGTTGATGGTTCGCCGGCCGCCAAACCTGCTGGTCACCACGCCGGAGTCTCTGTATCTGTACTTGACCGCGGAGCGTTCCAGGGCGACGCTCGAGACCGTAGAGACGGTCATCGTCGATGAGATCCACGCCCTTGCGCGCGACAAGCGGGGCTCGCACCTCGCGGTGTCCCTCGAGCGCCTGCGGGCCGTCACGGCGCGTTCGCCCGTGCGCGTCGGGCTCTCGGCGACGGTGCGCCCGGTGGAGACGGCCGCGCGTCTGCTGGTGGGTGCGGGTGAACCGCTCCCCACCGTCGTTGACAGCGGGCACCGGCGTCAGCTTGACTTGTCGCTGGAGTTGCCCGACGGTGAGCTCGAGGCCGCTACCTCCAGCGATCAGCTCGGGGAGATCCTCGACCGTATCGCCGCGCACGTTGGCAACCACCGAACCACCCTGGTGTTCGTCAACACGAGAAAGCTGTCTGAGCGGGTGGCCCATGAGCTGGGCGAGCGGTTGGGTGACGATCAGGTCGCGGCGCATCACGGCTCGCTGTCGCGGGAGCGCCGCCAGCGAGTGGAGCACCGTTTGCGCGCCGGCGAGCTGCGGGCCCTGGTGGCCACGGCGTCGCTTGAGCTTGGCATCGACATCGGGCCGGTCGAGCTCGTGTGCCAGATCGGATCGCCTCACAGCATCGCGACGTTCCTGCAGCGGGTGGGCCGGGCAAACCACCATCGCACGGGTGTCCCCCGTGGGGTCATGTACCCCGGCACCCGGGATGAGCTGGTCGAGTGCGTCGCCCTGCTGTCGGCGGTCAAGCGAGGACACCTCGATGCGCTTCATCCCCCCGAGCAACCGCTGGACATCCTGGCCCAGCAGGTCGTCGCCGAGGCAGCCGCCCGGGGCGAGGACGGCGTGGCCGAGGACGAGCTGTTCGAACTGGTCACCCGAGCGTGGCCCTACCGCGGCCTGACGCGGGAAGAATTTGAGGAGGTCGTCGATCTGGTCTCGGTCGGCATCGAGACCGGTCGCGGCCGCCGCATGGCCTACCTGCACCGCGACCGTGTCAACGGGCGTGTCCGCGGCCGCCGGGGGGCCCGGCTCGCCGCGCTCACCTCGGGGGGAGCGATTCCCGAGACCGGCGATTACCGGGTCCTGATGGAGCCAGGCGACGTGTTTATCGGCACGGTCAACGAGGATTTCGCGATCGAGTCGATGCAGGGCGACGTGTTCCTACTCGGCACGCACCCGTGGCAGATAGCGCAGGTAACCAACGGCGTCATGCGCGTGCGCGACGCCACCGGCAGGCACCCGACGGTCCCGTTCTGGTTGGGTGAGGCGCCCGGGCGCACCGACGAGCTCTCCGAGGAGGTCTCCTGGCTGCGCAGCCTGGTCGCGGAACGGCTCGAGGCGGATGGTCGCCAGTCCGCCGTCGCCCACGTGCAACAGGAGTCCGGTGTCGACGTGGTTGCCGCCGCGCTCGTCGTCGACTATCTGCAGGCCGGTCGCGCTGCGCTCGGCGGTGTGCTGCCAACTCACGCGGACATCGTGTTCGAGCGGTTCTTCGACGAGAGCGGCGGCATGCAGCTGATCGTCCACGCCCCCTTGGGAGCCCGGGTCAACAGAGCGCTCGGCCTGGGGCTGCGGAAGAAGTTCTGCCTGACGTTCGACTTCGAGCTGCAGGCGGCGGCGAGCAACGACGCCGTGCTGCTGTCGCTCGGCCCGCAGCACTCGTTCCCGCTCGAGGATGTGCCGGCGTTCCTGCGGTCCAACAACGTCCAGGACGCCGTCTCCCAGGCGGTCCTGCGCAGCCCGATGTTCACGGCTCGCTGGCGGTGGAACCTCAACCGTTCGCTCGCGGTGTTGCGCCGCAAGGGCGGCCGTCTGAACCCGTTCAACATCCAGCGGATGGAAGCCGACGATCTGATGGCCGCCGTGTTCCCGTCGCTGGCCGCCTGCCAGGACAACGCCCCGGCTGGTCCCGTCGAGATCCCCGATCACGTACTCGTACGCGAGACGATGCGCGACTGCCTCAACGAGGCCATGGACATCGACGGTCTCAAGGCGCTGGTGCGCCGGTTCGAGCAGGGGACCGTTCGTCTGCACTTCATCGACACCGTCGAGCCCAGCGTCCTGGCCCACGAGATCTTGGGGGGCGCCCCCTTTACCTACCTCGATGAGAACACCGAGATCGGCGAGCGCCGCTCGCGCGCCGTGCCGCTGCGTCGGGGTCTTCCGGTGGAGCCCCGGGAACTGGGACGGCTTGACCCCGACGCAATCGAGCGCGTGCGCACCGAGGCTGCCCCGGACGTGCGGGATCCAGACGAGCTGCACGACGTGCTCCTTTCGCTCATTGTCAGCCGGCCTCGGCAGGAGTGGACCGAGCACTTCCAAGGCCTGGCCACCGCCGGCCGCGGCTTCGAGGTCCGCGCTCGGGGCTCGAGCGAGGTCCTGTGGGCAGCCACCGAACGCCGGGCCGAGGTCGAATCCCTCTTCCCCGGTGCCGGGTTCGTACCTGACCACACGCTTCCGCCCGGACTCGCTCCCCTCCCGGACGTCGAGGCTGGCGACGAGGCGGCGGTGGCCCTCGTGCAGGGCCACCTCGATGTCTGTGGGCCCGTCACGGCGGACGAGCTCGCCGCGCGCACCGGCATGGCAGCGTCGTCGGTGACGATCGCCTTGGAGGCTCTTCGCGCACGCGGGTTCGCAATCAGCGGGCGCTTCGAGCCCGAGGTGGGCGAGCAGTGGTGTGCCCGCCGGCTGTTGGCCCGCATCCACGGCTACACCCGCGACCGGCGGCGGGCGGAGGTCCGTCCGATCAGCCAGGAGGAGTGGCAGGGATTCCTGCAGTCCTGGTGGCACGCCGCCCCGGGGACCCAGCTGCACGGCCGGGCTGGAGTCGCCCAGGTGATCGAGCAGTTCCAGGGCTTCGAGTGGCCCGCCGGCGAGTGGGAGCGGCTGCTGGCGGAGCGCGTGGAGTCTTACCGTCCCGAATGGCTCGACGAGCTGTGCCTCTCGGGCGAGGTCGCGTGGGGCCGTCTGTCCGTGCTCCAACCCGCGGCCGACGCCGCCGATCCGGCGGCGGGCGACACTCGTCGCGCGGGTAAATCGCCGTCCCGCCGGACGCCGATCACGTTCATGTTGCGCGAGGACCTGCCGTGGCTGCTACAGGCCCACCGCGGGTCAACGGTGCCAGCCGAGCCCAGCGCCGGCAGCGGCCGGGAGATACTCGACGCGCTACGGGCGCACGGCGCCCAATTCCACCCCGAACTACAGGCGATTACGCGCCGCCTGCCGACCGAAATCGAGGAAGGCCTCTGGGACGGCGTCGCGCGCGGCCTGGTCTCGGCCGACGGATTCAACGCGGTGCGCTCGCTGCTGCACGCGCGCACCCGGTTTGCCCGCCGCCAGCGACCCTACGCCCGCAGCGGTTCACGCGGCCGGCGAGGTACCTGGCGCCAAGGCGTCGAGGGGCGCTGGACACTGCTCCCGGCCGCCGAACCGACCGATGACATCGGGGAACTGGCCGAGGCCGTCGCCTGGCAGCTGTTGCAGCGATGGGGCGTCGTGTTCCGAGACGTCTACCTCAAGGAGCGGCTTGCCGTTCCCTGGCGAGAGGTCCTCTGGGCGCTGCGCCGTCTCGAGGCGCGGGGGCTGATCCAGGGCGGGCACTACATAACCGGCGTCACCGGCGAGCAGTTCGCCGACGAAACAGCCGCGAGGCGGCTGCGCGCTCACCGCGCCGGCCGAGCTCATGCTGGCGACCGCGGAAGCGAGGGGATTCCCAACGCTGAGCGAACCGAAGCCGTGGAAGTCCAAGCTTGAGTTCAGGTAGCGATGGCGATCGGCGTGTTCGTGGACCCCGCCGCATCGCCGAGGCCTCGGCCTTCGGACCGTCGCCTAACGAGATTCACCGCCGCGCCATTGCCGGCGAGCTGAGCCTACCCCAAGGACTCCTCGAGATTCCGAGCGAGCGCTGAGCCGCGATGCGTCTCCTCAGCTACCAAACCGACGCCGGGCCGACTGCAGCGATCGAGGTGCAGGACACGCTCGTCCCGGTGAGCGCTCTCGACGCGCCCGCCGAGACCGTCCGTGGGTTGCTCCAAGCACTCGACGGCGACGGACTGCACGACCTTGGCGCGCGCGCGGCGGACGCGCAAGAGCGAGTGTCGCTCGCGGAGGCAACGCTGTGTGCGCCGATCCCCGACGCGCGCAAGATCATCTGCATGGGTTTGAACTACCGCGACCACGCTGAGGAGACGGGCCAAGAGATACCTGCTGCTCCGATGTGGTTCGCCAAGTTCGCCAACTCGCTCAATGGCAGCGGTCAGGAGATCGTCCTGCCCGCCGCGCACTCCGAGTACGTCGATTACGAGGCCGAGCTCGCGCTCGTGGTCGGTCGCAGGGCCAGGAACGTCAGCGCAGAGGACGCGCTCTCTTACATCGCCGGCGCGATGCCCTTCAACGACGTGACCGCCCGCGACCTCCAGCTCCAGAACCCGTTGTGGACGAGCGGCAAGGCGATCGACACGTTTGCGCCGTGTGGCCCTGCGCTCGTGACCCTCGATGAGATCGAGGATCTGGTCCAGCTCGCACTCCGCACGCGAATCAACGGGGACGTATTCCAGCAGGGAACGACGGCCAACCTGATCTTCGGCCCGGCCGATCTCATCGCGTGGCTCTCGCGCACGATCACCTTGTTGCCCGGCGACATAATCGCCACCGGCACGCCCGCGGGCGTAGGCGCAGCCCAAGGACGCTTCCTCCGCGACGGCGACACCGTCGAAGTCGAGATCGACGGCCTGGGGACGCTCGTCAATCCCGTCCGTGGCGAATGAGCACGCTCTTGCGCCCGCTGTGCCCGGTGCCTACGAGTTTGGTAACCCGCGTCGCAAGACATCCGCGAGAACGACGGCGTCGTTGTGCTCGACATCGTGGGCGGAGTACACGAGCGTGAGCGTGTCCTCTCGCGCCCTACGTCGAAGCTCGGCGATCCGCGGACGTTGGGAGCGGAGCTCGGCGGTGTAGCGCCGACGGAACTCCTCGAAGCGGCTCGGCTCGTGCCCGAACCACCGTCTCAGCTCGGTGCTGGGAGACAGCTCGCGATCCCACTCGTCGAGCTGCGCCCGCTTGCGCGAGACCCCTCGCGGCCAGAGCCGGTCTATCAGCACGCGATAGCCGTCCGACGGTGCGGCAGAGTCATACACGCGCTTCAAGCGAACGTCCACTAGCGCTGACCGACTCCATGGTGCGGGATGTTGGTCGTGGCCATCCAACAGGCAGCCAACCGATGCGTACGTACAAATGTACGTGGTTGCCACGTGGCAACAATACGAAACATGTCACACGAGAGCCGCGAATGAGGTGGCCGGGGCCTCCCGACGGACCGCACGATCGGGTCCGCGCGGTTGGCCGTGACCACGTAATCGACCGCCCGCGAACGCTACGGTCTGTGGCATAGATGTGGCATAATCATGGCATGACCAGGACACGGGTAAGTACGACGGTCGACGAGGACCTTTTGGCGAGCGCTCGGCGGACGCTTTCGACCTCGTCGGACGCCGCTCTCCTCGACAAGGCGCTCGCGG
>DATMQG010000095.1:0-34431 GCA_035566835.1 Solirubrobacteraceae bacterium
CGTGCTCTCAGCTCGCATGGAGACATAGAGTACGGCCCGATGGAGATCTCCGACCGGCACATCGTGGTCACGGGCGCCGCCGGCGGCATCGGACGGGCGCTCGTGCGGCGCTTCGACGCGGAGGGCGCCCGCGCGCTCATCGCCGCCGATCGTGACCTCGACGGCGCGCGATCGATCGCGGATGAGGTCGGCGGCCTTGCGGTCGAGCTCGACGCCGGCCGCGAGGACAGCGTGCAGGCGCTCGTCGCCGCGGCGAGGAAGGCCTACGGGCCGATCGACATCTTCGTCTCGAACGCCGGCGTCCCGGGCGCGATGGGTGGCCCCGAGGCCGCCGACGAGGCGTGGGATGAAGCATGGCGGGTGAACGTGATGGCGCACGTGTGGGCGGCGCGCGCGCTGCTGGGAGAGATGGTGAGCCGCCGAGAGGGCTACCTGATCAACACGGCCTCTGCCGCCGGCCTGCTGACGCAGGTCTCCTCGCTCGTGTATAGCGTCACCAAGCATGCGGCCGTCGCCCTGGCCGAGTGGATGGCGATCGAGTACGGCGATACGGGCGTGCGGGTCTCCTGCATCTGCCCGCAAGGGGTGCGCACGCCGATGCTGGACCTCGCGATGGACGACCCCGCCGGCGCGGCGGCGTTGACGGCGGGCGGGCTGATCGAACCGGATGATGTCGCCGAGGCCGTGGTTGCCGGAATCCGCGACGAGCGGCTGCTGATCCTGCCGCACGAGAACGTGTCCGGGTTCCTGGCGCTGAAGGGATCGGACCCCGAGCGCTGGCTCAAGGGCATGCGCCGCATGGTGCGCGACGCGCGTGCCGCCGCCGACGGCGGTTAGGGACGCCGCCGGCCACCCTCAACGCGGCAACGTCTTCGTCAGTTCGATGACCTGTTGGAAGGTGGGACGGTTCTGGAAGGGGAACGGGGGCACGGAGACTCCGCTCGCGCTGACCCAGCGGTTCATGTCGAAGCAACTGGCCTGGGCGTCTTCGGCGCACGGTCCCTGGCCGTAGATCTGCTGCGGCGACACGGAGAGGGCTTCGAGCAGAGACGCCTGCAGCGCCTGGCGACATGCCGTGAGTGAGCCGCCTCCGCAGTAGAGCTGGGAGTAGGGGGCGCTCGGCGCGGGTCCCTGCCCGTTTGCGGCGAGCAGGTCGCGGAGATCCTTGCTCACGTAGCCGTACCAGCCGTCAGCGAAGTCCGGCGCCGCCGGCTGGGAGCCGGGGTCTGGCGCGCCGAATCCGAGCACGCTCCGAACGGCGCCGAAAGCTTCATTGCCAAGCGCCGGGCGGAACTCGGCTTCGAGCAGTTTCGGCCACCACGCGTCCATGATCGTGATCGCTCCGTTGTGCTGGTAGCTGCCGGCGCTGGCGATGTTTTTGTTGGTGAGGTCGCGGCGATGCCCGCCGTCGGCGTACCAGCTTTCGAGCGTGGCGATAGCCGCCTGGGACTGTGGACTGCTCGGCGTTCCGAGCACCCGCTTGATGAGCGGCCACAGCGCCACCATGCGGATGTCCTGCGTTGCAGCCTCGTCCATCGCCGTGACGAGCTGCTGGATGCCCATCTTCTTGCCGCCCGCGATATCCGCTTCGATGAAGTTCCTGATCAGCTGCATCCGGTAGATCGAGCCGAATGAGTACTTATCGTCGGCGGCCGACCAGCGCGGCGCCTGCTTGTTGTTCCACGACACGAGGAAGGTCGGGTCGATCGCGTTCGGATGCGCTTCGAACGGGAGCGCGTTCAGGGTGTGCAGTTTCGGTTCATAGCCCTGCCAGTCGAATTCCCCGGTGCCCAGGATCGGAAAGTCCGGAGAGGTTCCGGGGGCACGCTGCGGGTATGCGCCCGACAGGTAATAGGCGATGTGGTTGGCGTCCACGTAGGCCCAGTTGAAGGCGAAGTTGATCTGCGACGCCGCCTGCTCGAACTGCTGTGGGCCGGTCACGAAGGCCGGTTCGTTGAGCTTGGCGAAGCCGAGCGCGGAGTCGGCCTCATGGAAGTACGTCGTGCGCGCGCTCGCAAACGCGACCTTCTTGCCCGAGACCGAGCCGCGGGCGTAGACGATGCCGTGCACGGTGCGGTAGGCGGTCAGCTTTTCGGCCCCGGCCGGTGTCTTGTCGGACGCGTTCGGGGTCCAGGCGTTCGTGTGTTCGAGCTTTTCCATCGCCAAGCACTGGCCCCTGTAGAGGTAGTGGAGTTCGTCCTGGCAGAGGACCTCGGCGAAGGTGTCGACGTTGTCGGAGGTTGCCGTGGTCGCGCTCCACGCGTAGTCACGGCCGTGCCCGAGCTCGACATAGAGGTTGACGCCTGGGAAGGCCGCTCCGCGGGCGTCGATGCCCGGGCCGTGCAGGTCCTCCTCCATCAGGATCTCGGGGTTGTAGTAGCCGACCTGCGGTCCCATCACGGCGAGCGCGTGCCCGTTCGTCGATTGCTTCGCGTTCACGAGCTCCCAGTTCGACGCGTGTGGCGGTCCCGCGAGCGCAGCACGCAGCAGCTGGGAGCCGAGCGAGCCGTCGTTCGGTATCGGCTGCGGCGACGGCGTGCGGGTCGCTTCCGGGCTGCCGGCGGACGTGCTCGACAGCGCGGAGGCGGCCGGAGCTGAGACGGGTTCGCCGTCGTTCACGAAGCTCACCGATCCGGGTTCGGGCATCGCCAGGCCGGGGCTCGAGAAGGGCGAGTTGGTCTCGTAGGGGAACTGCTTTGCGACCGTCGTCGGCGCTTCGGGGTCGTTGTGCTCGCGGAAGTCGCTCCACTTGGCCCTGCCGGCTTTCGTGCCGAACTGCTTTTCGAATGCCTCGAGCGCCATCGCCGAGCGCACCTCCGAGCCCCCGCCCTTGCCGAAGATGCCGCCGATGAGCGAGGCCTCCGCGATCACATCGGTGGCTTTCCACATCGCCGGTGCCTTGCCGATACCCGCGTACTCGGCTGGCATCTTGTTCGGGTTGAGGAGGGCTTCGGTGATGTAGGCGTTGATGCCGGCGACGAATTCGTTCACGTCAGCGACGACCTTTTCGCCTTCCGCCCCATACAGCTTGGGAGCATTTTCGAGCTGCGACTGCAGGTCCGCTTCGCTGTAGGGCGCGATCAGGTACTGCGTGCGATCCATCGCGCGGTTGCCTTCGGCGCCGCCCGCGAACGAGGACAGTTCCGCCCGCGCCGCATGGCGCAGGACGTCGATCAGGAACAGCCTGTCCGTGGCCGCCGCGTAGCCGGCGCCGAACATGACGCCGCCGCGGGTGCTGCCGTATATGTGCGGCA
This sequence comes from Solirubrobacteraceae bacterium, assembly GCA_035566835.1. Taxonomy (GTDB): domain Bacteria; phylum Actinomycetota; class Thermoleophilia; order Solirubrobacterales; family Solirubrobacteraceae; genus Palsa-744. The sequence goes on from DATMQG010000095.1 coordinate 3,255, forward strand.
CGCCGAAGGAGCTGTCGCGCTCGATCTTGACGTCCGCGCGCGGACTTTCGGTCGAGGCCAGATCGCCTTCCTTGACCCCGAAGGTGGCGTCCTTGTAATAGCCGGGAATCTGTTCGCGGGTGAGGGTCGGCGACGCGTAGATGAGGCCTGCATAGAGCGGCAGCTGGTCGGTGAAATGCGGCGGGTGGGTGCCGTTGAGCTGGAATTCGGCGAGCTGCGTGGCGTTGTCGAGGCCGTTCTCGCCCGCAGGGAGCACGTTGCGAAAGCCGCCGGCGTCGTTAGTGCCGTATGGCTGCACGGGTGCTTCGGCCTGTGCGCTCGCCGCGAACGCGAACATGATGATCGCGGCGGCGAGCGCACCCGCCCCCCGGCGAGGGCCGAGCCGGCTCACATGCGGCGCTCCTGTCGCTGCCTTCACTCCCGTCGCCTCTCCCGCTCCCGCGTCCCGGATGAACCGGCGCTCGGCGATGTACCCACCCGGTCGGTGTCCTAAACAGAACATGGGTGAGGGTCGGGGACACAGTCGGGGCCAACCCCACCAGCCGGCGCGAGATCCCCTTGAGGTTTACAAACCGGGCCGTGCGGGTAGGTGTGCTGCTGGAATCGAGCGCCGTCGAACGCCGGAGCGAGCGACACCGGCGTAGAACGACGGCCAACAGCTAGTCATACGGGCGGACACCACAGGGGGACATGATGCAACAAGGTCGAGTTATCGGTGGCGTACGCGGCAGCCGTGTTGCGAGCCTGGCAGCCGCCCTCACGTGCTGCATCGGTGCCGCCGGCGTGGCGGCCGCGGTGCCGGCCACGGCGAATGTCCTGCGCGTGGGGAAGTTCGAAGGCAAAACCGGTGGCTACGCGACCATCCAGGCCGCGGTGAACGCGGCGAACCCCGGAGACTGGATCCTGATCGGCCCGGGCGACTACAAAGAAACGGGCAATCAGGTCCCAATCGGAGCGAGAGGTGACGACCGCGCGGGCGCGGCGGTGCTGGTCACGAAGCCGGGCGTTCATATCCGCGGCATGGACCGCAACGGGGTGGTGCTTGACGGGACCAAGCCGGGAGCCCCTCGATGCAGCGCCAGTGGATCTGACCAGAACTTCGGCCCGCTCGATGAAAAAGGGGCTCCGACCGGCCGCAACGGCCTGATCGTCTTCAAGGCCCCCGGCACCAGCGTCGAGAATCTGACCGCCTGCAACTTCCTCAATGGCAGCCGCGCCGGCGGTGACCAGCTCTGGTTCGACGGCGGCGCGAGCAGCGGCACCCAGCAGCTCGGGTCCTGGCGGGGCGCCTACCTGTCGGCGACCGCCAGCTACTACGGCGGCGCGAACGGGCCGTTCACGGTCTACGGCATCTACGCTTCCAACACATTCGGCCCCGGCCTATACACCCAGGTGTATGCAAACAACCAGGCCGACGCCGCCTACTACATCGGCGCCTGCCCCGACTGCAAAACGACGCTCGATCACGCACACGCCCAGAGCAGCGATCTCGGCTACTCGGGGACAAACTCCGGCGGACACCTGATAATTCAGAACTCTGAATTCGACAACAACCAATCGGGTTTCGTCACCAACAGCCAGAACAACGACGACGCGCCCTCACCGCAGGATGGGGCGTGCCCCAACATAGGTGAAACCGGCCCCACGGGGACACACTCGTGCTGGCTATTCACGAAAAACTCGGTGCACGACAACAACAACCCCAACGTGCCGACCACCGGCTCCGCGGCTGCCGGCCCGGTCGGCAGCGGCGTTGTGATCTCTGGCGGGCGCAACGATACCGTCAGCGGCAACAAGATCTACAACAACGGGGCCTGGGGAGTACTGCTCGTTCCCTATCCCGACACGGAGGAACCCCCGGCTGTGGCCAACTGCAAAGGTGGAGTGGGGACGACCTTCGAAGGCAAAGCCGCCTGCTACTTCGATGACTGGGGCAGCGAAGTCTCCAACAACACGTTGATGAACAACGGCTTCTTCGGCAACCAGAGCAACGTCGACCTGGCCGAGATCTCGAATCTCGAGAACCCGGGCAACTGCTGGCATGGCAACGTCAACACCTCCGGCGTCGTCACGAGCGAACCGAAAGCGATTCAGAGTCCGCCCCACAGCGAATGCGGCATCCCGGACGCCGGCGAACCCCTTGCGAGCTCGCTTGGCGCGCAGGTGGCATGCGATACGGGCTTCTTCGCGGAATGCCCGCCATCGACTGTCGCGAACTACCCGAAAAAAACCAACGTGGTGCTGCAGCCGCTGCCCGCGCAGAAAACGATGCCCGACCCGTGCCTGGACGTGCCGCGCAACTCGTGGTGCCCGCGCAACTCGAACAAGCCGCCGGCGTATCCGGTGCCCGGGTCGCCCGCTGAATGACAGCAGCCGGGCCGTCAGCCTAAAGCGCCCGGCGACCGGGTACCGGGCTGCAGCCAGCGGACCTCGCTCTCAACCGGCAGGCGGAGCGCCCGCGGGCGCGCGGGCGCCGGCGAAGGCTCCCTGCAGGGCGCTTGCGCACTTCGCCCGCGCGGCATTGAGCTGAGAGCTGCTCACGTTCAGCCCGCTCGTGTTGAAGACCGGCCCTTTTCCGGATGTATTCGGTGCCGGCAGGTTGACGCCGTTGGCCCGCATGCAGCCTGCGAAGGCCGAAAGCGCGTTCGCGCGCGCGGGGCTGTTGAGCGCTCGCCGGCCGGGGGCGAAGTTCCCACCCCCGCACTTCTTCGTGGCGGCGTCGAACTGGGCTCGACTGACCCCGTTCGGCAGCGTCCGGCCCTGGCCGGACCCCGAGCCGAGGAGGCCGCCGGCGCCCGGGGTGCCGGAAGAGCCCGGTGAGCGGCGCGGCAGCGTGATGCCCTGATTCTTCAGACATTCACGAAGCGCCGAGAAGCGTCCGCCGCGAACGCCGGCGCCGCCCGACGTGGTGGACGTCGCAGCGCTCGCGGCGTTGCTTGACGAGGCGGTGTTAGAGGAACCGCCGCACGCGACCAGCACGAGGCTGGCGAGGACGAGCACGAGTACCACTGCCGCGAGCTTGCTTCGATTGGTGTAGGTGTGAGGCATTGACTTCCTTTGCGGTTGATCTGATTGTCGAACCCCCACACGTCCCCTCGCCTGGTCCATCGCTAGCCGCCCTTGCCGAACAGCGCCTGTTCGCCCGCGTCGCCGCGTGCGCCGCCGCCCGTCGGCGAGCCAGAGCGACTTCCTGGGCCCGAGCCGCCCAACAGGGCCGCGAAGGCGCCCCCGGCCGAGCCCACGCTGATCGATTCGGCGCTGATCGCACCGCTGGCGGCGGCGGCGCCCGTGACCGTCACCGTTTCACCCGGGTGAATACCGTGGACGCTCGCTTTCACCATCTTGCTCACGCTCGTAGCCACGGAGGTCGTGACCTTGATCGTGTTGCCTTCGGCGTTGGTCACGTACAGCGTGCTTCCGTTGACATACGCAACCTGGCCGGCTACCGGTCGCGAGCCGCCTCGTCCCGCGACCGACCCGCCGCCACCGTTGACGCCGCCGGCGCCTCCACCCGCCCCGCGGGCGCGCAGCGCGACGAGGCGTGAGGAGAGACCCGAGGCGCCGGCGCCGGTGGAGCCCGATGCGCTCTGGCCCTTCTCGACGAGCACGCCGCCGATGAAACCGCAGGCGCTCAGCAGCACCGCCAGCAGCGCGAGGGGAGCCGGGCTGAGCAGACGGCGGCGCGGGCGCCCGGGGAGTTCGACGGGCTCATCGAGCCACTCGTCCTCCTGCGCGATGGGCTCGTACGACGGCGTCTCTCCTACCGGGGCGGCCGTGTCCGGCGCGGGACGGGCGGCGACGTCTGGAGCGGGAGCATCGTGGACGGTTAATTCTTCGTGTGACATGACTGACTCCTGTTGGGGGGAAGGTGGCTCACTCAAAGCGCAGCGCCTCGATCGGCCTGAGGGCGGCGGCGCGCGCGGCTGGGTAGGTGCCGAAGAACAGACCCGACAGGGCTGCTGCGCCGAAGGCGAGCGGGATCGAGTACGTCGCGATTTCGGGGTGGACCCCGGCGATCGTGAACTGGCTGCCGACGACGCCCACCAGCACGCCGGTGAGACCGCCGAACAGCGACACGAGTACCGCCTCGGTCAGGAATTGGGTGAGAATGTCGCTGCGTCTGGCGCCGATCGCCTTGCGGATGCCGATCTCGCGGGTGCGCTCGGTGACGCTGACGAGCATGATGTTCATGACACCGATCCCGCCCACCAGCAGCGAGATCGCGGCGACCTCGCCGAGCAGGGTCGTGAAGACGCTGCTGGTGGAGCTGGAGGTCGACAGGAGCGAGCCCTGGTTGAGCACGCGGAAGCCCGGTTCGGCGGTGTTCGTGATTTTGTGGCGTTCCTCGATGATCGATGTGACCTCCGCTTCGGCGGCGTTGAGCGTCGACTGGGCGCTGGCCTCGACCGTGATCGAGTCGATCGTTCCGTAGCCGGTCAGCGAACCCTCGACCGTTGAGATTGGGGCCATCACGACGTCGTCCTCGTTCGTGGCGCCGTTCGATCCCTTCGACGCGAGGACCCCGACCACTTCGAAATCGCTTCCGTTGACTTTGATGCTCTGACCGACGGCGTTCTGCCCGGCGAAGAGTTCCTGCACGACGGTCTGACCGATCACGGCCACACGCTTGTGCTGGCTCACGTCGGCGGCTGTGAACGGGGCGCCTTCCTGGAGGGCATAGTTGTGAGCGGTCAGGTAGGAGGGGGTGGAGCCTATGAACGAAGACGGTTCATAGCTCGTGCCGTTGTAGACGAGTTTCACCCGCGTGGCGTTCACCACGGGCGAGGCCGTTTTGACAGCGGGGGCCTCCCCCGGTTCTTCGAGCGCGCTGGCGTCCTGCTTGGTTAGCGCCACGGTGCTCGAGCCCGACACACGGGCGCCGCCACGGCCCCCGCCTGACATCACCAGCAGCACGTTGGTCCCGAGGCTCTGGATGCGCGACTGAACGGCGTGGGAAGAGCCGTTGCCGACGGCGATCAAGACGATCACCGAGGCGACGCCGATCGTCATGCCCAGGATCGTCAGGCCGGATCGCAGCCTGTTCGCCGCGATGCCGCTCCAGGCAATCCGCAGAGTCTCAGGACCGATCACGGCTTTGCCTGGGCCAGGGCCTGACGGGAATGATGGGCCGACTTCTGGCTGCGGAGGACCGGTGGCGCGTCGAGCACTCCGATCAGGCGCCGGTCCTCGACGATCTCGCCGTCGCTCAGACGGATCACCCGCTTGGCCTGCTCTGCCACGTCGGGCTCGTGAGTGATCAGGACCACGGTTCGTCCCTCTGCGTTCAGCTGGGCGAAGATCCGCAGGACGTCTTCGGTGGAATGGGAGTCGAGGTTTCCGGTCGGCTCGTCGGCGAGGATCAGCGACGGGTTGGTCACGATCGCACGCGCGACCGCCGCCCGCTGCTGTTGGCCCCCCGACAGCTCGGCCGGCACGTGATGGAGCCGGTTGGCCATCCCCACCGAGCGCAGGGCGACCTCCGCCCGGCGCCGTCGCTCGGTGCCCTTCAGCCCCGCATAGGCCAGCGGCAGCTCCACGTTGACGAGCGCGCTCGTGCGCGGCACGAGGTTGAAGCTCTGAAAGACGAACCCGATCTTGCGGTTGCGCAGATCCGCAAGATCGTCCTCATCCATGTCGGCGACGTCCACGCCGTCGATCAGGTAGCGACCGCTGCTCGGGATGTCCAGGCAGCCGAGGATGTTCATCAGCGTGCTCTTGCCGCTGCCGGAGCTGCCCATGATCGCCACGAAGTCACCGGCGTCGATGCGCACCGACACCTCGCGCAACGCACGCACGCGAATCCGCCCCAGCTCGTAGACCTTCGTCACCTCGTGCACCCGTATGACCGGATGGCGTGATCGAGCGGCGTCGCCGAGCGCGACGCCGCCGTCCGGCAGCGGGCGCGACACGAGCGGTCGGCCACGCGCGACGCGCGGGCGGACCTCCGCGCGCGATGCCGGCGGGCGCTTCATCAGCCGCCGCCTCTGAGGAACGCACCGGTCGGGAAGCCGGCGCCACCGCCCAGTCCGGCGCCGCCCAAGCCCCCACCACCGAGGCCGCGGCCGCTGCCGAGGCGGCTGCCTGCGGCGCCGGCCGTGCTCGTCGCACTGGGCAGAACTACCACTTCACCGGCGTTCAGGCCGCTGAGGATGATCGTCGCGCTGTTGCCGGCCAGTCCCGTCACCACCGGCTGGCGCACGTGCTTGGCGCTCCGCACGACGGTCACGCGTCCACCGGAGATCGCGCTGGTCGGGACATTCACCCCTTCGGCCTGCTTGACGACGACTTCGGCCGTGGCGCTCATGCCCGGTCTCAACCCGGCTTCCATCTGGTCGAGCTGAAAGGTGACGTCGTAGCTCACGACACCGCTGTTGCTGGTCGACAAGATCGCGACTTCGCTGACGTGTGCGGCGACTTTGCGAGCGCCCAGCGCTTCGATCGTCACGGTCGCGGTCTGACCAGCCCTCACGTTGCCGACTTCGGACTCGCTCAGCGGCACCACGAGCCGCATCGAGCTGAGGTCGCTCAGGACCGCGAACGATGAGCTGGACGACGCCGAGCCGGAGGAGCCTGAGCCGCTCGAGCGAGCGCTCGAGGAGGACCCGCCCGCAGCCGAGCCTGAGCCCGATTCGCCGGAAGAGCTAGCGGCGCTGGCGCTCGTCGCCCTTGTCGTCCCGCCTCCCGCAACCGTTTCTCCCACCTGACCGGGCAGCGAGACGATCGTGCCGCTCTCGGGCGCAAGGAGCTTCGTGTTTTCGACGGCCTGTTCGTCGCTCTGCACCGTGAGCCTGGCGCTCTTGACGGACGCTCGTGCCGATGCGAGGTTCGCTTCGCGGGTCGCCGTGCTGAGGGTGGAGTTGGTTGCCGAGCCGGTGGCACCGGTCGAGGAGGCGGAGGAGCGACTTGCCGTTTGGCTTGCTTTGGCCGGCTGCGCGCCGGATCCGCTCGAGCTCTGCCCGGGCGAGCTTTCGCCGTCGGTTTCTTCCGCTTTGGCGAGGTTGGCTTCGGCGGACTGAACGCTTGCCTTCGCCTGTTCAAGTGTCACCTCGGCGCTCTGCGGGTCGAGCGTGGCCAGCAGCTGGCCTTGCGTGACGTGCTGCCCCTGGGTCACGTAGATATGCGTGACCGTGCCGCCTGTCCTGAAGCCGAGATTCAGCTGACTGGCTGCCTGAATGTTGCCGCTGCCGGAGACCGTCGATTGGACGACGCCCCGCGAGGCGGTGGCCGTGCGGCTCTGCCCCGCCTGGTTGCCGGATGCGGGCCCGACCACGAGGATCGCGGCGGCGATCGCACCGGCGCAGAGGACCGCCAGTGCATAGATGAGCCGTGGTGCTCTGGGGCGCGCGGGCATCTGCTTACGTCGATTCTCCGGCGGGCCTGTAAGAAGATGCGAAGACTGACCTGAAGTCCGCCTAAGTTCACCCGGGGCTTTGGTCCGCGGTCAGCGTGAGCTCGGGAGCAGCAGCTGCGCGAACACACACGCGCGCCGCGCCGCCTCGAGGTAGTTAGACAGGTTTGTGTAGTCAACGAGACAGACCTGTTTGAGCGGGGTGCAGCAGGTTTCGCACACCCCGCGCCGAAAGCTACGGATGGACGCGAGCACAGTGGTCTTAGCTTGCTGACACGTGTCGCATAGGCAAATCAGAAGAGGTGGATCTTGAGTCCGGCAGGCGTGATGGGCGCGGTTTTCAACCTGAATCATCCCGCGCACACGGTTGACTGGCATTTCATTCACCTGTCTGTGGCCAACGTTGTGGTCATCGGCCTGATGTTGGTGGTCTTCTTACTGGCGATCCTGGTGCCGTTCCCCGGAGCAGCGAGACGACGCGCAGCACGCCGCGACGGGGACGCCTCATGAGCGGCGTCGGCCCTCCGCCCGCGACCGCGCCGTCCAAATCTTGGACCGTCAAAGTCCGCGAAAAAGGCGTCGACGCGCTGCCGCCCGACAGGCTGCTGCCCGACGGCCAGCCGACCTACGTGGCGTCTTGGATCTACGTGTTCGGGGTGGCGAGCATCGCTTCTCTGATCGTGATCATTGGATCCGGCTCGATTCTTGCCCTGAAGGGGCCCGCATGGTGGCACTACACCGGGGTCGGTCACTTCTTCAACAGCATCCATATGTGGAGCGTGGAGCTGTTCTTCTTCGCGATGGTCGTGCACCTATGGGGCAAGTACTGGATGGCCGCCTGGCGCGGAGGCCGTGGTCGCGTGTGGGTCACGGGTGCCGTGACCTTCCTCATCGCCATACCCGCAGCGCTGACCGGCTACGTATCCCAGCAGAACTTCGACGCGCAGTGGATCGCCACTCAGGCGAAGGACGCCATGAACTCCGTCGGCGTGGGGGCATTCTTCAACCTGACCAACTTCGGCCAGATGTACAGCTACCACGTGCTGCTCCTGCCCGTGGCGGTCGTGCTGCTCGTGGCTGCGCATGTCCTGCTCGTGCGCCGTAACGGCGTAGTGCCGCCGTTCGAGCTCGAGCAGAAACTACCGGTCGCCGCGAGGGCGGCTCCCGAAACCGACGGCCCTCCCCGGTCGTCGACCGGAGCGACGTCGTGAGCCTTCTGGGACCGAAGGACGACACGCAACCCTGGAAAGGACGCTACGCGCCCTACGACCTGATCAAAGAGCTGTGCATCGCAGTCGGCGTGATCACGCTGCTCGCGGTGCTGCTCACCGTCCTGCTCTCCTCGCCCGACGACAAGCCGAGCACGCTCGGCCAGTGGTCACACCAGCTGCCGGCCGACTTCGCCACGGCGGCGGCGAAAGAGCTCGACGAAACGAGCCCTACCGCCGAATACGGTCCCCCCTACAACCACAACTCTCACAGCGTGCAGCATTTCCTGTTCCTGCACCCGCAGCGGTGGCTCGGCGTCAGCCATCCGATCAACACGGCCAACGACTACGTGATCAAGCCGCTGGAAACGGTGCCCAACGACGAAGCGCTGCGCAGGGCGGTTGCCGAATACAAGGCCGCGCCCGAAAAGCAGAAAAAGGAATGGTCCGAAGCCTACGCCAAGCCGCTCGAAGATTATGCAACGGCGGTGGAAGAAAAGAAGACCCCCCCGAGCACCGTGTCGGTCAGCCCGAGCCTGGGAACAGTGACCGTTCGGGCCAACGGGGCCGGTCCGGTCACGACGATGATGACCAGCCTCCTCGCGCTCGCCCAGGGCGGCGGCCTGGACGGCAGCCTGCTGACCGGCAACCAGTTCTTCCAGACGGACTACACAAAGCCGCTACTGCTCATGTCCGACGGCGGGCTGCTCGCCGAACGTGCCGAAGAACAGCACCTGCTCGGCAAGCAGTGGGGCTTGATGAACGAGACGGGCAGCTACCCGGGCCAGCCCTGGCTGTGGCTCTATTCGCTCTGGTACCAGGTCGAACCGATGAAGTCATCCCCAAACGCCGACATCCAGGTGCTGCTCATCATGGGCGTCCTGAGCCTCGCGTTCATCTGCATCCCCTTCATCCCGATCGTCAACCGACTGCCTCGCTGGATCCCGATCTACAAGCTGATCTGGCGCGAGCACTACCGCTCCCAGGGTTCTCGGCCTGAAGCCCGCTAGCGCTAGCGTGGCTCACCATCGGCGGCCGCGCCCCGGGGCAGTACGAGCAGCGAGCAGCGTCTTGAACATCTCGACCCTCCTTTGGGATCAGCAACAAGGGTAGATGCGCAGACCGCGTCGGCCACCCGGGGCAGGCTTCGCCACCCTCCTCGCGCCGCCGTCTATGCGGCGCGCAGCTCGGCGAGCCCGTCGGCGCGGCTCCTGACGGGTGCGTAGCCGAGCTGCTGGCGCGCCTTGTCGATCCGGATCGTGCACTCTTGACTCGAGACCCAGTACGCGAAGCGCGTCAGCGGCGGTCGCCCGGGAAGCGGCAATTTCCGCCAAGCCGCCTCACCGGCCGTCGCGAGTGCCGATGCGACCCACGCCGGGACGCTTCGGCTTGGAGCGGTGACGCCCTGCGTGGCGAGCAGTTCGGTCACGAACTCGCGAAACACGACGGGCTCACCGTCCGTGACGAAGTAGGCGTTACCGGGCCGACCGCGCGTGGCTCCGAGAACGAGTCCCTCGACGGTGTTCTCGACGTGGGTGATCGAGGTGCGGTGCAGACCGCCGCCGATCCATGCGAAGCGCCCGCTGCGGACCATGTCGACCAGCACCGGCAGCAGCGTCGTGTCGCCCACGCCCCACACGAAGCGCGGGCGCACGACGACTGTCTCGAAGCCGTCGCGATTGGCGGCCAGGACCGCCTGCTCGGCGCGTGCCTTGGTGGCGCTGTAGAGCGCCGGCGAGTCCGGCCTCAGCGGAGCGGTCTCATCGACGTTGACGAGCGGCTGCCCGGCGAGCAGCGCCGCCTCGGTGCCGACGTGCACGAAACGCCGCACGCCCGCCTGCGAGCATGCCCGCAGGGCGTTGTTGGTTCCCTCGACGTTGCCGCGCTCGAACTCCTCCGGCGTTCCCCAGTCCCCCAGCGTCGCGGCGGCGTGAAACGCGAGCTCGCAGTCCTGCGCGCCGGAGCGCATCGCGGCGAGGTCCGCCAGGTCGCCGTCGACGGGTTCGGCTCCGCGAGCTCGAACGCGCTCCGCCGCCGAGGGCGAGCGTGCAAGCGCCCGGACGTGGTGGCCTTCCGTGTGCAGGCGATCGATCAGCCGCTGGCCGATGAAGCCCGAGCCGCCGGTGACGAACGCGCCAGCCATCCTCGCCGCACCCTAGCCCACCGGGGAATGGCGCCGTCGAGCGGGCGCCGCTACGCAACAGCGGGCTGGCGAGCCGCCCCCTCGCCGGCGCTGACGAAGGGCTCGGCGAGCGCGCGCCCGTGGCGGATCAGATCGGCCGCACGCTCCGCTATCGCGATCGTCGGCGCGTTCGTGTTCCCGCGCGGGACGACGGGCATCACCGAGGCGTCTACGACGCGCAGGCTCTCGAGGCCGTTCACCCGCAGCTGTGGGTCGAGCACGGCGTTCGAGTCCTCGCCCATGCGGCACGTGCCGACCGGGTGGTAGACCGCGAACGTCGTGCGCGCGACGTGTGCTCGGAGCGCGTCATCCGAGTCGCCGTCGGGCGTGTTGAACGGCTCGACGCAGTATGGCGCCAAGGCCGCCTGCTCGCAGATGTCGAGCGTGAGGCGCAGGCCCGCGATCATGCGCTGCATGTCGTCGCCGGCCGAGTAGAACTCGTTGCGGACGATCGGCTTGGCCGTGGGGTCGCTCGAGGCCAGCCGCACCGAGCCGCGGCTGTGCGGCGTGAGCAGGCACGCCGAAACCCAGACGCCGTGGGCCTCGGGGTCGCTCATGCCCTCATCGACGATCTGCACGGGTGCGAAATGGAACTGGGTGTCCGGCGCCGGGGCGTCCGATCCAACCCGGGCGAAGCCACCGGCCTCGGCGAGGTTGGACGCGAAGCACCCGGTGCGCGTCGCTTCGTACTCCTCGAGCGCCGCGGGCTCGAGCGCGAGCAGCAGGCTCTCCTCCTCGGGCGTCGTCCACACGAGCTGCGTCCCGGGGTGCTCTGAGAGGTTCTCTCCGACCGTGGGCTGGTCGAGCAGCACCTCGATTTCACGCATTGTCAGGTGTTCGGCAGGGCCGACGCCCGAGAGCATCAACAGCTGGGGTGAGTTGTAGGCGCCGCCACACAGGATCACCTCTCGCTCGGCCCTGAACTCCTGGGGCTGGCCGAGCTGGCTCGCCTGCACGCCGACCGCCCGCGTCCCGTCGAACAGCACCCGTTCGGCGAGCATGTAGGGCATCACGGTGAGGTTCTCCCGCTCCATCGCAGGGTGCAGATAGGCGACGCTCGCGCTCGCGCGCATGCCGTCGCGCTGGGTCACCTGGTAAAGCCCGACGCCGTCCTGCTCATCGCCGTTGAAGTCGTCGCTGCGCGTGAGGCCTGCTTCGATTCCCGCCTCGACGAAGGCTCGCGACATGGCATTCCCCGAGCGCCCTTCGCTCACCGGCAAGGGACCGCCCGCGGCGTGCCACCGCGAGGCTCCGCGTTCGTTGTCCTCCGCCTTCAGGAAGTACGGGAGCAGGTCCGCTGCCGACCAGCCGGGAACGCCCCAGTCGTCGTAGTCGCGGCGGTTGCCGCGGATGTAGACCATCGCATTGACTGACGACGAGCCCCCCAGGACCTTGCCGCGCGGGAGCTGGATCCGCCGGCCGTTGCATTCGGGCTCGGGCGCGGAGTGGTAGTCCCAGTCCACGTCGGTGGTCGCGAGCTGCAGATAGCCGAGCGGGACGTGCACGTTTTCCTTCGTGTCGGGAGGTCCGGCCTCGAGCAGCAGGACCCTGACATCCGGGTCTTCGCTGAGGCGGCTGGCGAGCACGCAGCCCGCTGATCCTGCGCCCACGATCACGTAGTCGAACATGTTCACGCTCCCCTCTCCGACTTGCCTCGAGCCGCCAACGATACTCGCCCAAGCTCCGCCGTGCCAAACGTGAGCGGTCAGTGTCCGGAGTCTTCGGGAGCGCCGTGGCCCGCCGCTCGAGCGACGACTAGGCTTGTACTAGATGCACGTCCGGTCCTATGAGCAAATGGAGCCGTTCGTAACGCTCGACGGCTCGGAGATTCGCGAGTGGGCGGGCCCCGTGTCGGCGCCGGCGAAGAACCAGAGCCTCGCCGAGGCGACCGTCCCGGTGGGTGGTGCCACGACCGAGCACTACCACCGCCTCACCGAGGAGCTCTACCTCGTGCGCTCGGGGTCGGGCCGCCTCGTCATCGAGGGCGAGCAGCGGATCCTCACCGAGGGCGACTGTGCGCTCATCCCACCGGGCGTGCGCCACAAGATCTTCAATGTCGGCATCGAGCCCCTTCGGATCGTGTGCGCCTGCTCGCCGGCCTACTCCGACGAGGACACCTGCCTCACCGAGTGAGCCTCCTCGAGGGGTGAGGCGCGGGCCTTAGCTCGCGACCGCGGGCGCGGAGGCCGCCGGCGTCAGCTCGTAGGCGCCCGGCGTGATCTGAGCCGTGCGGCGGCGGTATCTGCTCCACAGCCATGGCCATTGGCTGGGGTCGTTTCCGTGCTCGTCGACGTACCAGCTCGTGCAGCCGGTGTGCCACACGCTCGTCGCCAGCGCGACACGCAGCTCGCGGTTGAATTCCTCGGCAGTCCGGCGGCGGACCTCGATCGTCTGCGCGTTCGCCCGCTCGAGCTCGCGCAGCGCGGCTATGACATGGGTCATGCCCGCCTCGATCGTGTAGATGACCGACCCCGTGCCGCCGTTCGTGTTGGGCCCGTAGAGCAGGAACATGTTCGGGAAGCCGGGCACGCTCACGCCCAGGTAGGCGCGCGGCACCTCCGCCCACTCCTGCGCCAGCGTGCGCCCACCCGCGCCTACGATCTCCATCGGCGCGACGAAGCCGTGCGTCTTGAAGCCCGTCGCAAGCACGAGCACATCGGCCGGACGCTCGCTTCCGTTCTCGAGACGCAGACCGCCGGCCGTGACCTCGGCGAGCGGATCCGTGATGAGCTCGACGTTGGGCTTGGTCAGCGTCGGATACCACTCGTCCGTGAGCATGATCCGCTTGCAGCCGATCTCATCGGTCGGCGTCACCTTGGCCCGCAGGTCGGGATCCGTGATCGCCCTGTTGATCTGAGCGCGGCCGACGGCGCGGAACGCGCGAAGGATTCCGGGACGGCTGGTCATTCCGAGCGCGCCGAGCTCCATGAAGCCGAAGGTCGCCATCCGGTCCAGCCGCTGCAGGAGCGGGAAGCGCTCGAACAGCCTCTGGGTGCGCTCGTTGTAGGCGAAGTCCATCTTTGGAATCGTCCAGCCGGGTGAGCGCTGATAGATGTCGAGCTGGCGCACGATCGGCTGGATCGCGGGAACTGCCTGGATCGCGCTGCAGCCGGTGCCGATGACGGCGATCCGCTTGTGCGCAAGCTCGACGTCGTGGCGCCACTGCGCGGTGTGAAACGCCGGCCCGTCGAAGCTCTCGAGTCCCGGGATGGGCGGAAGCTTCGGGACCGACAGCTGTCCGCAGGCGGTCAGCAGGACGTCGGCCTCGTGCTGGCCCGCCGTCGTCGCCAGGAGCCACTTCCCGCGCCGCTCGTCCCAGCTCGCGCGGGTCACCTCCGTGCCCGTGCGGATCCGATCGAGCACGCCGTGGCGCCGCGCGACGTCCTCGAGATACGCCTGGATCTCGGCCTGTGGGGCGTAGCGCCGCGACCACCGCGGGTTTGGGTCAAAGGAGAACTCATACAGATGTGACGGCACGTCGCAGGCGGCGCCCGGATAGGTGTTGTTGTTCCAGACGCCACCGACACGCTCGCCCCGCTCGAAGACGGTCACATCCTCGTAGCCGGCACGACGCAGCATCACGGCTGCACCGACGCCGCCGAAGCCGCCGCCCACCACCGCGATGGCCCGCGGCCGGCGCCATGCGCCGTTGCTCTGGCCGGTGGCGGCCGGATCCAGCACGGCGCTCACGGTTCGATCGGCGTGTCCAGCGCCTTTCCCCATTCAACCCATGATCCGTAGTAGACGCTCACGTCGGCATGGTCGAGGAGGTACTTGAGCGCGAACCAGGCCCGACTCGCGCGGTTGCCGATCGTGCAGTAGGTGATGACCTGCATGTCGCTCGTGATCCCGGCACCGCCGAGCAGGCGTCGCAGCTCCCCAGCGGGCTTGAGCGTCTCGTCCTCGTTGCACATCAAGTCGATCGGCAGGTTGACCGCGCCCGGGATGTGTCCCGCTCGCCCGACGTCCTCCGTCGCGCCTGAAGGCCAGAATCGCTCGCCGTCGTACTCCGACTCGGCCCGCACGTCGAGCAGCACCCGCCGCGGATCGCCGATCGCCGCCTCGGCGGCGGAGCGCGAGGCAAGCGTGTCCGCTTTCGCTTCCGCAAGCGGGTATGAGCTCTCGAGCGGCTCGGGCACGTCCGTGCTCCATTCGCCCCCGGCCTCGGTCCATTGCGCTCGGGCCCCCGAGAGCATCCGCACGTCGGCGTGGCCGTGCGCCTTCATCAGCCAAAGCCCTAACACGGCGCCGTAGCCGTAGAACACCAGCGTCGTATCGGGGCTTATCCCCGACCGCGACAGCAGGCGTTCGAGCTCGGCGCGTCCGATCGGCGTGTAGCTGGAGTCCCGAAGGTCGCCGTAGGCGTTCCACAGGACAGCGCCGGGGATGTGACCCGCGTCGTAGGAGGCGCGACTCACGTCGAGCTCGACTACCTCGACCTCCGGATCCGCCAGATGAGCCGCCACCCAGGCGGCGTCAACGATCACCCCGTGCTCCTGTCGCTCGCGTGCCCCGAGCCTATCGCGCCGCATCATGCCACGCGGCCCTGCGGGTGCGGGACGATCGAGATCGAGCTGCGGGTAGCGCTTCACAGGATTTTCACATGCGGCGGCCCTAGCGCGGGAAACGAGCGAGAGCAATGCTTCATCTGTCGATGTCCCGGCCGCGGCCGCGGCCGCTCCGAGCCGGCAGGCGGATGCTCCTGTTCGCGGCGGCGACGATCGCGCTCGCGCTCAGCGTGGGAGCGGTGACGGCCCAGGCGTCGTTCACACCGCCGAAGATCCGCCACGTGTTCGTGATCATGCTCGAGAATCAGGGCTACGCCGCCACCTTCGGCAACCCGAGCGCCGACCCCTATCTCGCGCGGACACTCCCGGCGCAGGGCGCACTGCTCGAAAACTATTACGCGACCGGCCATGCGAGCAACGACAATTACATCTCGCTCATCTCCGGTCAGCCGCCGAACGCGCAGAACCAGGCCGACTGCCCTCAGTTCGACAACTTCACCGGGGCGCTCATGCTCTCAAACGGCGTTGAGAGCGGCACCGGCTGCGTGTACCCGGCGGAGGTGGCGAGCATCGGCACGCAGCTGAGCGCGCTCAAGCTCACGTGGAAGGCCTACGAGGAGGACATGGGCAACGACCCCAATCGGGAGGCTGCGGCCTGCGGGCACCCGGCTGTCGGCTCGACCGATGAAACGCAGAAAGCGGTGGCCGGCGACGGCTACGCGACGCGCCACGACCCGTTCGTCTATTTCCACTCCGTGATCGACGAACAGGCCTTCTGCGACAACCACGTCGTCGCGCTGGGCTCGCCCACCGGGGCGATGCCGGCTGCGGCGCTGCGCGGCGAGACGGGCCTCGCGACCGACCTGACGGCCGCCTCCAGGACCCCGAGGTTCTCGTACATCACACCGAACCTTTGCAACGATGGCCACGACTTCCCGTGCACCAACCAGGCGAGCGGGGCCTCCGCGCTCGCGGACATCGACAGCTTCCTCGAAACGTGGGTGCCGAAGATCACGAGCTCCCAGGCCTACCGCGAAGGCGGGCTGCTCGAGGTCGTCTTCGACGAGGCGTCGAACTCCGAAACGGAAGCGTGCTGCGAAGAGATGCCAGGGCCGGGGTCGCCCCTGCCCGGAATAACAGGCCCGGGGGGCGGCAGGGTCGGCGCGCTGCTGCTCTCGCCCTTCATCAAGGGCGGGACCGTGACCAAGACCTCCTACAACCACTACTCCTCGCTGGCGAGCTGGGAGTCCATCTTCGGGCTCGGCCGGCTCGCCTACGCGGCGTCCGTGCCGACCGTCTTCGGAGCGGACATCTTCGACGCGACGCACAAATAGGGCGCGGGGGCCCGGTCGCTTAGAGTTCGCTGATCACGATCGACGTCGAACGAGGGGCCGACGGAGTGGCGCTGCTGCGCCTCGCACGCCCGCCCGTGAACGCGCTGGACCTCGAGCTCGTCCAGGCGATCGACAACGGCGTCAGCGCCGCCATCGACTCCGGCGCAGCGGCGATCGTCCTCACCGGAGGCGGCAGCTGCTTCAGCGCGGGGATCGACGTGAAGGTCGCGCCGAGGTACGACGCGCACCAGCGAAGCGAGTCGATCCACGCCATCAGCGCGATGGTCGCGACCATCTGCTCCGCTCAGCTGCCGGTCGTCGCGGCCGTCAACGGCCACGCCTTCGGCGGCGGGCTGGTGATCGCGTTGGCCTGCGACCTGCGCCTGGCCGCGCGCGGCGAGTACAGGCTCGCCCTGAATGAGGTCGCCGCCGGCTTTCCCTTTCCCGCGGGCGCGTTGGCGGTGGTGCGCGCAGAGCTCGATCCGCCGGTCCTGCGCGACCTCTGCCTCACCGGGCGCAGCGTGCAACCCCACGAGGCACTGGCGCTGCGCGTCCTCGACGACCTCCTCGAGCCGCAGGATCTCCTCCTCCGGGCGCGCGAGCGGGCACTCGAGCTCGCAGCCTTGCCGGCGTATGCGGCCGTCAAGGCACAGGTTCGCGGGCCGCTCATCGCCGAGCTTGCCCGGATCGTCGCGGCCCGCGATGACCCTCTGGCACGAGCTTCGCGCCAGGTCTAGGAGCCGTGCGAGCCGCTCGGCGCCAGCTTGAACTCGCCGAGGCCGAAGTCCTGGTTACAGGTCATCGCCGTTCTCGTGTCCCGGCAGGAGAGGCTTTCCGGGAACACGATCAGCTGGCTCGTCGGCAGCGTTTCACCTCGCTGGAGGAGTTTGAGTTTGACCCGCTTCGCCCCGCCGGTAGGGCGTAGCCGGTAGGCCCGCCCGGTCGCGAGGAGCTCGCACGCAATGTTGTTGGGTTTGGGCGTCCAAAGGCAACGGATGTTGCCGCTGGGCGTGGAGAAATGGCAGGGAACGTGCGCGCTGCCATGAGCACTGCAGGCGTAATGGACCGCGGCCCTTGTCGAGGGTGTCCGGGCCGAGGCAGGGGCGAGGATGATCGCTGCCGAGAGGCACATCGCGTACGCACCGAGCGCCAGTCGAGCGACGGCCGAACGCCGGCCCATGGCCGCGCGGATCATTGCGCTCGGGTTCATGAGGCGATTCTTCCATGGCCGGCGGAGCGCTTGCGCCGCTGACCCGCCGGCTAGGACCCACGCTGCGCTCGCCAGCTGCCCGACTCGTAGCTTTCGAGCCCCCCGACCATCTCTCCAGTCTGCAGCGTGTCCATCCCGTGGCGGTACTCAGCGGCGAGCGCGTCCTCGAGTCCCAGCGACCACTGCTCGTAGGAGGAGAGACGGTCGCTGCGCATCGCCGCCTGCGGTTTGGCGGCGATCTCGCGGGCGAGCTCGACCGCTGCACGGAGCGCCTCTCCGCCCGGCACGAGCCGGTTGGCGAGGCCCATGCGCAGGGCCTCCTCGCCCGCTACCCCGCGGCCCGTCAGGATCAGGTCGAGGGCGTGGCTGTGCCCGAGCAGGCGAGGCAGGCGGATCGTGCCACCGTCCATCAGCGGGATACCCCAGCGCCTGCAGTAGACGCCGAAGACGGCGTCTACGGAGGCCACGCGCAGATCGCACCAGGCCGCCAGCTCGAGGCCCCCGGCGACGGCGTGTCCTTCCACGGCGGCTATCACCGGCTTTGAGAGCAGCATCCGAGTCGGCCCCACCGGCCCATCTCCGTCGGGCGACAGGCGCGTCACCCGGTCCCCATCCCCCGATCTCATCGCCTTCAGATCGGCGCCGGCGCAGAACGTGCCGTGGGCGCCGGTGAGCACGGCGACCGCCGCCGACGCATCGGCCTCGAAGCGACGAAAGGCGTCGGCGAGCTCGAGCGCGGTGGGCGCGTCGATCGCGTTGGCTACCTCGGGACGATCGATGGTTAGGACCGCGACCGGACCGTCGCTCTCGTAGTGAACGCTCATATCGATCTCCCTCCTCCGCTCGCAGCGGCCCGCGCCGACCCTGGGTCGGGCGCTCGGGCGAGGAAAGATTATCGGCCTGCGGCCGCTGCTCAGGCCTCAGACGGACCCGTGCCGGGCGACGCGGGCGCTCCGCCTGGACGTTCTCGCGGACGCTCTCGGCTCTACACTCGCCCGCACGACCCAAACACGACCGGGAGCGTTCGATGACTACCAAGGCCGATTTCACCCCGCAGGAGTGGGACCTCGTCCTCGAGGGACCGCCGAGCGCCGGCATCATCGTGATCACCGCGCAGCGTGGCGGCACTCTGCGCGAGACGGTCTCGATGGCGAAGTCCTACGCAGAGGCGCGAGCGCAGCACGGCCACAGCGAGCTGCTCGACGAGATCGTCGCAGCCAAGCCTGAGATCGACCACACCCGTTACCACTCGCCCGAGGAGCTCAAGGCGCACCTGCTGGAGCACCTGCGTGACGCCGTCGCGCTGCTCGAAGGAAAGGCCCAGCCGCAGGAGCTCGACGAGTACAGGCGCTTCGTCGTCAATCTCGCTCAACGCGCCGCCGCGGCGCACCGGGAGCACGGCGGTTCGGGTCCGGTCAGCGACGTCGAGCATGCCGCGATCACCGAGATCGCACAAGCGATGGGAACAGAAGCCGCTACGTGAGGTCGTCCAGAAGATCGGCGACCGAGTCGACGACGCGCGAGGCGCGATAGGGAAAGCGCTCGGCCTCCGCGCGCGTCGTGACGCCGCTCAGCACCAGGATCGTCTCCATTCCCGCCTCCAAGCCGGACACCACATCTGTGTCCATGCGATCGCCGATCATCGCGGCGGTCTCCGAGTGGGCATCGATGGCGTTGAGCGCAGAACGCATCATCAATGGGTTTGGCTTGCCGACGAAGTACGGGTCGACACCGGTCGCGCGGCTGATCAGCGCAGCCACCGAGCCGGTCGCCGGCAACGGGCCCTCGTTGGAGGGACCGGTGGGATCGGGGTTCGTGGCGATGAAGCGAGCTCCGTCGGCGATCAGGCGGATCGCCCGGGTGATGCGCTCGAACGAGTAGGTGCGCGTCTCGCCGAGCACGACGTAATCGGGCGCGCGCTCCGTGAGCGTGTAGCCCGCATCGTGCAGCGCCGTCGTGAGCCCCGCCTCGCCGATCACGAACGCCGAGCCTTCGGGGCGCTGGTCCTCGAGAAAGCGAGCAGTCGCGAGAGCGGAGGTCCAGAGAGCATCTGCGGGCACGGCCAAGCCGTTCGCCGTCAGCCGGGCAGCGAGATCCCGCCGTGTGTAGGTCGAGTTGTTCGTCAGCACAAGGAACGGAGTTCCGCGCTCGCGCAGGCGTGCGATGAACTCCGCGGCGCCCGTAATCGCCTGCTCCTCGCGGACGAGCACGCCGTCCATGTCCATCAACCACGAGCGGATCTCGCGTTCGGTCATCGGCCGCCAAGCATGACATCAGCGCCCTGCGTCACGGCGGCAGGCTGCTCGCCAGCTGAGAGGCCTCGATCGACGGCAGGGGCGCCGTCAATCTAATGGCCGCGCGACCTCGCTCGGCGCTCAGCGAGGGACGACGCTCGGGTCCTGCGCCTGGAAGGGCAGCGCATCGATCAGACCGGTTAGCTCGAACATGCGCTGGATGTTCTTTGGACCGGCGATCAGAAGGAATTCGCACCCGTGCTGCGCGCATAGTTCTTTGGCAAGCAGCACGGTCCTTAGACCGGTCGAGCCCATGAACGTGAGTTTGCTCAAGTCGAGGGTTATCTCCTTCGTCCCGTCCGCACACAGCCGCAGGAGCATGGCCTCGAGTTCGGCGGCGGGACCGAGATCGAGCTCGCCCGTCAGGACGAGCCTGTGGCGCCCGTCGCTGACAACGTCCTGAACTTCGAACGCGCGGGACCCGAACGGATCCTCGAGGATCTTCACGTGGGCACTCTCGTTGATGATCGACACCCTCTACCCCTCCTGCAGCCCGAACCAAAATCCCGACGCCGCGACGCGGCTGGAAATGTTCGGCCTTCGGTCCTTTGTTCGACGAAACGGCACACGCGATCCTAGCGCGGTAGACGTTACGGAGCAAGCGGTAATGATCTGTCAAGCCGCGGTCGAGCCGCGCGCGACTCGGACTCGGTCGCGTGAGGCCTAGCAGCCGCTGGGGTGCGGCGCCGATCCGGGTTCCTGGCCGGGCATCGTCTGCGGCGGCGGCGGCAGGGGATATCCGACGACCGTCGGGAATTCCGTGCTGCCGGTCCCGGGGCTCTGAGTCGGGCAGTCGCTCCTCAGCACGCGCGGGTCCGCCAAAGAGGGCGCCGGGAGCGCCGGTACGGCCGGTTCTGCGGGCGCCGCGAAGTTGAAGGCCTGTGTCATGTCGCCCGTCACGGAACGTCGCCAGCGACTCAGGTTCGGCACCGTCGGCCCGAACCGCCTTTCCAGAAATCGCAACAGCGAGGTGTGGTCGAGGGTCTTGGAGCAGACAAGCCCTCCCCGCGAGAACGGTGAGATTACGAGCATCGGCACGCGGAACCCCAGCCCGACCGGGCCGCGGATCCCACCGGCGATGCTCGGCAGCGGTTCGACCGTGAGGTACTCGCCCGGCGTCCCGGCGGGCGCGACGGGGGGCGGCACGTGATCGAAGAAGCCGCCGTTCTCGTCATAGGTAGCGAACAGCGCCGTCTTCGCCCACAGGTCCGGATTTGCGGTGAGCCCGTTCAGCACTTCGGCGAGCGCCACCTCGCCGTAGGTAACCGGTGCGGGCGGGTGCTCGCTCTCGACGAGCGTCGCGAGGATCCAGGAGACCTGCGGCAGCGCGCCGGCCTTGCAGTCGGCGATGAATTCCGCCGGGAAGACCGGACCGAGTGCCTTGGCGGCGAGCTGTGGATTTTCCTGGTAGGCCTTGAAGTAGGGGAGCACGTTGTCGCCGAAGTTGCCGTCGGGCGTCGCGTAGACCTTCCAGCTGATGCCAGCGGCCTGCAGCTGCTCGGGGTAGGTCGGCCAGGTCAACTTGCCGTACTCCTGCAGGCGGGTGCTCGTGAGCGTCTGCAGGACCGGTCCCCCGTGCTTGCCTTCCGGATCGATCGTGGCGCTCATCGAGTAGAGCCGATTGGGGTCGGTGGGACCGAGCACCGAGCAGAAGTAGTGATCGCAGAGCGTGAAGTTGTCCGCGAGCGCATGGAAGAAGGGGAGGTCTTCGCGCGTGTAGTAGCCCATCGTGTTCGGGCCGTCGCGGGTGCCGTTGACTTCGAGGTGGACCGAGAGGAACTTGTCGAGCGAACCCCCGTCCCAGCACTGGTGCATCGCGGCCCACTCGTGCGAGATGTCGTTCACGCACTCGCCGCCGTTTTTCGTGTCGAAGTGAAACGGCAGCAGGTGACCGCCGTACGGTACGCCCGCCGCGCCCGGGAACGGTTGCGCGAAGATCGTTTTTCCGCTCCCGTCGGGGAGCGTCAGGGCCTTGCGATCGCTGAATCCCTGAACGCCGCGGTAGGTGCCGTAGTAGCTGTCGAACGAGCGGTTCTCGTTGATGAAGATCACTACATGCTCGATCTCGTTCAGCGAACCGCAGGCGGGGGGCGCGGCGAGCGCGCGTTCGAGCACCTGTGCGGGTGCGGCCAGCGCGTCCAAGCCAGCCAATGCTCCCGCCGCAGCCCCTGCGCGCAGAAGGTCCCGTCGTGTTAGCCCCGTCGACAACAACCTGAGGATCATGTACCCACGAAGCGCCGCTTCTAAGCATCAATCGCGCCACCATCGGCTACGCTGCATGACCGGCAAAGGCGGAGATCAAGGGGTGCGGCATGAATGACCTCACGAGCGAGAGCGAGCCTGCATTCCATCTGATTCTCGATCGGGACGAGCTTCCGATCGCCGCGAGCGCGCTGCGACTGCTGATCGTGGACGAGGCGCATCAGCCCGATATCCGTCGGCTGGCTCGAGGCGTCCTCGGCCGCGTCGACGCCGGGTTCGAGGGCGACGCGCTCAGCCTGCCGTTGAGCGCTCCCGAGATGAAGATCACCTACACGGCCGTGCGGCTATTGCTCAACGATCTTCAGCGGGAGCAGGATGCGGAGCGACAGATCCTCTGGCGCATCGTGGAGAAGCTCCCCGACGAGCACGCGATCCGCGCCATCGTGTTGGAGTAGCAGCGCCGGATACAGCTCTCGCCTAACCGTCGACGAGCGCCCGGCCGACGCTGTCGGCGACGCAGGCCGGCTTCTCGCTGCCCTCGACCTCGACGGTGAAGCGGGTGACGATCTGGTGCCATCCGTCACCCAGGTCCGAGACCTCGACGATCTGCAGATAGCAGCGCACGCGAGCGCCCGCGGGGACGGGGGCGGGGAACCGAACCTTGTTCCACCCGTAGTTGATCCCGAGCTTGAAGCCGCCCCATTCGCTCAGGTCTCTCCGCAGGCCGTCGATCAGCGAGAGCGTCAGGTTGCCGTGAGCGACAGTCGTCCCAAACGGACTCTCGCGCCTGGCACGCTCGACGTCGGTGTGGATCCATTGGTCATCGCCCGTGAGATCCGCGAACTGGTCGATCATCTCCTGGGTCACCTGCCGCCACTCGCTCGGGCCCACCACTTGATCCTTCAGTGCCCGGAGCTCGTCGATGCCGTTGGCGACCGCCTTGGGCATGCTCGCGCTGACAGCCATCTCGCCTCCCTTTTTGCGACGTATGCTAGTCGTTGCGGCTGCTGGGGAAGTCCTCCGACTGGCATTCCGACCGGCGCGCGCGTAGGCCTATCGGGCCTTTTCGATGATCGCGCCGCCGGGCAGCTGTCGGCGTGGCAGCCCGATGCCCGCGCAGAGACGGACACACGGGACATAGACCGGGCGGAAGCCGAGCAGTTCGGGAATCGTGACGATGCGATAGCCGCGCGCCCGCAGCGAGGCGATGATCGATGGGTAGGCGGCCAGCGTCTCGCGGCGCGGACCGCCTCCGTCGTGCGAGATGATGATCGAGCCCGGACGCACCTGGGCGAGAACCTGATGCTCGATCGCTCTCACGCCGGGGAGCGCCCAGTCGCGCGGGTCCACGTTCCAGAGCACCGTCGCGAGGCCGAGCGAGCGCGCCGTCCGCACGACGGCAGGGTCGTAGGCTCCGTAGGGCGGCCGGAACACGCAGGGCGTGTAGCCGCTCACCGAGCGGATCGCACCGATCGTGCGCGCGAGCTCGGCCTGCACGCGCCCCGACTGGGTCAGGTAGGGATGGGTGAAGGAGTGGTCGCCGAGCGCGTCACCGTCTCGCAGCTCCCGCAGGAGCATCCCCCGGTACTGGGCGCCGAGGAGCCGGCCGATCATGAAGAACGTGGCCCTGGCCTTTGCGCGCTCGAGCATCGTCACGAACGCGCCCGTGTCAGGCGCGGGCCCGTCATCGAACCCGATCGCAACCTCGCGCCGTAGCGGCCCGTGCACGTAGGCGCCCTGACCGCGGCTGCGGCAGCCCACGACGCGATACAGAGGCACGGGCACGGTCGCCCGCCGACCGGTTCTCCGAGCCACGCTCGAGCGACCAAGGCCGGTTCCGGCGCTGCGCGTCGAGGCGACCAGGCCGGCGAGGTTCGTCAGCGCGATCGCGCCCAGCAGCGCCAGCAACCAGCCGGCGGCTCGCGAGCGCAACGCCGCCGCCGAAGGCGCGATCTTCGCGAGCAGCCGTGCCGTGAGGGCGAGCACCGAGAGCGCACCCTACAGATGGGATCGGGCCTCGAGGCGGTGGCGTGGACGAACGGAGCGTAGTCTGTCGCCGATGGAATGGATGAGCGCAATCGACTCGTCGTTTCTGCATGTGGAGAACGCGACCACGCCGATGCACATCGGCGGCGTCAGCATCTTCGAGGGTCCGCCGCCGCGGTTCGAGGATCTTCGGGCGATGGTCGCGGGCAAGCTCGATCTCGTACCGCGATATCGACAGAAGGTTCGCTTCGTGCCCCTCGCCGCGGGAACGCCGGCGTGGATCGACGACCCGCATTTCAGCCTCGACTACCACCTCAGGCACACCGCGATCCCCGCCCCGGGCAGCGAGCAGCAGCTGCGTCAGATGGCCGCTCGCGTCTTCTCGCAGCAGCTCGACAGGAACAAGCCGCTGTGGGAGCTATGGGCCGTGGAGGGTCTGGGCGACGGGCGTTGGGCGCTGCTGTCGAAGGTCCATCACTGCATGGTGGACGGCGTCGCTGCAACGGATTTGATGTCGGTGATGTTCTCGGATACGACGGCCGCCGCTCCCGCGCAGCCGTGGTCGGCGAAACCCGAGCCGTCGGGGCTGAAGGTCCTCGTCGAGGCCATCGAGCGACTTGCGAGTCCCGCGGGGCAGCTCGATGCTGTGCGGCGGGCGCTCGCCGCGCCCAGGGACACGCTGCGCTCATTCACCGAGCTCGCTCGGGCGGCCGCCGCCGCCGGGCCCAGCATGCGCCCCGTGGCGGCATCCTCGCTGACGGGACCGATCGGACCGCATCGCCGATGGAGCTGGGCCAACGTGAGTCTCGCCGACGTGAAGACGATCCGATCCGCGCTCGGTGGCACGGTCAACGATGTCGTGCTGACGCTGATCACGAACGGGTTCCGCCAGCTGCTCGAATCACGCTCGGAGGACGTTGCGCCAGACCAGGTGGTGCGCACGATGGTTCCCGTCTCGGTCCGGCGGCGAGGAGAGAGGGGGGTTTACAACAACCGCGTCTCCGCGGTCTTCGCGGGCCTGCCCGTCGGACTCTCCGATCCGCTCGAGCGCCTGGATCGGATCCGCACGGAGATGGACGGCATCAAGGAGTCCAAACAGGCTGTGGCCGGCGACGTCCTGACGTCGCTGTCGGGGTTCGCGCCGCCGCTGCTGCTCGCGCTCGGCAGCCGCCTGGTCACGCTCTCCCCCCGCTTGAACATGCACACCGCGACGACCAACGTCCCCGGTCCCCAGCAGCCGGTGCAGACCCTTGGCCGGCGCATGCTCGCGTCATACCCGTTCGTACCCGTCGTGGGATCGATCCGCGTTGTGGTCGCCATCTTCTCCTACGACGGCGGCCTCTACTTCGGGGTCACCGGTGACTATGACGGCGCGCCCGACATCGACGTCCTGACCGACGGGATTAGTCGGGGAATGAATGATCTGCTGCTGCTCGCCTCCCCGCGCAAGCGCGTCGCCCGCAAGCCGGCTCGGCGCTTGTCCGCAGTCTGATCTCGCGGATATCCGTTCAATCGAAGGGCGGGCACGGGAGATTCGCCTCACTTCCGACTCGCCCCGAGAGGAGCTGCAATGTCAAGCCCCCTGCATCTCGACGGTCGACAAGATGATGGTCCTGCACGGCGATCTGGGGAACCCGTACACGCTCTGGACCGCGGCGCAGGGAGTCTTCGAACAGGGTCAGGGGCGGGGTCGTGAGCAGTCGCGACAACGAGCCCGCCGGACGAGAGACTCCTTTACAAGCTGATAACACAGGCGCAGCCGGCTGCTCATAGGTTTGCGCGATCGGGTCGGCGTCGGCCCGTCTGCCCGGGTCCAGCTGACGGGCAGTCAGCCGAGAACGAAGGAGCTGCGATGCCCGTGACGCGCGAGTGCGACAGGTCAAACGCCCCGGGTCGCGATCGGTGGGCGTGGCCGGCAGCGGTTGCCGGAGTCGTGATCGGCGTACTCATCTTTGCTGGAGCCGCGTTCGCGGCTCCGGCACCGTCCGTTCCGGGCGGATTCACGATCACGAAAATCGCCGCTCCCGCGCCGGCGAGCGCCTCTAACTGCGACGACCTCGCATTCCTCGAAGGCCACCTGTTCATGGGCTGCCAGAACAAGACGCTCAGCGTGGGCGGCGGCGGAAACAGCACCCTGATCGAGTACACACCGGCCGGCGCGGTCGTGAACACCTGGTCCATCACCGACAAGATCGACGGCATGGCCGCCGATCCGCTCAACCACCGCGTCATCGTCAGCCTCGACGAGGACACGCGCACGCACCTCGCAACGATCACGCCCTCCGCCGCCAGCGGCCAGCAGATCACCTACTACACCTACTCGCCGGACCCGCGCGGTGCCTCCACGCCGGTCGCACTGCACACGGGTGGCGGCACCGACCAGGTGAGCGTCGACGCCGCCGGCCACATCTTGATCACGGCCTCCCACGCCGGTACCGCGACGGGTACTGCCGTGTTCAAGGTCGTCCTGACCGCGCCGAGCAGCCCAACCGGCACGGGCACGGCGACGCTGAGTCCAACGTTCCTCGACAACGCGACCGCCGCCAACGGCAACACCGGGAGCGGGACCGTCAAACTCGCGCTCGGCGACGTCGATTCCGGCGCCATCGTCCCGCAGAGCAGCCCGCGCTTCGGAGGCAGCTACGTGATCACCGACCAGACCGCGCTGGAGCTCGTGTTTGCGAGCAACATTTTCAACGGCACCGGGGTCACGGTGCTGAAAACCCCGTTCGGACTCGACGACCTTCTGTGGGCGACCTCCAGCGGCGGCACGCTATACGTCGTCGACAAAGGCCCGACGTCCGTCCTGCCAGCCGTGTCGGCCTCGGCGCTGTACAAGGTCACGGGCCCCTTCGTCAAGAACACCGTGCTGGCCTCCAACGACGGCGTCGGCGACCAGGTTGTCACGGTGAACCTGACCAACGGCAACCTCACGCCGTTCGTCCAGCATCTGAACACGACCAAGGGACTCGTCTACGTGGATGCCTCGGGATCGCCGACTCAGTTGACGCTGAACGGAAGCGCCGCGAGTCCCGCCGCAACCACGAGCTCGAAAGGCGGCTCCAGCGACTCCGGCCTGATCGTCGGGATCATCATCGCCGCGCTCGTCGTCCTGGGCGGCGGCGCCTACTGGTGGACGCGCCGCGGGAGGACAGCGGGCTAGCGACAGACCGTGAGGAGGCTGCTCGTTGGCGGGAAGGGAAATGCGGTCAGCGTTTTGCCGCGGTCAGGGTGATTGGGGCAGTTTGACGGCGGGCCGCTTGGCCGCCGGCGCGGAGGGCGGCGGCACGACCGGCCCGATGTCCCCGTCGGGCGCCTCGTCCAGATCGACGATCACCGGAGCGTGATCGCTCGGCCGGCTGCCCTTGCGCGCCTGTCGATCGACCCATGCCGCCCGCACCCTCGCGGCGACGGTGGCGGTGGCGAGCACCAGGTCGATCCGCATCCCGAGGTCCTGATGGAACATTCCCGCGCGGTAGTCCCAGTAGGTGAACACACGCTCCGCGGGCCAGCGATCGCGCACGACGTCGCGCAGGCCCAGCTCCTGCAGCGCCGCCAGCGCCGCCCGCTCCGCTGGCGTGACATGGGTCTGGCCGACATAGGCCTGCGGATCGAAGACGTCGATGTCGGCGGGTGCAATGTTCATGTCGCCACAAACCATCGCGGCCTCCGGATCCCTGCCGACCATCTCCCGTAGCGCGGCGAGCCAAGCAAGCTTGTAGCGGTAATGCTCGGACTCCGGCACACGGCCGTTTGGCACGTAGACGGAGTGCACCCGAATCCCCCCACAGGTTGCAGACACCGCACGTGCCTCCGGACGCGAGTCGTCGGGCGCGTCGGCGAGTCCCACACTCACGTCATCCAAACCCGTCCGAGAGAGAATCGCGACTCCATTCCACTGCACCTCGCCGTGTCGGGCAAAGTCATAACCACGTCCGGTGAGCTCGTCCCCGAGCAACTGATCGAATGCGTCGTCGGCGAGCTTGGTCTCCTGCAGGCAGACGACGTCCGGCTGGCGTTCGTCGAGCCAGGGCAGCAACCGCCCCAGCCGCTGCTTGACCGAGTTGACGTTCCAGGTTGCTACACGCATAGGACGGTTTGGCGAAACAACTGGCCCGAAACTCCCCGCGCCTACGCCGACAATCCCACGGCTTCGAGGGCTTCGGCGTGGTCGTAGTACTCCTGCTGGCGGACCAGCCTGCCGTCCTTCAGCGTCGCGACACTCGCGAACGCTTCCGCGAGCGGGACGCCGCTGGCCTGACCGCGCATCGACCCGTCCGCGAGGATCACGATCCGCTCACCGAGGTCGATGAGCTCCAGCGGCTTGAGGTAGTTCTCTCCGCCCCAGACCTCGTCCACGCTCGCGATGTACTTGCGGTAGCCCGCCAGACCGCGATAGCACGGCTCCACAAGCGCGGCGTCGACCCAGGCACGGCCCGGAAGGTACTGAAACTCGGGGTGCCAGCCAATTACAACCGCGTCCAGATCGCGGCGGTTGTAGGCCTGCAGGCTGAGCTGCGCTGCTCGACGCAGCGCCGCCTGGCGCAGACGCGAACCGGGCGGCAGCTTGCCGACCACGCGGGCGTTGGCAGCGGCAAGGCGTGGGAAGCGCAGGGAAAGCCGTTGATCGAGGGTCCGGCTCGATCGCTCATGAGCCCGCAGCGGCTTGCGCACGATCTGATCGCTGGACATCGCACCCAGTATCTCGCTCGCTGTCATGCCCGTGTGTGGCTCTGAGCGTGTCGAAGCTGGCGGATCAGGCTCGCGGGCTGAAGGTGCACTCCATCCGCTTGACCCCGTGGATGAACGCGCTGCGCAGCAGCTCGGGCTCCTGCGCCTCGATCTCGGGGGTCACGCGCATGAGCTCCGCGACTCTAGCGACCGGGCGAGTGGCTCGGCGGCCAGATACCCGCCCGGGCGCTCCGACCGGGGCCGGCGCGGGCCGTTCGCCGATCACGCACTGAATGTTTGATGTTCGCCGGACGCGGGGAAGAAACGACTTGCTGCGGCGTCTTAACGGTGGTTGCGGCCCGCCTGTGGGCCGCTCAAGCTAGGAAGGCAGGAGGTCGGAGATGAAACGGTTGCGCAGAGCTCAGTTCGTCGGAGTTGCCGGGGTGGCGGCGCTGGGGTTGAGCGTTGTAATGGCAGGCCCCGCCGCGGCGGGACAGCCTGGCTCATCCGCTGGAAATGAATGTGGCAAGACGTCGAACGCACTCTTGACACCCGGCAAATCCATCCTTGCCGGGGGCTCCGTTTTCAACCCCAAAGGACGAGCGGGGGAAGTGTACGCGGGGAACGAAGGAACGGCCTCGAAGGAACACGCCGCCAGTGAACATGCCGTGTCGCAGTACGACATCGCCTGCGTCAACGTCTCCAACTAGACGGGCGTAGTCGCGGGAGCCCGGGTGCGGCCGTGAACGAGCTGGCGGCCCCGCCCGGTTGCTCCGGCGAGCGAGAGATATCCGAGGCCCGCGCGCTGTGTCGGGACTTGCCGAGCCGCGGCCCCTACACTCGTTGACGTAGGCGGACGGGCTCGGGACCGGCGCCGCGAGCGGCAGCTTCGTGGTGTCCGCCCGCGCCTACAGGTGAGCCGTGCGCTCCAACGCACCTACGGGGACGTCATTTTCTAGAAACGGCAGCGAGTCGCTGACGCCCGCCTGCTCGAAGGCGCGCTGGATGGAGGGCGAGCCGGGGATCAGCGCAAACTCGTATCCGCGCCTTTTGCAATGACTGCAGCGGAACGCAATCACCGCCACCCCGATCCGGTCGACGTACGCGAGTCCACGGAGATCCAGGGTGATGCCCGTGACCCCTTCTTCGCACAGGTGCTCTATCTCCGCTTCGAGCGTGTGAGCCGAACGACGGTCCAACTCGCCGGTCAGGACCAGCGTGTGCGTCCGAATCTTCGCATCGGCTAGCGCCAGGTGGCGCTCGTTCGATGCGGCCTTCGCGCGCGTGTTTTTTTCGAAGGCGGTGTGCGCACCGTCCGCGCCGCCTTTTTCCGTGCCGCCCTCCTTCGGTGTTCTTACCGCGGATACCGCTAGATCGCGTCCCATCACATACAGCTCCTTCCAAACAAGCCTCGAATTGATTCCCGACGGCGTGGATCACGAGATCCAGCGCCGGACTGAAGCGATCGGGAGGAGCTAGCCCGGGCGCTCTGGAATCAGAACGAAGCACGCAGTGAGCCGCGGCTCACACAGAAGTCGCAGCCGGCGCATCGCGCGCGAGGGCGCCAAGCGGAGGAGGGCTGCAAGCGTGAGGAAAGCTGAGAGAGCAAGGCCCGAGCCGCCGGGCGCCGAGCCACCAGAGGCTCCACCGGGGACGGGGCTCGGAGCCGGGTTGGCCGGCGGACGGCCGCCAACCGCCGAGCCGCCTGGATCGCTATCCGTGGGAGCCCCGGCCGTCGCCGCCAAGGAAGGCCCGCCGTTTGCGGGACCAGCCGCCACGAGCGACGTCGCATTGAGGCGCTGAGCGCTGGAGGAGCCGCCGGTGCAGTTGCCGGTCATCCGCCGTTCTAATCCAGAAAGCGCACAGCTCAAGGCCGGGGCCCCTAGAGCAGCGATCCCGCTCGCGGACGCGCCGAGCGAGCTCGGACCTGGCAACGAGGTTCCCCCGCCGCCACCGCCGCCGCCCAAAGCAAAAGCCGTTGGCAGCGAGCCGACCGGGGCAGTCGGGAGTACGGGCGGACTCCCGCCGCCGGGACCCTGTGGAGTGCCGAGCGATGGCGGCGGCGAGCTTTTCGCGTCTGCTTCCGGGGCTGGCGTGGCGTGGCGGTTTTCGGCGGCAGCTTCTGGGGTCGGGGTCGAGTGCGGGGGTTCGGCGGTCGCTTCTGGCTTTCGCGTGATGGGTGGGGTTTCGGGTGATTCCCGGATGGGCGTGGGCGCCGGGGTTGCTTCGGGCAC
>DATMQG010000096.1:0-11311 GCA_035566835.1 Solirubrobacteraceae bacterium
CCCCACTGAATCCGTTCCCGGTGATCGTGACCGAGGTGCCACCCGCCGCTGGGCCCGTTTTGGGTTCGACGCTGGTGACGCTGGGCGTTTCCACGACTTCTATGGGGTCGGCTTCTGTGCCGAATTTTCCTTTGGTCTGGAAGAAGGCAGGTTTTCCCGCCGCAGCCAATTTAGCTTTTCCTTCTTTTACTTCGCTTTCCCGGTATTCGCTTTTCGCTTCTGTTTTTCCAATAGCACACCCCGCAGTGATGAGCGTCTCGAGTCCGGATAGTTCCACACCGAGCTTCACTTCGCCCGCAGGTTCGTTCTTGTATTCGACGTTTTTGAGCGCCGTCTGGGCAGGGAGGGAGATGACGCAGCCGGTCGGTAGGCCCGCCCCCGCTACGAATCTGATTCGGCATTTTTCTCCCGCCGTCCCGGTTACTTTGCAGTTCCCCGGCGTGGGTGTGGTTTGCTGTACCCCGCAAGATATGTCTGTCGTGCCCCCCGCTTTACCTGGTGGCGCCGCGTGGAACACGTATTGGCAGCCTTCGCTGCTCGGTATCGCTTCACCACTTGTGGTTCCCAGCAGCGTCAAGATACATCCCGTTGGCGCCACGGTGTTGCCGTAGATGGGGTGAACTGTCAGGGACGGCGAATTGTTCGTCGGGTTAGCAATTCCTTCGACTCCGGTGGACGCTGAAGCAGTTTCGCAGCTTACGGCGAAGCTCCCCACCGAGTTCCCAAACCCTTGAGTGTTGGTGGCGGTTCCTTCAACCTTTACAGGGTATTTTGCGGCGACGAATTCGGGCGCCGACAGGGCCGACGCCGCCGTGACCGCGCTCACCGCGAGCGCGAACGCAAGCGCGAAAATCAGAACCGCCCAGCGACGCGGTAAGCCGCCTGGACGATGGGCTACCGGTCTCATCTTCTCCTCCTGACTCTCTCAGCATTTCGGTCACTCTGGACAACAACGCCCGCGAGGTCAGCGGAGTGGTCTTGCACGCTGGGGCCAGCGCGAGAGATTCGAGCAGTAGCGGCCGATAACGGCGGTATCGGGAGCCTACTCCTATCTGAGGCCCGCAACCGTCCAATTCGGCTCGGCGCTCGACGTGTCGCTCAGCGAGCTGGCGAAGTCGGTCGAATCGGAGGGTAAGTCGTCTCCGCGACGTGCCGTATCGGTCCGAGGGCAAGAGCGCCAAGCAGGTTCTCAGGGACTACGAGGACCGGCTACTGGACGCCGACTACGGCGGCTCCACGACGGACTATCTGCACGCGGCGATCATGGTCAAAGCCGCGCAAGGGCAGCGGCGCTGGGCTATGGTGGCGGCGCTCGCGGCGTGCGTGTGCGTCGTTATCGAGGTGGTCGCGCTGATCGTCGCCGCGGGCTGAGGGACCGCGCGGCGAGTTCGTGCGCGAGCCGCCGCGCGGGCTCGAAGCCGTTGACCGTCTGGCGCCCGCCGGGGCTCTCCACGACGAACCGATCTTCCCCGAGGCCGGACACGCTCGCCTCGCCCACGCTCAGGAACGGCCGCGCGTCGTTCGTCTCCCACGGCTCGGGCTCGCGCGTCATCGTCGGGAGCGTAGCGACCGCACACAGGCAATACGATAGGTCTCCCGATGGCCAAGGAGACGCGCGATCCGAAGCGCGCTCAGCGGCTGAAAGACCTGAGGGACGTCAGGCCGCAGAGCACCGTTGCCAGGGCGCTGGGCGTGGAAACACGATCGGTCCAGCACTGGGAGAGCGGGCACGGCATCAGTTGGCCGAACCTAGAGGCCCTGGCGACCTACTACGGGGTTACGACGAACTATCTGCTTTACGGCGACGAGAGACCTGAAGGGGCCCGGTCGCAACTGGACCGGATCGAGCAGAAGCTGGATCATCTGGGAGCGCATTTCGGGCTGACGCTAGGGGCTCGTGAGCCGCCCGCCGAGGACTAGGTAGCTATATGCATTTGACATACCACCTCACCACCTTCGGGTGCCAGATGAACGAGCACGACTCCGAGCGCATGAAGGGGATGCTCGAGTCGCTCGGCTACAGCGAGGCACCCGAGCGTGGGGAGGCCGACCTGATCCTGTTCAACACGTGCTCGATCCGCGAGTCGGCCGATAGCCGTTTCGTCGCGCATCTCGGGGAGGCCAAGCGGCTCAAGCGTGAGCAGCCAGACCGGATCGTGGGAGTCGGTGGCTGCTGGGCACAGTCCGTGAAGGAGGAGGTGTTCGAACGCTTCCCGTTCGTCGACGTGGCCTTCGGCCCCGGTCAGGTGCACAAGCTCGCCGAGTTCCTTACGAGCGACTCGATCACCGCGCAGGGCTACTTCGAGTTCGAGGGCTTCACCGGCCACCTGCCAGCACGCCGCGAGCGCCCTTTCCAGGGATGGCTGCAGATCAGCGTGGGATGCAATTCAGCATGCTCGTACTGCATAGTGCCCTCGACGCGCGGTCGCGAGGTCAGCCGCCCACTCGAGGAGCTCGTGGCCGAGGCTCAAGCGATGGCCGATGACGGGGTGCGCGAGGTCACGCTGCTCGGCCAGAACGTGAACTCCTACGGCCGTGACCTGCCGGGGCGGACACGGCCGGCGGCGCCGGCCGGCTCGAGGCCCGCGAAGCCAAGCTTCGCCGAGTTGCTGAGGATGCTCGACGAGATCGACGGGATCGACCGCATCCGCTACACGAGCCCCCACCCCAAGGACATGCGCGAGGACGTGATCCGAGCGCACGCCGAGCTCGCGAGCGTGTGCGAGCACATCCACCTTCCGCTTCAGTCGGGGTCGAGCCGGGTCCTGAAGGCGATGCGCCGAACGTATGACCGCCGGCGCTACCTGGACCGAGTGGCGCTGATCCGCGAGCACCTTCCCGACGTGGCGCTCACCACCGACATCATCGTCGGCTTCCCGACCGAGACCGAGGACGACTTCCGCGAGACGCTGGAGGTCGTGGAGGAGGTCGGATACGACGGTGCGTTCACGTTCATCTTCTCGCCACGTCGCGGCACCGAGGCGGCCGGCATGCTCGAGGGCGTGGTGCCGCATCCGGTGAAGGTCGCGCGGATGGAGCGGCTCGTGGACCTGGTTCAACGCGATGCTCGCGATCGCGCCCAGCGGTTCGTGGGCCGCTCGGTCGAGGTGCTGGTCGAAGGCGCGTCGCGCACCGACCCCGACCGCCTGCGTGGGCGTACCCGTCACAACAAGGTCGTGAACTTCAGCGGTCTTGCCTGCGCGGGCGAGCTCACGGAGGTCGAGATCCTCGCCGCCACCAGCCAGACGCTCTCGGGCGAGGAGCGGCTGCTGGCGCGCGTCGGCGAGCGATGAACGAGAGATGAGGATCCGGGCGGCCGTTCTGGAGGAGTTCGCCAGGCCGCTCGTCGTGCAGGAGGTGGAGCTGGCCGAGCCTCGCGCCGGCGAGGTGCTCGTACGACTGGCTGCATGCGGCGTCTGTCACACCGACATGTACACGGCCTCGGGAGTCGACCCGTCCGGCTATGCGCCGACGGTCCTTGGCCACGAGGGTGCCGGCGTCGTCGAGCGCTGCGGCGAGGGAGTCTCGCTCGTGCGGGAGGGCGATCACGTCGTGACGCTGTTCTCGCCGCAGTGTGGCGAGTGTACGCACTGCCTCAGCCCGGCCACGAACCTCTGCCTGGCGATCCGCGAGCAGCAGAACCTCGGCTACCTTCCCGACGGCACGACCCGCCTCGCGCGGACGGGAGAGCCGCTGCGCCATTTCATGGGGACCTCGACCTTCGCCGAGTACACGGTCATGCCGGAGATCGCGCTCGCGCGCATCGACGCGGAGGCGCCACTCGACAGGTCGTGCCTGTTCGCGTGCGGCCTTGCGACGGGCCTCGGCGCGGCTATCAAGACGGCGTCCGTTCGTCCTGGCTCGACGTGTGTCGTGTTCGGCGCCGGCATGGTGGGCCTTGGGGCGGTCGCGGGTGCGCGTCTGCAGGGCGCGGAGCGGATCGTCAGCGTCGACCTCTCGCCGGAGCGCCTCGAGCTCGCGCGCGGCCAGGGTGCCACGGACGTGATGCTCGGCGGCGAAGACGTCGGGGAGCGGATCCTCGAGATGACGGGAGGCTTCGGCGCCGACTACACCTTCGAGGCGACGGGCAACGTGGCCGTGATGAGGCAGGCGCTGGAGGCGGCGCGGATGGGGTGGGGCCTGTGCACGGTCTGCGGCGTGGCGGGCCGCGGTGAGACACTCGACGTCGTTCCTCGGCTTCTGATCACCGGGCGGCGGATCTGCGGCTCCTCCTTCGGCGGCCTGAAGGGACGAGAAGACGTGCCGGCGCTCGTCCGCCGCTATCTCGACGGCGAGATCGACGTCGACCCGTTCATCTCACACCGCATCACGCTCGAGGAAGTCAACCGCGGATTCGAACTGATGGAGACCCAGGACGGCATCCGCAGCGTGATCGAGTTCTGAGGCTCCTCAGCGAGGGACGGGACCGCGACCTCTGCCGCTTCGGCAGACGCCGTCGCGTACCTTGCGCTTGCACCGGTACAGCGCCGCCCGCGGTGTCGAAACACATGCGGGACCCGAGTCCCGGTAGGCCTCGCCCCCCTAAAGACGACGAGAGCCTCGACCCGGCGATGCTGGGCGCGGCCCTCATTTTCGTCGCCGAGGGCGTGGGGCACGAGGCCGTCGCCAGCGTTGCTCGCGAGGCCGGCCAGCAGATGATCGGCGTTGAGGCGGTGGTCGGCTAAGGAATCGAGGTGCTTTCGAGCTGATGGACTCTCAGGACGGGATCTGCAGCGTGATCGAGCCCTGAGGCTCCTCGGGCGGGCGCCGGGAGCGCGACGTCTGCCGGTTCGGCCAGGCAGACGCGGTCGCGCCCATTGCGCTTGGCGCGGTACAACGCCGCATCGGCCTGCGCGAATACCGCGGCGTAGTCAAAGCACTCGCCTGTTACCGAGGCGCCCACCCCGAAGCTGATCGTGACCGAGATCTCGCCGGCTACTCGCTCGCAGCCGACCCGCGCCCGCAGCCGCTCGGCGAGCCACGCGGCGTTCGCGAGGTCGGAGCCGGGCAGCAGGACCAGGAACTCCTCGCCGCCGAGACGGTAGGCGAGATCATAGGCGCGCAGCTGCTTGCGCACCATGTAGGCGACCTCCTTGAGCACCGTGTCGCCGACGCTGTGTCCGTGGGTGTCGTTGATCTCGTTGAAGTGGTCGAGGTCGCCGATGATCAGGCCGATCGGCTCGCCGATCAGGGCCGATTGCTGCGTGAGCTCCTGGACGCGGACGCGGAGCGCCTCGCGGTTGAGCATGCCCGTCAGCTGGTCGACCACGGCGTCGCTGTGGTGCCGGATGTCCGAGCGCATCAGCGCCCTGGAGAGCACTGCGACGCAGAGAATCAGGGCAAGCGACGCTATCGCGAGCTCCGGGCTATGCACAACCGCGCGCGCGTCGACACCGACCGCGACGGCGACGACGAGGGAGGCCGCGATCGCGACCGCGAGGATCGCGAGCGTTATGCGGCTGACCGGGCGCGCCCCCTCCTCCATGTCGAGCGTACGCTCGCGATCGACGTCATCGCGGCAGAGCCACGAGGTCACGGTCGGCGTGTGCTCGAGATCCGACGGCACGGTCTCCATGTTCATTGCGTCGGCCCGCGCGCGCCCGCCGATAACCGCCAGGTGTGGTCGTGGACGCACGTTCTCGGGACCGCGAGCGCCGGCCTTTGGACGCGTCGTCCGAACGGATACGACCTGTTCCTACGATTGGTAGGACCGGTCGGCAAGACGCCGCTCTGGAGGCGTCCATCCAGCCCGTATGCGAACATATGTTCGTGCGCTGGAGCAACCTGACGATAGGTGATGAGGAGCAGCGAGCGCTGCCTGGTTATCGCGACCCTGCGGCGGTCCGCCGCTTCGAGGCGCCCGAGGCCCTTGACACGAGGTTCTACGAGGTGCGCGCGAAGTCAGTCCTCAATCGCGTGCCGAAGAAGTCGCGGATGCCGTTCCGCTGGACGATCAATCCGTATAGGGGATGCACCCATGCCTGCAATTTTTGCTTCGCCAGGCCTACCCACAAGTACCTCGACTTCGACGCTGGTCGCGACTTCGAGAAGGAGATCGTCGTCAAGGTGAACGCGCCCGAGGTGCTACGAGCGGAGCTCGCGCGTCCCTCGTGGAAACGCGAACACGTCGCAATGGGGACGAACACCGACCCCTACCAGTGGGTCGAGGGCCGCTACCGGCTGATGGTCGGCATCTGGGAGGCTCTACGCGACGCGAGCAACCCTTGCTCGGTGCTGACGAAGTCGCCGCTCTTGCTTCGTGACCTCGATCTGATGCTCGAGATTGCGCAGCGAACCAGCATCACCGCTTGCCTGTCGATCCCGACGCTCGACGAGAAGGCCTGGCGGGCCACCGAGCCGCACACCCCCAACCCACGGGCGCGGTTGAAGGCCGTCGCCGAGCTCAATCGCGCGGGCATCCCCACGGGCGTGCTGATCGCACCGCTGATGCCCGGCATCAACGACGCTCCACACCAGGTCGAGCCGCTGCTCGAGCTCGCGAACGCGGCTGGCGCGACGAGCATCGGCGGCGTTGCCCTGCACCTGCGCGGAGAGGTACGTGGGATCTTCATGGACTGGCTGCGCGCCCAGCGGCCAGACCTGCTGCCGCGCTACCAGGAGCTCTACCGCCGCGGCGCCTACGCGCCCAAGGAGGAACGTGAGCGCCTTTCGCGGATGGTGCGCCAGCCCGGAGCCGACCCCGGCTTCAGGCTCGCGGGTCACCCGACGGCGGACGCCGACGCCGGCGACTCCGGCTCGGTAACGCAGGACCGGCAGGAGGCGCTGTTCTGAGACCTCAGCGCTTGTCGCTCTGACGGTCGGCCATTTTGCGCGAGACCTCGTCGGAGCCGAGCCGCCGGGCCACGCTGCCGGCCAGCTCCGGGGCGAGGCTCGCGAAGGCAGTGCCCACCCGCAGGGCGAGCGGCGCGACGTCGACCTCGCCGCGGTTGCGCTCGATCGCGCCGACGACCGCGCCAGCGACGTCCTCGGGGCTGCGCGTGCCGATGCCTAGTGGCAGCTTGACGTCGGCGTCGGCGTACATGCCTGCGTCGCTGATGAAGCCGGGGAAGACGGTCGAGACCCCGACGCCGGTGCCGCGCAGGTCAGACCGCAACGCCGAGGCGAAGCCGCGCAGGCCGAACTTCGAGGCGCTGTAGACCGTCGCACGCGGCGTCGGCGCCTTGCCGGCGAGTGAGGACATGAACAGCAGGTGACCTCGGCCGCGCAAGACCATGCCGGGCACGAGCTCGTGCGCGAGGACGATCGGGGCGCGCAGGTTGACGTCGAGCGCGCGGTCTACCTCCGCCACCGAGAACGACTCGAGCGTTCCCGAGGCGGGAAGGGCGGCGTTGGCGATCAGGATGTCGACGTCGCCCGCATTTGCCACCAGACGCTCAACCTCAGCGGCGACGCTCAGATCGACGGCTAGGACCCGCGCGTCGAGCTCCTCGCCGAGCTGCTCCAGCACCTCGATGCGCCGCCCGGTGAGGATCAGCTGGGCACCGCGAGAGCGCAGGACACGAGCGATCGCGTGCCCAATCCCCCCGGTTGCCCCCGTGAGCAGTACTGTCGAGCCGGAGATCTGCAGAAGCTGTGAGCCTACCCTCATGCGGATCATTGCGCTGTTCGGACCCACGGGCGTCGGCAAGACCTCGATCGCCGTCGCCCTCGCCGGCCTGTTGCGGGCGCGGGGCGAGGATCCCGCGGCGGTATCGGCGGACGCCCTGCAGGTATACAGCGGCCTCGAGATCCTCACGGGCGTGGCCTCGCCCGGGCAGCGGGCTGCACTCGAGCATCGGCTGATCTCCTTCCTACCCATCGACGCGACGTTCAGCGTCGGGCAGTACTCCGAGCTCGCCCACGCTGAGCTCGACGCGCTGCTGGCCGAAGGACGACGGCCGATCGTGGTGGGGGGCACGGGCCTTTACCTCAG
The DNA here is from genome assembly GCA_035566835.1 of Solirubrobacteraceae bacterium. Taxonomy (GTDB): domain Bacteria; phylum Actinomycetota; class Thermoleophilia; order Solirubrobacterales; family Solirubrobacteraceae; genus Palsa-744. The sequence goes on from DATMQG010000096.1 coordinate 7,934, forward strand.
GGCGGCGCTGACCGACCTCGACCTGCGACCCCCGCCCGCCGAAGGCCTACGCGAGCGCTGGACCGCCGAGCTCGAGAAGCAAGGCGCGCCCGCGTTGCATGCGACGCTCGCCGAGCGCGCGCCGTGGGCCGCCGCCGAGATCGAGCCGAACGACCGCCAGCGCCTGGTACGGGCACTCGAGCTGCTCGATCAGGGAGAGCTCGAGCCGCCTGACGGCCCCTCGCAGCTGTGGAGCGACGAGCTGCGCCATCCGACGCTGCTCGCGGGCCTGACGATGGAGCGCGAGGCGCTGTATGCGGCGATCGACGCGAGGGTGCAGGCGATGCTCGCCGCCGGTGCGCGCGAGGAGGTTCAGCGAGCTCACGCCGCCGGGGCGTCAGAGACGGCCCGTAAGGCCCTCGGCTTCGATGAGCTCCTGGTCGGGGACGTCGAGCGCATGAAGCGTCGCACGCGCAACTACGCGAAGCGCCAGCTCACGTGGATGCGCAGGCTCGCCGGGGTGCGCGTGATCGACGTGACCGGACGCGACGCGGCTGCGGTCGCGCGGGAGATCCTAGACTGCGGCCCCTCATGAGGTTCGAGAAGTGGCAAGCCCTCGGCAACGACTATCTGATCATCGAGCAGCACGAGCTGCCATTCGAGCTGACGCCCGCACGCATACGCAGGCTCTGCGACGGACCTTTCGGCGTGTCCGCTGACGGCATACTGCTGCTCTCACCGCCGGCCGATCCGGCGAACGTCGCCGATCTGCGGATCTTCAATCCCGACGGCTCGGAGGCCGAGCTCTCCGGCAACGGCGCCCGCGAGGCCATCCTCTACCTGCGCCGGCGCGGCTGGACGGATCGGGACAGCTTCAGCATTCACACCGCCGCCGGGGCGATGCGCCCGTCGATAACGGGTCCGGACACGTGCACGGTCGACATGGGCCGTGCGAAGCTCCGCTCACGCGACTTTCCCGACGGACCCGCCGACGGCCGCGGCGTGCTCACCGGGCTGGGTCGCGAGTGGGCCTTCCAGCACGTGTCGATCGGCAACCCGCAGTGCGCGATCCGCATCGAGTCGCTGGAGCAGCTCGAGGCGCTCGACCTGGGCGCTGTCGGGCCGCCGATCGAAGGAGACAGGCGGTTTCCGAATCGGACGAACGTGTCGTGGTACGCGCGCATCGGCGACGGGCGCATCCGCGCACGAATCTTCGAGCGGGGCGTGGGGGAGACGCTGTCCTCCGGCACGGGCGCGACGGGCGCCGCCGTCGCCTACGTCCAGGAAGAGGGCCGGGGTCACCTCGGCGCCCGGTTGGCGGTCGTGCTCGATGGAGGTGAGCTCGAAGTAGAGGTGGGGGAGGATCTGCGGATCAACCTGACAGGCTGGGCGCGGCCGGTTTTCGAGGGTCGCCTGAGCGAGGATTTCGAGAAGGAGCTGCATGAAACCCAGTGAGCGCCTGCAGCGCATACCCCCGTACGCATTCGCCCAGCTCGAGCGCAAGGTCGCCGAGAAGAGGGCCGCGGGGATCGACGTCATCAGCCTCGGCATCGGCGACCCCGATCGGCCGACGCCGCCGCTGATCGTCGAGGCGATGCAGGAGGCGGTGACCGAGCCCGAGACGCACCGCTACCCCTCTAATCGGGGCCGGCACGACTTCCGCGCCGCCGTACGCGACTTCTACGAGCGCCGCTTCGACGTCGCGCTCGACCCCGAGCGGGAGATCATGCCTGCGATCGGTGCCAAGGAGGCGATCTTCAACCTCAACCTCGCGTTCCTCGACCCCGGCGACTACGCGCTCGCCGCCGACCCGGGCTACCCGGTCTACACGGCAGGTCCGTGGCTCGCCGGCGCCGAGCCTGTGCTGATGGCGCTGCAGCCAGAGCACGGCTTCGTCCCGGACCTAGGCGCGATCGACGAGGCGGTGGCCCGACGCTCGAAGCTGATGTACCTCAACTACCCGAACAACCCGACCGGGGCGATGGTGCCCGACGGCTTCTTCGATGTGGTCGTCGAGTTCGCGCGCGCGTACAACATCCTCGTCGTGCACGACAACGCCTACTCGGAGATCGTCTTCGACGGTTACCGCGCGCCTTCATTCCTGGGCACTCCTGGCGCGAAGGAGGTCGGGATCGAGATCTTCTCGCTGTCGAAGGGCTACAACATGACGGGCTGGCGCTGCGCCGTGGTCGTCGGCAACGCGGAGGCGATCGAGATCTACTGGCGCCTGAAGACGAACATCGACTCGGGGTTGTTCGAGGCGGTGCAGCTCGCCGGCGTCGCCGCCCTTTCACCCGACGGCGATGCGGAGGTCGCCTCGATGAACGAGCTCTACCGCCGCCGGCGTGACCTCGTCTGCGAGGCGCTGCGCGGAATCGGCGTGGAGGTGACCCCGCCGCACGCAACGATCTACGTGTGGGCGCCAGTACCGGCCAGCTTCGCAAGCTCGGCGGCATACTGCGAGCACGTACTCGAGCGGGCGGCTGTCGTGCTCTCGCCAGGGGCGATCTACGGTCCCGCCGGTGAGGGGTGGTTTCGCATCTCGCTCACGACGCCCGACGACAGGCTGCTGGAGGCGGTCGCGCGCCTGGGCGCCCTGCGCGAGTGAGCGCCCGACCATGGGCGCTCCCGGAGGTCCTAGACTGGTGGGTGGATGGATAGAAGCCGGAACGGCAGGAACGCCGTGACAACGAGAGCGGAAGCCGTGGCGGCAGGCAACGGCGAGCTGGGGCAGCGAGCGCGTCAACGTGCCCTCTGCGTCGCAGCGCTCCCCGAGGGGGAGGATCTCTCCGAGCTCGGCGAGCTGCTGCGCACCGCCGGCGTGGCCGTCGTGGGCGAGATGGTCCAGCGGCGGGAGAAGCCGCACCCCAACAGCTATCTCGGTCCGGGGAAGGTGCGCGAGGCGAAGGCTCAAGCGTTGGCTTGTGACGCGAACCTGATCGCCTGCGACGACGAGCTTACCGCGCGCCAGGAGCGCAACCTCGAGGAGGAGCTCGGGCTGCCGGTCGTGGACCGCACGACGGTGATCCTCGATATCTTCGCGTCGCACGCGGGCTCGGCGGACGGCAAGCTCCAGGTGGAGCTGGCCCAGCTCGAGTACAACCTCGCTCGCATGCGCGGCCTCTGGAGTCACCTCGAGCGCCTCGGGGGCGGCATTGGCACGAGGGGGCCGGGCGAGACGCAGATCGAGACCGATCGACGCCTGGCTCGTGACCGCATCGGGACGCTGCGCCGGCGCCTTGAGCACGTGAAGGGCACGCGCGCCGTCCAGCGCGCAGAGCGCGAGCGGGCAGCGCTGCCGACGATCGCGCTGGTTGGCTACACGAACGCGGGCAAGTCGACGCTGCTCAACGCCCTCACCGGATCTGAGGTGGGCGTGCGCGACCGTCTCTTCCACAC
>DATMQG010000097.1:0-4596 GCA_035566835.1 Solirubrobacteraceae bacterium
AGACGGGCATCGATCTGATGCGAGCACGGCGCAGCCCGATCGGCGAGCGTCCGCGCGAGCTCTGCTCGGGCCCGGGCAAGCTCACGCAGGCGCTCGGCATCTGGCTCTCCGAGAACGGCGCCAGCCTTCTCGACGGGCCGGTCCGGATCGGTGAGCGGCCGCGTGCCCTGCGCGAGCCGAAGGTAACCGTAGGAACCCGAATCGGGATCAGCGTCGCGGTCGAGCTGCCTTGGCGCTTCTGCATGGCTGGCAACGAGAACGTCTCGCACCCGCGCCCGCTCGCCGATCGCCGCAAGCCGCCCCGCGTGCGGCGCTCGGGCGCTGCTGTGGAGAGGGCTTAGCCGGACGGACTCACGCCGCCCGTCGGCGATTGTCCGCTTGGCTGGGGCGAGGCTGGCGTGGCAGGCGCGGAGGGGGACGGGCTGCTCGGAGGCGCGCTGGCGGGTGGAGCTGGCGGCGCAGCGGAGCGTTCGGGGCTCGGGGTTGGCGCACCGGCGCCGGTTTCCTTGCCCGTAGAGGTCGGCGCCGAGGCTTTTCCGTTGCCTGCGCCGCCCGCCGGTGTGGGTGTCGAGCTGGTCGTCCCGGTCGAGGACGGCGTGGTCGATTCGGACGTCCCGCCGCCGCTTGTCGCGCCCTGGCCGCCGGTGCTCGAGTGACTCGCGGCGGCCTGTTCGCCGCGCGCCTTGTCGACCTGCATCGCCGCGGTCATGAAGTCGTGCCAGATCAATGCCGGGAAGGTGCCTCCCATCACGGGCTTGCCGTTGAACTCGGTCGTCATCGGGACGAGGCTGTTGGGATAGCCCACCCAGACCGCGACCGTGTACTTGCTGTCCCAGCCGATGAACCACGCGTCGCCGAAGTTCGTCGTCGTGCCGGTCTTGCCGGCCGCGAACTGGCCGAGCGCGGCCGCGCGCGCGGTGCCGTACTGGAGCACGGTTTCGAGCATCGAGGTCTCCGTGGAGGCGACGGCCGGCGGCAGGATCGCCCGGGTCCTCACCTGGTTCGTGTCCCGATGGTGGCCGTCGGGCAGCGTGTGGCTGCCGGCCTCGACTTCCTGGATGCCGACGGGATCTTCGGCTTCGGCGAGGGTGCCCGTCACGCGGCGACCGCCGTGGGCGATCGTCTCATACGCGTGGGCCATGTCCAGCGGCGTGACGCCGACGGTGAGGCCGCCGATCGTCATCGCCGGGTTGGTGGAGAGCGGCGTCGTTATACCCATGTTGTGGGCCAGCAGCGCGATGCGGTGCGTGCCGACCCTGAGGCCGACTTCGGCGTAGACGGAGTTGTCGGAGTAGGCGGTCGCGCCGGTGAGCGTGTTCGACCCGGCGTACGCGTTTTCGTCGTTGTGCACGACGAACTTTTCGGTACCTCGCGAGCTGGGGACGTAGAAGGTCTTGGCCCGCGAGCTCCAGACGGATTCGGGCGAGATCCCGCTCTCGAGCGCGGCGGCCAGGTCGAATGCCTTGAAGGAGGAGCCGGGCTGGCGCTCGCCCGCCGTGGCCAGGTTGAAGGCGCTTTCGTCGTAGTTGCGCCCACCGACCATCGCGCGGACCTCGCCGGTCGAGTTTTCGATCGCGACGAGTGACGCCGCCGGCCCTGTGGGGTTGGCCAGGTAGCCGTTGACCGCCTGTTCCGCGGCCCGCTGCAGTTCGAGGTCGAGCGTCGTCGTGATGCGCAGGCCACCGTCGAACGCGCGGGGAGCGCCGTAGCGTTCGATCACCTGCTGGCGCACCCAGCTCGTGAAGTAGCCGACGTCGACGCCTTCGATCGGCTGCTGGTGTGGAGCCTGCACGTCTTTGGCGGCGGGTAGCGCCTGGTTGATGCTTTCTTCGTACACGGGCCTCTCGATGTAGCCCTGTGCGAGCATCTGGCCCAAGACGAGGTTGCGGCGGGTCCTCGCCGCGACGGGATGATTGGCGGGGTCGTATGCGGTCGGGGACTGGATGATGCCCGCGAGCAGCGCCGCCTCCCACGGCTTGAGCTGTTCGACGCAAAGCGGGTGGCTGGGCAGTCCGCAGCCGAGATGGTTCACGTCGGCGCCGAAGTAGGTCTGTGCGGCCGACTCGATCCCGTAGGCGCCGTTGCCGAAGTAGATCGTGTTGAGGTAGGCGGTGATGATCTTTTCCTTCGACCACTTGTGCGAGAGCTGATACGCCAGGGCCGCCTCTCTGAGCTTCTCGAAGATCGTGCGGTGCGACTGTGCCTGCAGCGCGTTCTTGATGAACTGCTGCTCGATCGTGGACGCGCCCTGAACGCTGCCTTTGTGCAGCGTGTCCTGGATGAACGCGCGCGCGATGCCGCGGATGTCGATGCCGTTGTTGGTCGCGAAGCGCTTGTCCTCGATCGAGATGACCGCCTCCTTGACGATCTGCGGGATCTGGCTGGGCGTGACGATCACCCTGTTCTGCTGGCTGACGATCCCGATCGGATGGCCGAGGTCGTCGAGCAGGACCGAGCTCTGCGCGTCTTTGAGCAAGGCGAACTTCGTCAGCGAGGGAAGGTCCGACGCGACAGCGATGAACATGCCGAAGACGAAGGAGACGAGGCCGAGCAGCAGGGCCGCGAAGAGAATTGCCAGGAAGCGGAGCCGTTTCAGTCGCGGCTTGGGCTTTGGCGGCGCGGGTGGGGTCGCGGGGCGAGGATCGTCGCTCATCAGCATCTGCGGAGCAGGGCCTCCTGGGCGTGGAGGATTGGTCACGGTGGCGCGCGGCGCAGGGCGCGGGGGGTGGGACCCACCGGCGGGCGAGAGTCTAGCATTGCCCTCTGATGCCGAACGCCGATGACGTGGCTGCTGAGGCTGCCCAGCTCGCCAGTCGGCTGGGCCTGGGGGCGGTCGACAACCTGCCGCGCGGCGGCCTTGAGGCGAAGCTTCGCGAGGCTCGCGGGGAGGCTCGCCCGCTGCGGGTGAAGCTGGGCATCGACCCGACGGCGCCCGACATCCACCTCGGTCACGCGGTCGTGCTCCGCAAGCTGCGCGAGTTCCAGGATGCGGGTCACAGGGTGGTGCTGATCATCGGCGACTACACGGCGCGGGTCGGCGACCCGTCGGGCCGCTCGGAGCAGCGACCGATGCTTTCCGAGGCGGAGATCGATGCGAACGCCGCGACCTTCCAGGCACAGGCGCTGAAGATCCTCGACGATGACCCCGAGCGCCTCGAGGTGAGGCGCAACAGCGAGTGGCTGGACATGCCGATGGTCGACCTGCTTGGGCTGGCGCGGACGACCACCGCCGCGCAGCTGCTCGAGCGCGACGACTTCGCTAAACGGATGGCGGCGGAGCAGCCGATCTCGGTCCTCGAGCTGCTGTACCCGATGCTGCAGGGATATGACTCGGTGGCGATCGAGGCGGACGTCGAGCTGGGGGGCACTGACCAGAAGTTCAACCTGCTGCTGGGGCGAGACATCCAGCGGGCCTACGGCCAGCGGGAGCAGGCGATCATGACGATGCCGATCCTGGTCGGCATCGACGGCCGGCGCAAGATGTCCAAGTCGCACGGGAACGAGATCGGCGTCACTGACGCGCCGGAGGAGATGTACGGCAAGACGATGGCGATTCCCGATGAGGCGATCGCCGAGTACCGCCGCCTGCTGCTCGATCCGCCCTCGGGCGGCCGCGCGCCGGTGCGTGAGGGCGGGAACGGGGGGCTCTCGGCCCGCAACGCCAAGCGCGCGCTCGCCCACGACCTGGTCGCATGGCTGCATTCGCCGGAGGACGCCGCCGCGGCCGAGCGGCATTTCGACCGGGTGTTCGTGGAGCACGAAGCGCCGGAGGAGATCGAGGAGGCGACGGTCGACGGCGACGGCGGGCTCGTGCACCTGCCCGTGCTGATCGCAGAGGAGTTCGGGATCTCGCGCTCGGAGGCGCGTCGGCTGATCGACCAGGGAGGCGTGACGCTCGGCGACTCCCTGCTCGAGGCGGGTGAGCACGACGTCTCGTTGGAGCGGGCCGACGGACAGGTGCTGAAGGTGGGCAGGCGCCGGTTCCGGCGCCTGCGTGCCGGGTGAATCGAGCTCGCTTGCGGCCTCGGATGCCGTCTTGCGGACGTTATAATGCTGCGTTGCCGGCGGACTCTCGCCGGCTGTTTGCGTGGTCGGATTCGCGTCCGCCGCGTGAGCGCGACCGCGGTTTCGCGCTATACTCTTCGGTCGGCCCGCAGGCGCCTTCGGGCGTCGGGTCGGATCGGGCTCCTCTGAAGGAAGCACTTTCGGCGAGGCTTGGCGGTCTTTGAAAACTCAACAGCATGCGCATCTACGATCGACTTTCGATCGTGGTGTGCGTCCAGGTTCGACCCGCCAGCGGGAGCGCCCCGATCGAAGATCGACCGATCAAAGATCGGCCAGCATTCTCAATGGCGGACAAGAGTCAAGTAGAGAAGTACCCCGTCATGGTTCGAGACCACGGTGTATAGGTCTCGGCCGCTGAACGGTTCGGCTTCGGCTGGGCCCGACGGCACGCCATGACAGCTTTTCGTGAAGTTCTTCACGGAGAGTTTGATCCTGGCTCAGGACGAACGCTGGCGGCGTGCTTAACACATGCAAGTGGAGCGACGAACCAGGGCTTGCCCTGGGGCAGAGCCGCGAACGGGTGAGTAACAC
>DATMQG010000098.1:0-41240 GCA_035566835.1 Solirubrobacteraceae bacterium
AGCGGCGGGGCGTCTAAAGCACTCGGCGTTGTTGCTCTGATCGTCGGCGCCCTCGGGTTACTCCTCGGGCTGGGTGCTCTCATCGCCGCCCGGCGAGGCCGGACTGTCGCCTGACAAAGATTCAGGCGCGGCGTGGAACTCGCTGGCATGGTCGCGTGTCGCAGCGTGACCACGCTTGCTTGTTCTGGGGCCTGTCGTGCACGGGGGACCTCGCCGAAGACCTCCCTCGATCTCGTAACCCGGCAGGTCGTTCATCGTCGAGATGACCATCGGCGACAACGCTGCTGCGAGAGCCTGGGCGACAGTTCGAAGGATCGTCGCGAGTGTGTTGGCGATGTTGCGCAGTCGGCCGGCCGCGTTCTTACCCCATCCGGCGAGATCGCGAGGCCAGGGGCTTTGCTCTTTTGTCAGATGCACGTGTTCAGTCGTCGCGCGGTCTCAGTACACAAAGGCGGCCAGGGCCTGGGCGACGTCCGCGGCTCTCAGTGGTCCGAACCGTAGGGTCCAGGCCCCGTCGGCCTCTTGGCGGAACGTGTGTGATATTCCGTGCCCTTCGAGTTCGGCGCGGTGAACGTGGGCTCGTTCGTACCCGGTGGCACCTTGGAATGTCGCGTCGAGTCCGTATCGGCCGTCGTCGACAGGCCAGATTGTGAGACGGTCAGGCACTGGGCCCGCGCGTGCCGGTAGAGGGGCATCGGTGGTCACGTAGATCTCATTTGACCGTCGTGATGTCGTCTCGAGGGCGTGCGTGTCCGCTCGGCGACGCGCGTAAAAATCCTAGGGGTCGCCCCAAGGCTCGAGTCTCGACGCAACGTCACTGGTCGCCGACTCCGTCGGATCCCTCGTCCGGCCCCCGCCGAGTTTGCCGCCGTTCGAGTAGCTGGTGAATCAGGTAGATATTCGGGCCGCCGACAAGCTCCCAGGCGCGGGCAATCCCGATCAGGAAGCAGACGATGACGAGCACGCAGATGGTCTGTAGGTCGCCGCTGTCGCTAGCGCGCCGAGCGAGTTCCACCCCGGCGATCAGCTGGATCACGAATACGACGAGAAGCGCGACGAGGAAGGTCAGGTCTCGTAGCTGGATTCGTTTGGCATGCCAGGCGGGCACAAGGCGTATCACCGCACCGGCTATAAACAGCAGACCCACGATCGCAACCACCGTCGCGGCGCCGCCGACATTGAAGCCTGGCACAAGCCCGAATAGCGACACCGTGAGGGCGTTCGTGAATGCCGCCAGCGTCGCGGCAGCTCGCACTCCATGAACATCGGACGCTTCCGGACCGAGCACCCGCTCAGATGCGACTGAGACGGCCACGAACAGCAGTCCTATGAGAGCTCCCGCCACGCTGGCTGAACCGAGGAAGAACTCGTGTGCCGATGCGCTCGTCACAGCGACGACGATGCTAGCCCCCGGGCGAGACGCTCCAATGCCGAGGGAAGCATCGCCGTGTCCCTCAACTACCTCGTCGACCCGCTCGTGCGAGCGCTTCGGTGGGACGGGGACAGCGCTGCTAAGAGATGAGAGCTGGGAGGGATGCTCGAACGTTTCTCGGCGAGGTAAGGCCGCGGTGCGCTTGGCGGATGCGTCCGCGGGCGAGGCTACCGACCATGACACGGCCGCTCCCCAAAGATGCTGGCCCTAGCATCGGAAGCGTGTCAGAGCTGGTCGTACGCGAGATCTCGCTGACTGAAACGCGGCCGCTCCGTCATGCGATCCTGAGGCCACACGAAACGGTCGAGAGTCTGACGGCGCACGAGCCGTCCGACGCGTTCGCGGTCGGCGTCTTCGACCGCGGCGCGCTCGTTGCCGTTGGCTTCATCGGGTCCGACGGCGAGAGGGGGACCTGGCGTGTCCGTGGGATGGCGACCGTCCCCGCTGCGCGCGGCAAAGGAGCCGGCTCGGCGGTCCTTGACGCTCTCCTTGCGCACGCCGTCGCCCGTGGCGCCTCGCGGGTCTGGTGCAACGTGCGCGCGCCGGCTCGCTCGCTGTATGAGCGTGCCGGCTTCCGTGCCGTCTCCGAGGAGTTCGAGCTCCCTGATATTGGGCCTCACTTCGTGATGGAGCGCAGCACAGACGGCGCCCCAGCGACCACGGGCGGACCTTGACATCCATGCGAACATACGTTCCCATGCCCGCTCGTCCGTGGAGACCGGCCGTGGAGCTCGAAGCGGCGCTCGAACGCGGTGACCTGGAGTACGCGATCACGCTCGCCGCGGAAGTGACGGAAGACCGTGGCCGCCCGCTCGACCTACCCACGGCGCTTCGGTTCCTGCCGGCGGTGGCGGCGCAACGCCCGGGCGAGTTCGACGCGTGGACCCTGCGGTGGCTCGCCCGCTGGATCAATGAGACACCTGAGGCGACGATTGGCCGTGCTGCCGAGATCGCATGCTCGCTAGCCGACGCCCAGCGTGAGCCGATCGCGCTCGAGTCCGTGCGGGAGAGCTTGAGCTAGGTGCTCGCGGCCGGCTGTGCACCTCAGGTCTGCTCGCGCCGAAGACAACGTGAGCAGCGATTTTGTCAACCCGGCAGGACCCGCCGCCTAACACGGCCGACCTGTGAGCCGGTGCGCTCTCGGTCGAGGTCGGACTCGCTTGTCTGGTCGCATGAAGCTCAGTCTGGCTCGTGGTGCTCCGCGACTATGCGGGGGCTGTCTGCGATTAGTCCGCGGCGGCGCAGGCCTGTGATGCCGAGGTCGGAGTCGTCAAGGGAGACGAGGGTGGCATAGTCGCGCTGGGTGGTCACGGAAACGCGGGTTGGGGGTGTCTCGAGGCGCTTACCGTCGACCTCGAGCTCGAAGCCGCTGGGGCCTGGGGTCATGTTGAGCTTCACCTCCCGGCCGGCGGAGACCACTAGCGGTGGGGCGTTGCCGCCGTGCATCGCCAGAGGTGTACATACGAACGCGTTCGCACCCGCGAGCAGCATCGGTCCACCGGCGGCCATCGAGTATGCGCTCGAGCCCAGTGGGGTCGCGATGACGATACCGTCGCCGGCGACTCGCGCGTACAGCTCATCGTCAACAAGGAGCTCCACTCTTAATTGAGTGCCTCCGCGTCGAAAGACCACCAGATCATTGATCGCATACGCAACACGACCGCCTGCGGGCTGAACCGCGAGCGCCGGAAGCTGGCGAGGAGCCCAGTCGCCCCGCGCGAAGCGGTCGAGCGCTCCGCCAAGCGCAGAAGGGGCAACAGTGGTGAGGGCCCCAAGGCTGCCGTGAGCGACGCCGAGCACTGGGGTCTGCGTCCTCGCCGCCGCATGAAGCGCCCTGAGGACTGTGCCGTCTCCGCCAATCGCGACGACCAGATCGGAGACCGTGTCCTGACCGGCCGGTGCGACGCTCGGCTCACCATCCCGAACCTGAACGAGCTCGAGACTATGCGTGTGAGCCCATCGTTGCAACACGTCCAGCGCGTCCTTTACTGGACGCGTGGGATGGACAAGTACTTCGATGCGGTTCATGCTCTCAAGCCGTCGCGCGGCCAGTATGCCGGTCGCACGGGAATGCTGACCTCTCCCCACGGTTGTGGCCGGCCGTGCGGGTCGAGGCGGCCCCGTCAGGGGCGGACGGCAGCGCGGCCTGCAGGCCCTGCTTTGATGGCGGGGACGCCGGGGGCTACTCGTCAGTAAGCAGGGCTGAGGCTGGCAAGGACTTGTCGCTGGTCGTCGGTCTGCGCGAAGATCAGCAAGAGCACTACTCACCCAAGGGAGGAGGGGTTTTGACTGGCGCGGTCGACTGGAGTGAGGTGACGGCGATCGCCACCTGGGTTCTCGCGGTCGGGCTGCTTGGCTCGTTCGGCGCCGCGGCGTTCGCCGCCCAGCAGGTGCGTGAGGCTCGTAAGAGCCGTGAGGCGCAGATAGCAGCTGAGTTCTTCCGTAGGTGGAACGACGACGCCCTTGTCGAGGCGCGTCGTATGGTCGGAGGGTTCAAGTCGGCAGACGACCTCCGCGACGCGTACGTGGAGTACGTGGCCGCGAACGCTCCCGAGGCATACGTCCTCTATCGAGAGCTGGACTACTTCGAGCAGCTCGCGGCGCTTGAGAGTCGCGGCGCGTTCGACCTCGAGCTGATTCGAATGCTGCTCGGGCAGATCCTGATCGAACGGTGGAAGATGTGGAGGCCAGCGATCCTCCAGGCTCATGGACCGGGCTCCTACCCGCTGTTCGAGGGCCTGGTAGAAAAGCTACGAGGAGAGGATGCCGGGGTCCCGTCCGGGTAGACGGCTGGGACGCGGCCACGAACAAGGCCGCGTGCCAGGGCCGGCACGCGCACGCTGGTGATCGCGGGCGCGAACTCGGCCGGCCAGCGCTCGAGCCCGAAGCAGCTCATCTTCACGATCGTGAGGTCGCGGTCGTCGGTGGCAAGCTGTTCGGGTGGGCTTGCTGCCGGATTACTCGCGCCAGGCGGTGCGCTATGACGAGACGCGATCGGCGAGCCCGTCGGTGTTGCGTCCGCTGCGCGACGCGCTCAGCGGTGCCCCGGGACCTCGTCTGGCCGACATCGGTGGTGGGACCGGCAACTATTCGCTCGCCCTGAGACGCGAAGGATGGGAGCCGGTTGTCGTGGACCGCTCGCCCGAGATGCTTGTGCTTGCCGCGGCGAAGGGCCTCGAGACCGTGGAAGCGGACGCTCAGCGACTGCCGTTGAGCGAGGAGAGCTTTGACGCTGTGACGATGATCTCGATGCTGCACCACGTCGAGGATCGGCGGGCAGCGCTCGCCGAGGCGAAGCGCGTCCTCAGGCCGGGAGGCCGGCTCGCACTGGTGGGCTTCACCGGCGAGGATGCCGCCTCTCTGTGGGTGCTCGAGTACTTCCCGGCCAGCCGTCCTTGGATGGCTGCGACGCACCCGCCGCGCGCCGCGGTCCTGAGGGAGCTACCAGGCGCTCGGCTCATCGACTTCGCGTTCGAGGACCTGGAGGACGGATCGCTGCCGGCGCTCTCCGCTGATCCAGAGCTCGTGCTCGATGCGGCGAAGAACGGTGCGACGAGCTACTTTGAGCGTCTGCGACGCGACCATCACGCCGAGCTGCAAACGGGGATCGCGCGTTTGCGCGAGGACATCGCTGCGGGACGGGCTCCCCGACGGCCTGGCACGGCGACGGTGCTCAGCTGGACCAAGCACTGACAGGATTCCGACCTTGACGGCGAGGCTGCGGAGGCTACGAGTGGCCGAGTCTGGTTAGAACATTGGCTTTGCGCCGAGGGCGCGTGCCTGGTCAGCGTCGACGATTTCGCGCCCGAGCGGCAGTAGCGACACGGGAATGAGTTTGAAGCTCGCGAGGCCAAGGGGGATTCCGATGATCGTGAGGCACAGCAAGACTCCTGTGACGAGATCCACGATCGCCAGCCACCATCCGCAGAGCAGGAGCCACAGGATGTTTCCGAAGCCGGAGGCCAAGCCGGCGTCTGACCGCTTGACTACGGTTCGACCGAAAGGCCAGAGCGCAAAGACGGCTATGCGCAGGGATGCGATTCCGAACGGGATCGTGATGATCAGGATGAAACAGATCAGGGCAGCAATGGCGTAGCCGATGGCCATCCACAGCCCGGCCAGCACAAACCAGATGATGTTGAGCAGCAGTCGCACGCCTGCACCCCTCCGCGTCGCTTAGCCGTTGCCGCGATCATACGCCGCACCTCCAGCCGTTCGATGCGGGAGAGTGGTTCCGAGGCACGCACGCGGCGCCTGCCCTGGCGGCGGAACACATGCCCGGAGATCGGATGCAGCTTGCGAAAGGTCATCGCCGGCTACTCCGACTTCGTTCCGGTCCCGGGACAAAAATTGGGACAAAGTTCGCCCGACGCGGCGTCGGCATGATGCCGCAAACCCGCATTACAGAGCCGAATGAGGGATGCCGGAGGAGGGACTCGAACCCCCGACACGCGGATTATGATTCCGCTGCTCTAACCGACTGAGCTACTCCGGCGGGGTTGCGGCGGCGATCTCGATCGCGCCGCGGACACAAGCAGAGCGGACATCGACGCACGCGAGTCCAGCCCGAAGCACAGTCTACGCAGCGGTCCTGTTGCGGGTGGCCGCACGCGACCTTCCGCGAGGACGGGGGCTAGCCTCGTGGCGTGGAGACGCCGATCCTGCTTGCCGTGCCAAACGTGTCCGAGGGTCGCGACGCGGAAACGATCGCCGAGGTCAGCCGTGCCTTCGCCGGGGACAACGAGGCGCGGTCGAGGGCCGATGGCCAACACGAAGCGGACCGCCGCGTCGTGGATGTACGACTGCTCGACGTGCATTCCGACCGAGACCACCATCGCTCGGTCTTCACGCTCGCCGGCCGCTCGCGGGAGCTGTCAGGCGCGCTGCTGAGGGGCGGGCGGACCGTGGTTCAGCGGGTGCGGGTAATGCCCAGCGTGGGGGACGACGTGAGCGAGGTGGGTGAGCCCGGCAAGCATCCGCACGTCGGAGCGCTTGACGTGGTACCGATCGTCTATCTCGACCTCGCGGCAAGGGGCGCTGCGGCGGCGACGGCGCTCGTCGTCGCTGACCGGATCGGCGAGGAGCTCCAGGTGCCCGTGTTCCTCTACGGGGAGCTCACCGACTCACAGCGTGACGGCGGGCGAACGCGCGCCGAGCTTCGCCGCGGAGGCGTCGCGCTCCTCGCCCGGAGGATCGAGGCAGGCTCGCGGCGCACAGCACGTCCGTCCGGCGCCGGGGTCGTTGCTCGAGAGCTTGAGCCGGTGCGCCCTGACTTCGGGCCTGCGCGGCTGCACCCGACCGCAGGCGCGACGCTGGTCGCCGCGCGGCCTCCCCTGGTCGCATTCAACCTGCAGCTGGCGCCGCCGGCGACGATCGCCGATGCCCGCACCATCGCCGCCCTGATCCGGGAGGGCGGCCCGCAGGGCCTGCCGGGATTGCGTGCGATCGGTGTTGCGCTGAGCGGGGACGTCTCGCAGGTCTCGATGAACATCGAGCGCCCGCTCGAGGTCTCGCTGGCGATGGTGATCGAGGCCGTGCGCCGCCACGCCCGCGTCGAGAATGCGGAGCTCGTGGGGCTCGTCCCGCGCGCTGCCCTGGTCGGATTTCCGCAGGATCTTCCGATCGTTGGGTTCGATCCCTCCCGCCACGTGATCGAGAACGCAATAGGCTGGTAGCTATGGCTCAGACCAAGCGCAAGCGCCAGACCAAGCACCGCGGCAATGCGGCCGGCGTGGTCGAGTCGCGGGGTCGCACCGGACGCAAGCCGACCGCCGCCGAGAAGAAAGGCGAGACGGGGAAGGCCAAGGCGCAGATGGTGGACCGCCGCGACCGCCCGCCGACGTGGCGCGCCGCCTTCATCAAGGGGATGTTCGCGGCGGTCGTGCTGCTGCTCTTCAGCCTCTTCGCTCTCAAATCCAAGTCCGGCTCGTTCGTCGCGCTCTTCCCAATCGTGCTGGTGATGTACACGGTCATCAGCTACTACACCGACCGCTTGGTCTTCAGCCGCCGCCAGCGCAACAAGGCCAAGCGCGCCGCAGGCAAGGCGCCGTCGCGATGAGCGTCCTGGATGTGCGTGCGTTCACGGTCGGGCCGGTTCAGGAGAACGCGTACATCATCCGCGCCGACGCCGACTCAAGGCGGGCCGTGATCGTCGATCCCGGCGAGGAGGCCGAGCGGCTGCTCCAAGCGGCGCAGGAGCTCGGCGTGCAGCTCGAGGCGATCCTCCTGACGCACTGCCATTTCGACCACATCGGCGCAGTCGCTCCGGTCGCGAGGGCCACCGGCGCCCCTGTGTACTGTCCGCAGCTCGAGCAGGCGGTGCTGAAGGACATCATGAGCTGGGTACCGCCCGGGTTCGGCCCGTTCGAAAGCCACGAGCCCGAGCACACGGTCGCCGGAGGCGAGCGACTGAGGCTCGCCGGGCTTGACATCGACGTGATCTCCACCCCTGGTCATAGTCCCGGTCATGTCACCTACGCCGCGTCCGGGGCGCTGCTCTCCGGCGACGTGCTCTTCCAGGGATCGGTCGGCCGCGTGGACCTGCCCGGCGGCGACTGGGCGACGCTCGAGCGCTCGATCGAGGGCCTCCTGAGGGCCTTTCCCGACGAGACGGTCGTCTATCCCGGGCACATGGGCGTGACCACGCTCGGGCGCGAGCGGGAGACGAACCCCTTCCTCAGCGAGCTCCGCGCGCGCGTTCGGAGCGAGAGCGCCGCGTCCGGCGCCCCGGCAACCGGAAGTTGAGTGAGCCGAAGCTAAAAGCGCCCCGCGGCACCTTCGACGTGCTGGGCGAGCAGGCGGCGGCACGCACGATGCTCGAGGCGCGTGCTCGCTCGATCCTCGAGGGAGCGGGATACGAGCGCATCGAGACGCCGGCGTTCGAGGCGACCGAGCTGTTCCAGCGCGGAGTGGGGGAGTCCACCGACATTGTGCGCAAGGAGATGTTCACCTTCGAGGATGCCGGTGGACGCTCGCTGACGCTGCGCCCCGAGGGCACGGCGCCGGTCTGCCGTGCATATGTGGAGCACGGCATGCACAAGCGCCGCCAGCCGGTGAAGCTGTGGTACCTGTCGTCCTTCTTCCGCCACGAGCGGGCCCAGGCGGGCCGCTACCGCGAGTTCTGGCAGGTGGGGGCGGAGGCGCTCGGCTCAGATGACCCTGCGGTTGACGCCGAGTCGATCACGCTGCTGTCCGCGTTGCTGGCGGAGATGGACGTGAAGGAGGCGCGGCTGCGAATCTCGAGCCTCGGGGGAGCCGACGCGCGGAGCGAGTACCGCGAGCGCCTTCAAGAGCATCTGCGCGCCAACCAGGGCGAGCTCTCCGAGGATGTCCGCAGCCGCATCGACGCGAACCCGCTGCGCGCGTTCGACTCAGATCACCCCGGCACGATGCGCGTGATGCAGGGCGCGCCCAGGCTGCTCGAGCATCTCAGTGACGCCGACGCGGAGCACTTCGCCCAGGTACGAGCGCTGCTCGACGCCGCGAACGTTGCCTACGAGATCGATTCGACGCTGGTGCGCGGCCTCGACTACTACACGCGGACGGTGTTCGAGTTCACCTCCGACGCGCTCGGGGCGCAGAGCGGCGTCGGCGGCGGAGGTCGATACGACCGTCTCGTCGAGCAGCTGGGCGGCGTCCCGACGCCCGGGATGGGTTGGGCCGCTGGGATCGAGCGGATCCTGCTGGCCGGCGAGGCGTCGGAGGTCGGTCAGCCGGCGGCCGTTGCGGCACCCCTCGAGCTGTTCATCGCCCGGGAGGACACCGGCCCGGAGACGGCCAGGCGCGCCTTCGCGCTCCTCGGCGAAGCGCGCTCCGCCGGCCTGACGGCCCAGATGGATCTCGGAGGGCGCTCACTGAAGGGACAATTGGGAGCCGCCGATGGCCTGTGCGCCAGATATGTCGCGATCATCGCAGGCGATGGCGCGGCGTTGAAAGACATGCAGGGCGGCGCCCAGCGCGAGATGGCGACGGACGCGGTCGTCCATGCCGTCCTGCGGGGTCAGCACGACCTCTGAGAGACAATTCTCAGTACGCCTGCCGGGTGCTCGCGATCGCCGCCGGGGAGCACGCTCTGGGTTCGCGCGCCGGACCAAGCCGTCCAGCGCCTGGTGCGGGCTTCAACTTTTTCCTCGAGATGCCGAAGCATGGGGAGATGAGCCAGATCTCGCGCCCGTTTCAGATAGCCCTGGTAGCCGTGGGTGTGCTCATGGCCATCTGGTTCCTGGCCCTTCGCGGCCATTCTGCAAGCAGCCCGTCGCCCTCTTCGGGGGGATCCGCGACCGCGGCCACATCGACTCCCCCCGCCCAGCCACCGGGCGCACCGTCAGCGATCTATCACGGATCCGCTCCTGGCGTCGAAGGGCTCACACGCGCGATCGCCAAAGCGCACGGCGCCGTCGCGACCTCTGAACAGAACGCCAAACAGCTTGAAGAAAAATCGGCGCAGGCCTCGGGAGGCTCTTCGGCGCCTGCGGCTAGCCCCGCGGCCAGTCCTGCCCAGTCGACTGCATCCCCAAGCCACGCGGGGTCGGTCGCCGGATCGGCTCACAAGACTGCAGCGAAGACCCCCGTCAAGCCGGCTGCGCGCACGGCCCCAAGCGGCAAGGCGGCCGGTTCGCTCACGGGCGCTCACCGGACTCCGGCGAAACAGGCCCTGGTTGAACGTGCCCTCAAGGAAGGCAAGATCGCCGTCGTCCTGTTCTGGAACAAGAAGGGTGCGGATGACGTCGCCGTCCAGTTTGAACTGAGGGTGCTCGAGGCCGTGCACCATCTGATCAAGCCGGTCGCCGCCGTTCCGAAGGTGCGCGATGAGCTGCGGGCGTACAACCTCGAACTGCAGAAGCCGATTGCAGTGTTTGAAGCACGCGCCAACCAGGTCACCTCGTTCGGCTCGATCACGCACGGCGTGCAGGTGTACGGCACGCCGACGATGATGATCATCAACAAGCACGGCCAGGTGAAAACGATCACCGGCCTCACCGACGCATACGCGATCGAGCAGACGATCGACGAAGCACGGCACAGCTAGTCGTACACTCGCTCGCGTGAGAACGAGCGAGGAGCTGAGCAGTCACCTGGAACACCCACTCGCCCGAGGACACACTCCGGCGGGCGCGTTCACGGGCGCTGCGGGCGGAGCGGCGTGCGGAGACCTGATCCGCATCTCGCTGGCGATCGATCGTGACAGCGCGCACGGGAGGATCGCCGACGCCGGCTTCGACGCGAGCGGTTGCGGTGCCACGGTCGCCGCAGGCAGCGCCACGGTCGGCCTCGTGCGCGAGGCGACGTTGCTCGCTGCGGCGAGAATCGGCGCGGGGCACATCGCGCGCGAGCTCGGGGGCCTGAGCGCGGCCAAGCGACACGCGGCCGAGCTCGCCGCGGACGCCCTTCACCGAGCCCTCGGCAGCGCGGCTCGCGCCTGCGCTCCGCTCGTCCAGCAGGAGGGACGCACGCTCGTCGCGATGAGCGGAGGCGTCGACAGCGCGGTGGCGGCGCTGCTCGTCGCCCGCGCGGGCGCGCAGGCGGTCGGCGTGACGCTCGAGCTGTGGTCCGATCCGGAGAACGACGGCGATCTCAGCTGCTGCTCGGCGCAGGCGGTTCGCGGCGCGCGCGAGCTTGCTCACGGCCTCGGCATGCCGCATCTCTCGATCGACCTCCGCTCCGAGTTCCGCGCCGGCGTCGTGGACCATTGGCTGTCCGACCACGCAGCCGGTCTCACGCCCAACCCGTGTGTCCGCTGCAACGGCAGCGTCCGCCTCGACGCGATGCTCGAGCTCGCCGAGCGGCTGGGTTCGAGGGCACTCGCCACGGGCCATTACGCGCGCGTCCAGGAAGGGCCTCTGCTGCAGATGGCGGTGGACGGGAGCAAGGACCAGAGCTACGTCCTATCGGCCCTCTCGCCGCGCTCGCTCGCCCGGCTCCGGTTCCCGTTGGGTGACCTGCGCAAGCCCGATGTGCGCGCGATCGCCGAGCGGGCCGGGCTGTCGGTGGCGCGCAAGCGCGACTCCCAGGACCTCTGCTTCCTAGCCGGCACGCGACAGGCCGCGTTCCTCGAGCGCCATGGCGACCTGGGTCCGCGGCCCGGGCCAATCCTGGATCTCCAGGGAAAGGTGCTCGGGAAGCACAGGGGAGCGCACGTCTACACGGTCGGCCAGCGCCACGGACTGGGCATCGGTGCCACTGAGCCCTTGTATGTCCTCGCGACGGATGCGGCGGCGAACACGTTGACCGTCGGGCCAAGAAGCGCGCTGCTCGCGCGCGGGATGCCGGTGCGCGAGCTCACGCTTCACCGCGGCGGCGGCTGTGTGGATCGCGTGCGCGTACGCTCGCACGGGCGCACGCATGGTTGCCGCCTGACCGACGACCTCGAGGCCGGACGCCACGCGGGCGCTCTGATCGAGCTGGATGAACCGGCCGAGCGAACGGCCCCAGGCCAGATCGCCTGCCTGTACTCGGGCGACGTCGTCGTCGGCTACGCCACTGTCGCGGCCTAGCACCCCTCCGGCGCAGCCTAAGATCATCGTTCGATGACCTCAGACGAGATCCGCGAGCGGTACCTCAGCTTCTTCGAGGAGCGCGGCCACCGGCGCATTCCCTCAGCCTCGCTCGTGCCCTCGGCGCACGACCCGTCCGCGCTGTTCACGGTCGCCGGAATGCACCCACTCAAGCCCTTCTTCCTCGGGCAGGAGGCGCCGCCCGCGGCCCGCTTGACGAGCTGCCAGAAGGTGTTTCGCACGGTCGACATCGACAACGTCGGCAGCACCGCCCGGCACCTCACCTTCTTCGAGATGCTCGGCAACTTCTCGTTCGGCGACTACTTCAAGCGCGAGGCGATCGAATTCGCGTGGGAGCTGTCGCGCGAGGTGTACGGCTTCGAAGCCGCGGACATCTGGGTGACGGTGTTCGAAGGCGACGAGGAGCTCGGGTTGGGAGCGGACGACGACGCGATCGCTCACTGGTTGGCGATGGGAGTGCCGCGTGAGCGGATCGTCGAATGCCCGCGCTCGGAGAACTTTTGGCAGGCGGGTCCGACCGGGCCCTGCGGCCCCTCGTCCGAGCTCTACATCGACCGCGGGGTCGAGCACGGATCGGCGGGCGACCTGCCGGGCGGCGAGAACGCCCGTTTCCTCGAGTACTGGAACCTCGTGTTCATGCAGTTCGACCAGCAGCCCAGCGATGGGGGCGGAGGCTCGGTGCTGCGACCGCTGCCCGCGAACAACATCGACACGGGTCTCGGCCTGAACCGGTTGGCGGCGATCCTCCAGAACAAGCCCTCGGTCTTCGAGACCGACCAGTTCTGGCCGTTGATCGAGCTCGGGCAGGACCTCTCCGGCCGGCGCTACGGCGAGCGGCACGAGGCCGATCGCGCGATGCGCATCCTGGCCGATCACTCGCGCGCGATGAGCTTCCTGGTCGCGGACGGCGTGGTCCCCTCCAACGAGGAGCGCGGCTACGTGCTGCGGAGGGTGATGCGCGGTGCGATCCAGCAGGGCCGTTCGCTTGAGCTCGAGCCAGGCTTCCTCCTTCGCTACGCCGATCGCGTGAGGGACCTGATGGGTGGCGCCTACCCGGAACTGAACGAGCAGCGAGCGGCGATCGAGAAGTGGGTGTCGAGCGAAGAGGAGAGCTTCGGCCGCACTCTCGCCCAGGGAATGTCGACCCTGCGTCTGTACATCGACCAGGCGCGCGACGACGGCGGCTCCTCGGTGCCCGCCGCCGACGTATTTCGCCTGCACGACACCTACGGCTTTCCCTACGAGATGACCAGCGAGCTGCTCGCCGAAGAGGGCCTTGAGATCGAGGGCGACTTTCAGACCCTGATGGAGGAGCAGCGTGCCCGCGGCAGGGCCAGCGCGCGCACCGGTGGCTCGGACGCGGCCGGCGCGCGCGAGGCAGCGCGCTCCTTCGCCGGCGAGAGCCCCATCTCCACGCGCTTTACGGGATATGAGACCGAGGAGCAGCAGACCACCGTCGGGGCGGTGCAGAGCATCGACGCCGGCGCAGGCACCGCCGGGGGCGCGGGAGACTCGGGCGCGGCGCTCGGTGAGCGCCTCCTGGTCAAGCTGGCCGAGTCCCCGTTCTATGCCGCCGGCGGAGGGCAGGTCGCCGACGTCGGGACGATCGAATGCGAGCACGGAGACTGTCGCGCACGCGTCGAGGACGTGTTCCGCGTCGGCGAAGACCAAGCGTTGGCGGTCGTCGTCGAGGAGGGCACGCTGAGAGCGGGCGAGCCCGTCCTCGCGCGAGTCGATCATCTGGCAAGACATGCCACCGAGGCCAACCACACCGCCACGCACCTGCTGCAAGCCGCGCTGCGCGAGCGCGTCGGCAGCCACGTCCGCCAGGCCGGCTCCTATGTTGGCCCAGACAAGCTTCGCTTCGACTTCAGCCACGGCCAGGCCCTCAGCGCGGAGGAGCTGCGCGACGTGGAGGACCGGGTCAACGAGTGGATCGCGCGCAACGACCCGGTGCGCCCGATCACGACCACGCTGGCGGAGGCCAAGCGGCTGGGCGCGATGGCGCTGTTCGGCGAGAAGTACGGCGAGGTTGTCAGGATGGTCGAGATCGGCGCCGGCGAGTACTCGCGCGAGCTGTGCGGCGGCACGCACGTGCGATCGACCGCTGAGATCGGGCTCTTCCACATCCTCAGCGAGACATCGAGCGCGGCGAACGTGCGGCGAATCGAGGCCGTCACGGGTCCGGCGGCAGTCGAGCTGCTTCGCGACCGCGATCGCCTGCTCGAGGATGCCTCGGCGATGCTGCGCACCCGCCCGGAGGGGGTTCCCGACGCGGTTCGCGCCCTCGCCGACGAGCGAAAGCGGCTCGAGAAGACCCTGAGAGAAGGTGGCGCGTCCGGCAACGGGGCTCCGATCGACATCGACGCGCTCGCTGCGCAGGCCGACGAGGTCGGCGGCTCGCCCGTGCTCGCGAGCACGATCGAGGTCGCCGACGCAAAGGCGATGCTGGACGTGGTCGATCGGCTGAAGGGCAGGCTCGCCGACGCGGCGATCGTATTGGGGGCCGCCGTGGACGGCCGGGCGCACCTTGTAGCGAGCGTCGCCCCGGCGCTGGTCGGGCGCGGCCTCAAGGCGGGGGACGTGGTCAAGGCGGCCGCCGAGGTCGTCGGGGGCGGCGGCGGTGGTCGTGACACGATGGCCCAGGCGGGCGGCCGCGATCCCGCGAAGCTCGGCGAGGCGATCGCCGCCGCGCGCGCGACGATCGCCTCCGTGCTCGAGGGCTGATGCAGGCGCGAGCGCTCCGCGCCAGCCATGCCTCGCCATGCCCGATGCGAGGGGGAGGTCGTTAATGCGCGTGCTGGCGCTCGACTACGGGAGCGCCCGCTGCGGCTGCGCCCTGAGCGACCCGACCGGCACGATCGTCACGCCGATAGAGGTCGTCGACCGGCCGGCGACCCGGCGCGGGCTCACGAGGCTCGCCCAGCTCGTGCGCGAGCGCGACGTGGAGCGCGTTGTCGTAGGACTGCCGCTGTCGCTGGGGGGTGGCGATTCCGAGCAGACCCGCGAGACGCGCGCGTTTGCCAAGCGGCTGTCGCGACGTCTCGGCGAGGAGATATCAGTCGAGATGCACGACGAGCGCTTCACTACTCGCCTCGCGCAGGGCATGAAGGGTCCTCATGCCGCGAGCGAGGACTCCCGCGCCGCCGCTCACCTGCTCGAGAGCTGGCTCGTCGCGAGATCGCGTTAAGGTCCAGCACTTGACCCGCGGCAAACGATCACAGGCGTCGCCGGAACGCACCGAGTCCGAACGCGAGCGCGACCGGGCCGAGCGCGAAAGGCACCGGGCCGAACGGGCGGCCGGGCAGCGTGGACAGGACGCTGCTGCAGCCGCGCTCGGGGCGAACGGCCTCGCGAAGAAACCCGCTGACGGTCCGTCGGTCCCTGAGGGCCCCGACGCGCCAGAGGCGCCCGGCGACGGGTCAGACGGCGGCCAGCCGCCAACGGGAGATGGAGCACCCGCCGAACTCGACGCTGGGCCCGAGGTGACGGCGCAGCTCGAGCCAGCGTCTGCGGAAAGAGCGCAGGGCCCGGTGCCGCCGACGCCCACGACGCTGCAGCCCACCGGAGGCGAGGTCGACGGGGGCGACGCTGCGGCCGCCCGACTCCCGCTTGCACCGGCTACACCTGCGTCGGCGCCCGCGAGCACGCCCGACCCCTCGATCGCCGGGCGGCGCGCGGGGCCGGCCGTTCGCCCGCCGGGTCGGCGCTCGCCCGTCGCGCGGATGCTCGCGCTGCTCGCGCTCGCGGCCGTGGTCGCGGCGGTCGTGCTGCTCGTCAAATCGCTGTCGGGCTCGAGCCAGGCCAAGAAGACGCTCGTGCCGGGTGTGGTGAAGGTCGTCATTCCGGAGGGCGCCACGCGCCTGCAGATCGCCCACATCGCCGCGGCCGACGGACTCACCGGTAGCTATCGGCGCGCGTCGAAACGCTCGCCGCTGCTGGATCCCGCCCGCTACGAAGCGCCGTCGGGGACGCGCGACCTCGAAGGCTTCCTCTTCCCGGCGAGCTATGACATGTACGCGGGAGCGCCGGTCAGCAGGCTCGTGCAGGAGCAGCTGATCGCCTTCCGGGAAAACTTCGGGCCCACCGAGACCGCCCGCGCGCGCGCGCTGCACGTGACGCCGTACCAGCTCTTGACGATCGCTTCGATGGTCGAGCGCGAGGCGAAGGTCCCCGGAGATCGCGCGAAGATAGCCGCGGTCATCTACAACCGCCTCAAACGGGCCATGCCGCTCGGCATCGACGCGACGATCTACTACGCGCTCGAGCAGGAGAGAGGTATTCCCACCTATACGAAGGAATTGACCGAAGCGCAGCTGCAGCTGAACTCGCCCTACAACACACGCACGCATGTGGGCCTGCCGCCGACTCCGATCTCGAACCCCGGGCTGGCCTCGATCGAAGCGGCCGGCCACCCGGCCCGCGTCGCGTACCTGTACTACGTGCTTGCCGCCGATGGCTGCGGCGAGCACAGCTTCTCGACGACGCTCGCCAAGTTCGAAGCGGACG
Organism: Solirubrobacteraceae bacterium; assembly: GCA_035566835.1. Lineage (GTDB taxonomy): Bacteria > Actinomycetota > Thermoleophilia > Solirubrobacterales > Solirubrobacteraceae > Palsa-744. The sequence goes on from DATMQG010000098.1 coordinate 16,456, forward strand.
CCGCGGCCTACCGGGCGGCGGTCGGGAAAAACGGCGGCGCGCCGCCGTCCTGCAAGTCGAAGTGATGCCCCGCCTGGGCGTTCTCGGGTGGCCCGTATCCCACAGCCGCTCGCCCGCGATACACAACGCGGCGCTGGCCGATCTCGGAATGGACGGTTGGCGCTATCAACGGCTCCCCGTGCCACCGGAGCTCTTCGCCGAGACGACGCGCGCGCTCGGGCTCTCCGGCTTCGTTGGCGCGAACGTGACGATTCCGCATAAGCAGGCCGCGCTCGCCCTGGCGGACGAGGCCAGCGAGGCGGCACGCGCGATCGGAGCGGCGAACACGCTCACGTTCGCTGCTGACGGCACGATCGCCGCCGAGAACACGGACGCGCCGGGACTGATCGCCGCGCTTGAGCGTCCCGTGCGAGGGATGCGGGCGCTCGTGCTCGGCGCGGGCGGCAGCGCTCGGGCGGCGGCATGGGCGCTGCGCGAGGCGGGCGCAAGCGAGGTGCTCGTCTGGAACCGCACGCTCGAGCGAGCACAGGCGCTGGCGCGCGACCTCGGCGTTCACGCTGTTCCCGCGCCGCAGCCCGCAGACCTGCTCGTGAACTGCACCGCGGTGGGGCTGGAGGCGCTAGAACGCTCGGCTACTGAGCCTGAGGCGCTCAACCAATTGGGGCTGGCGTTCGATCAGGTCGCTGAGTACTCATATGTCGTCGACCTCGTCTACAGCGAAGGATCCACCCCGCTGCTCGCCGCCGCGCGCGCGCAGGACGTGCAGACGCTCGACGGGCTCGAGGTGCTCGTCTCTCAGGGGGCGCTCAGCTTCGAGCTGTGGACCGGCCGACGCCCTTCGATCGAGGTCATGCGGCGAGCGGCCCGGGGGCCGGGCGCTCACCGCTAGGTCTGTTCTAGAGGGGGCGTCCGCGCGATGAGCGACGTCCCTCAGCAGGCAGACCCCGACCTGCACGCGATCTTCGGGATCGAGGAAGGCGATCCGGTCTCGCGCGATCCGATTGTCGAGGTGGAGCGGGTGGCGCCGGCCGATTCCGACGTCGCAAGGGATCTCTCCGGGCTCGAACAGAGGGCGCAGCTGAGGCCCGACGCCGAAGACGCCAACCTGTCCTTCGACGGGGAACCCGTCGTCGAGGTGACGCGGCCAAGCGAGCAAGAGCGCGACGCCGGGGTGGAGGTGCCGCCGCGTCGCGCGCCCGGAGTCGAGCGGGATCCTGCGGCGGTCGAGCCCGACCTCGAGAGCGATGACTGGAGGGGGATCACGAGGCCGTCGGGCCAGGGCTCCTCACAGCGGTTCCTGACGGATGTGATCGTCGAAATGAGCCTCGCGTCCCGCGACCAGGTGGAGGAAGCGCTCGACACCTCCCGCAGCCTAGGCACGACTCCCGAGCGCGTGCTGATGGAGAAGGGCGCGCTCACGCAGGACGGGCTGGCGCGCGCACTTGCCGAGCGATATGGCCTGGACCATCTTGACCTCGGCGTGTTCTCGGTGGACATGGGAGCCGCCAACCTCGTGACCACCACGACCGCCAAGCGCTACCAGGCGGTGCCGGTCGCGTTCACCGACAAGCGCACGCTGCTGGTGGCGATGGCCGATCCCGCGAACGTGCTGGCGGTCGACGACATCGCGATCATGACCGGCTATGAGATACGCGTCGCGGTCGCACCGCCCGATGACATCGCGGCCCTGGTGTCGCGCCTCGACCGCCTCGAGGACGTCGTCGGAGAGCAGGACACCAAGATCGAGGAGGAAGACGAGGCTGATGTCGTCGCCCTCCATGAGACCTCCGAGGACGCCCCGGTCGTCAAGCTCGTCAACCAGATCGTTGCACAGGCCGTGGAGCGCGGCGCGTCTGACATCCACCTCGCGCCGGACGGTCGCGAGCTGCGCGTGCGCTTTCGCATCGACGGCGTGCTGCAGGACGTCACCACGGTCCCGCGGCGGCTGACCCTCGGGGTCATCTCGCGAATCAAGATCATGGCGGAGCTCAACATCGCCGAGAAGCGCCTGCCCCAGGATGGTCGCGTCGGTCTCGTGATCGACGGGCGCCACGTGGATCTGCGTGTCGTCACGCTGCCGAGCGTTCACGGCGAGTCACTGGTGATGCGCGTGCTCGACAAGGCATCGGTCGTCGTCAAGCTGGAGAAGCTCGGCATGGCCGACGCCGAGCGCGAGCGCTTCGAACGCGCGTGCCAGGAGACCCACGGCGCCGTGCTCGTCACGGGTCCAACCGGCTCGGGTAAGTCGACCACGCTTTACGCGGCGCTGATGATGCTCAACACGCCGGAGAAGAACATCATCACCGTCGAGGACCCCGTCGAGTATGAAATCACAGGCATCACTCAGGTACAGGTCGCGAACAAGGTCGGTCTCACGTTCGCCGCGGGCCTGCGTTCGATGGTGCGTGCCGACCCCGACGTCATCATGGTCGGCGAGATTCGCGACCGCGAGACGGCGCAGATAGCCATCGAGTCGGCGCTCACCGGGCACCTCGTCCTCTCGACGCTTCACACCAACGACGCGCCCGGCGCGATCACCCGCCTGACCGAGATGGGGACCGAGCCGTTCCTGGTCGCCTCCGCGCTCGGCTGCGTCGTTGCCCAGCGGCTGGCGCGGATGCTTTGCTCGAGCTGCAAGCGGCGCACGATCATCCCGGCGCGGACTCTCAAGGCCAGCGGCTACAAGGCGCGCGTCGATCTCGAGGCCTACGAGCCGGTCGGCTGCCGTCGCTGCGGCGGCACCGGCTATCGGGGACGCGTCGGCCTGTATGAGGTGATGACGATGACCCCGGAGATACAGACGCTGGCGCTTGAACGCGCCCCCGCCGAGGCGGTCCGTGACCTGGCCGTCAGCCAGGGCATGAGCCGCCTGCGCGACGATGGCCTTGAGAAGGTCAGACAGGGTCGCACTTCGATGGCCGAGATAGCACGCGTGCTCGGTAGCGGCTGACGCTCCAACGTTCGTCCACGGTGCTGACTGCGAACGCTGACGCGCAGTCTGAGCGGCCGATGCGGCGGACTATGGACATCGATTTCGCAGACCTGCTGATGGAGGTCGTGTCGCGTCGTGCGTCCGACTTGCACCTGAGCTCCGGGGCGCATCCTATGGTTCGCGTGCGCGGTCGGCTGGCTCCGCTCGAGGATTATCCGAAGCTCTCGTCATCGGACACCCGCGAGATCATCTACTCGATCCTCACCGGCGACCAGCGCCAGCGCCTTGAGACCAACTGGCAGCTTGACTTCGCCTACTCCATCCCGGGCCACGCACGCTTTCGCGTCAACGCATACTTCCAGCGTGGCGCGCTCGGCGCCGCCTTCCGATTGATCCCGTTCGACCTCTCATCGATCGACAAGCTTGGCCTCCCGGCCGCGGTGCACGAGTTCACCCGCCGTCCGCGCGGCTTCGTGCTCGTCACGGGACCGACCGGCTCGGGGAAGTCCACGTCGCTCGCGGCGATGATCGACGAGATCAACCGCACTCGCGAGGAGCACATCATGACGATCGAGGACCCGATCGAGTTCCTGCACGGCCACAAGAAGTGCCTGGTCAACCAGCGCGAGCTCGGCTCCGACGCACAGAGCTTCGGCGAGGCGCTGAAGGCCGCGCTGCGCCAAGACCCCGACGTCATCCTGGTCGGAGAGATGCGCGACCTCGAGACGATCTCCACCGCACTCACCGCGGCGGAGACGGGGCATCTCGTGTTCGCGACGCTCCACACGCAGGACACCGCCCAGACCATCGACCGCATCATCGACGTGTTCCCGGCGCACCAACAGGGACAGGTCCGCGTACAGCTCTCGGTTTCGCTCCAGGGCATCATGACCCAGCAGCTGCTCCCGACGTCCGACGGCTCGGGGCGCGTCGTGGCGTGCGAGGTGCTGGTACCCAACCCGGCGGTGCGGAACCTGATCCGGGAGGGCAAGACCCACCAGATCTACTCCGTGCTTCAGACCAGCTCGGCCTCGGGCATGCAGACGATGGACACCGCGCTCGCGGGACTGATCCGAGAAGGCAAGATCACAAAGAGCCTCGCCGAATCGCGCTCATCGACGCCGGAGGAGCTCAGGCGGCTGCTCGGCACGGGATCGCTCGCGGCAGCCTAGAGGACCCGGAGATGAGCACCTACGCCTTCAAGGCAATCGACCTGGCAGGTATCAAAGCCGTCGGGGAGGTCGAGGCCGAGTCCAAGCAGGCGGTCTCTGATCAGCTCAAGCAGCGCGGGCTGATCGTCCTCGACATCGCCGACAAGCACGCGTCGCGCCAGATCGAGTTCGGCTTCGCCAAGCGGGTGAAGGCGGCCGAGCTCGCCACCTTCTCGCGGCAGCTGGCGACGATGATCGTCTCGGGGATGAGCATCCTGCGCTCCCTCTACGTGCTCGAGGAACAGACCGAGAGCAAGTTCCTGAAGGAAACGATCGTCTCCGTGCGCAAGGACGTCGAGGCCGGCCTTTCGCTGAGCGACGCAATGGCGCGCCATCCGAAGGTCTTCAACCCCCTGTTCGTGGCGATGACACAGGCCGGCGAGATGGGTGGACTGCTCGAGGACGCCCTTCTGCGGGTCGCCGACCAGTTGCAGAAGGACGCCTCGCTTCGCCGCCAGATCCGCTCGGCGATGATCTACCCGATCCTCGTGATCACCTTTGCGGTGGGCGTGATGATGGCGCTGGTGGCGTTCCTCGTGCCGGTGTTCGAGAACGTCTTCAAGCAGTTCGGCGGAAAACTGCCCGCGATCACGAAGGTCTCGGTCCTGATGTCGCACGCCGTGGTGGGCTACTGGTGGCTGATGTTCGGCTGCTTTGGCGCCGCTGTGATCGCATTCGTGAAGTGGAAGAAAACCTCATGGGGGCGGGCGCAGTGGGACCGCTTCCGCCTGCGCGTGCCGATGAAGATCGGTTCGATCGTCCAGCAGATCGCAGTGGCGCGCTGGTCGCGCACGCTCGCATCGCTGACGAGCGCCGGCGTGCCGCTTCTGCAGGCGCTCGAGATCACCGGCAAGACAGGTGGCAACGTCGTGGTCGAAGAGGCGATGGATGCCGTGATCGCCTCGGTCAAGCGCGGTGGCACGATCGCTGCGCCGCTCGCGCAGGAGCCGGTATTTCCCGTGATGGTCACGCACATGGTCGGCGTCGGTGAGGAGACCGGCGCGTTGGACACGATGCTCGAGAAGGTCGCCGAGTTCTACGAGGATCAGGTGGAAGCCTCGGTCAAGGCCCTGACCTCGATCCTCGAGCCGATCATGATCGTCGTGATCGGCAGCATCGTCGGCTTCATCGTGATCTCGATGTACATGCCGCTGTTCACCGTCTACAACCAGATCCGCTAACGCCGACTCTGCGCTAGCCGTTGGCGCGCTCGCCTCGGGGCGCGGGATCGACCAGAAGCCGCGCGCGACCGCTCTCGTGCCCGACGGACAACGAGACTTCCCCATCGAGCAGCTGCAACAGCTCCTCTCCTACGAGTTCACGCCGCCAGCCACGCAGCGTTCGCACTTCGGCCTCGCCGGCGCCGTCACGCCGAGCGGTGACGATGGCCTGAAGATCCGCCCGGGCGGCGAGCAGCTCGTACGCGAGACCGGCCTCTCGCGCGCGGGAGCGCAGGAGCGCCTCGGCCAGCGCCACCAGCGGTGCGTCCTCGGGCCTGGGCTGCGGCGGGCGACGATCCGCCGGAGCCGCTTCGGGGGCGCGTTCGCTACCCCGCCGGACAGCCTGAAGCACCTGCTCGGCGGCGCGTGCGGAGCCGGCTGCGCCGATGCCGCGAATTCGCCCCAGCTCGTCTTTTCGCGAAGGCTTGCGCCTGGCCAGCTCCATCAGCGCGGCGTCGCCCAGGACGCTCTGGGCGGGGCGATCCCGGCGCGCAGCCGTCTCCTCGCGCCACGCCACGAGCTCGCGCGCGACGGCTCTGCCGGAGACGTTGAGCCCGTGGACGCGCGGGAGGCGCGAGAAGATCACGTCGGGATCGCGGTCGTCGCTCGCCCGCTGAAGCGGCTCGCACTCCTCTCGGGCCCAGGCCAGCCGGCCGGCCCCCTCCAGGCGCCGCTCCAGCTCGGCTGCGAGCTCGAGCAGATGGACGACGTCCTCGCGCGCGTAGCCAATCTGCTCCTGTGAGAGGGGTCGGGCGTCCCAACGCGTAAAGCTCGCCGTCTTTCGGACGCGCACATCGAGCAGCTCGCTCAGCAGCGACTCGTATGAGCTTTGGGCTCCGAGACCCACGAAGCCCGCGGCCACCTGCGTGTCGAAGACGTTCGTCACATCGGTGGCGAGCCACCGGCGGATCAGCGCGATGTCCTGGCGCCCGGCATGCACCACCACCTCGACCGCGGGGTCGGCAAGAACCGTGGCGAGGGGACCCGCGTCTACGTTCTCGGCGAGAGGATCGACGATCTCGATCGGGTCCGCCGCGCCCGCCTCCTCGGGCATCGCGAGCTGCACTAGGCACAGCAGCGTCCGGTAGCGCCCCTCGCCCATGAACTCGGTGTCGAGCGCGAGCTTCCCCGAAGAGCGGGCGCCGTCGGCGAGCGCCTGCAGCCGAGTGTTGCTCGAGACCGCGCTCACGCGGGCGCACCCGGCAGCAGCCACAGGACCCTGCTCTGGCTGAGCCCCGCCTGGCTCGAGACGTCGGTTCCGTGCGCACGGACCCACTTGGCGGGCGCCGAGCATGCTGGATTCAGGGCGGTCCCGTGGCGTCCGCAGCTGCTGTTCAGAAAGGCATAGCGAACCTGTCCTTCGGCGATCAGCTGCTGCAGCCTCGCGATGCTCGTGAACACCCTCGAGCCGTAGCTCGTGAGCACGAGCACCGGCCGTGCGTCCTGGACGATCAGCGAGCCGATGCCGGTCGCCGACACGGCCGCAACCTCGTAGCGGGCGGTGCCCTGGTGCGCACGCAGATATGCGCTCACGAGGCGCTGCTCTTCGGTCGGGAGCGCGCCGACGTAGCCGGCATCAGTTACGTGGTTGTCGATCGCCGTGACGTCCGCGCTCAACGGGATCGCGAGCACGGCGATCAGCGTCAGCACGAGCGCTCCGGTGGGAGCGAGCACCGCGCGCAGATCCGCCTCGAGCGAGCGCAGGCGGGCGAGCAGGGCGAACGTGGCGGCGCCGAGCGCGCCGAGGAGCGCTATCCACCACGCTCCGGTCGTGCCGTAGAGCAGGCGCTCGCCGTAATAGACCGTGATCGCGAGCGTGCCGAGAAGTGCGACGAGGCGCGCCCGCCCGCGCGGTATCACGGCCCACGCCACGCCGATCCCCAGCATCGCAGCGACCGCCGGCGTGAACGCCTCGACGTAGCGCGGATGAAGGCGTGACATCGTGCTGAAAAGGGCGATGCCGGCGAGCATCCAGACCGCCAGACCCGCCGCTCCCGCGCGGCGCAGGCGCATGCGCTTGGCGAGCACCGCCTCAGCCTCCCATGCCTCGGGATCCTCCGGCTCGGGCCGCCGCAGGCCCCAGATGAGGGCAGGCGTGCCGAGCAGCAGCGCGACGAGCAGCTCGAGCCCCAGCCGCTCACCGGACAGCGGCCCGATCGTCGCGAGCAGGCGCGTGGGCGAGGGCGGGACGATCGGGATGTGATCGCGCTCGGACTGCGTCCGAGTGGGGTAGTGATGCCCCGGCCGGTACACGGTGAACTGCGGTTCCTGCGATTTTCCACCGAGGCGGTCGGTGCCGTTGAAGACGAAGGCCGCGTTCCACGCGCTGCCGTTCGTGGACCCGATCGCGAACGGCCGGTCATGCGCGGGAGCGAGCTGGGTCGCGGTGAGCCAGGAGAGCGCGACGACGACGTACACCGCGCCTGCTGCCGCCAGGCGAGCGACGCGCCGTGAGGGCGGACCGGGCAGTGCCATGTATGCGAAAACCGCAAGCCCGGGCAGGGCGACGAGCGACTCGAGCAGCTTCACGTCGAAGGAGACGCCGAGTGCGGCCGCGGCGCCGAGCAGCCAGCCGTTACGCCCCGTCTCGGCCGCGCGCACGAGGAACAGCAGCGCCAGCACGATCAGCACCATCATCACCCCGTCCATCGTGTCGCTGCGCGAGGTGATCACGTCCACCGGGAGCAGCGTCAGCGCGAGCGCCGCCGCCAGGCCCGCCGACGCGCTCCAGATCCGGCGCACGACATCGAACAGCAACGGCACGGAAGCGATGCCGGCCAACACCTCCGGCAGCTTGAGCGTCGTCGAGGTGAAGCCGAACAGCTTCACGCTGGCGACCTGCAGCCACAGATCGACCGGAGGCTTGTCGATCGACACGCTGCCCCCGGGCTCGAACGCGCCGAAGAAGAAGTTGTGCCAGGACAGTGTCATGCTGCGCACCGCCGCGTCGTAGAACGGGTCCGGCGAGACCTTGCCGATGTAGAGCAGCCTGAGAACGGCGGCCAGGATCGTGATCAGCCCGAGCGCCGCCCACTGGTAGCGACTCACGCGAGCGCGCGGCGGTTGCGCCTGCGGGGCAGCTGCAGCCATCGGCGGTGCTCTCAGCTTGCTTGTCATGCCCGGAACGCTAGTCTCATCGCTTCGTGGCGAGCGAGAACAACGACAGCGAGGATCGGGCCGAGTCGTCCCATGAGCCGCGGGAGTGTATGGCCTGCCGCGGCACCGGGCGCGTGATCTCCAACCTCGGCGGCAGCCCCAGCACCGTCACGTGCCCCTGGTGCGGGGGCGGCGGGGTGCGCGTGCCCGGGATCGACGCTCAGGCGCGCTGGCTCGGCGAGGGCGCCGAGCGCGACACGCCAGCCGACTCGTCCGACGCACCTGCCTAAAAAGGTCGCACCAGCGGGGGCTTCACCGCCGGCGTGTACATTTCCACCGAATGCGCTTTGCTCTTCACCTGGGCTCGCCTGGGAGCACATAATCATGTGTCCAAACCTTCACCAGCAGAGCTAAAGATCAGCTGAATGGCTGTCGATGCACGGGCTAGCAAAAACAGCCAGCATGAAAGTGCCAGGGCAGAGCGCCTGTATTGGCGTGTAGCAAAGCCGGCGGCTCTTCTGGGGGCGATCTTCAGGTCGAATTCAGGAGAGACGTATCGCCATTTGCGGGCGGTGGAACCGAGGGCTGGCGTCCTAATAACCGGATCCTAGGAGGATTCAAATGCTATATCGACTGCGCCAGCGCTCAAAGGATGAGGGTGGTTTTACCCTGATCGAGCTTCTGGTTGTGATCCTGATCATCGGCATTCTCGCCGCGATCGCAATTCCGTCGTTCCTGAATCAGAAGGGCAAGGCAAACGACGCGTCGGCGAAGGAGCTGGCACGTACCGCGCAGACCACGGCGGAGACGATTGCCACTGACAACGCCGGCAGCTACGTATCCATCGCGGGTCCTGCAAACCTGAGCGCAGTTGAGCCTTCGATCCCGATCGTTGCAGGAGGAAACAACGCCTACATCAGCGCCGCAGTGGGCACCGCTACGGGATACACCGTGACGGCGACCGCCGCGACGACCGAAGATACCTTCACGATCAAAAACGAAGGTGGCGTCGTAACGCGTACGTGCACGGCGCATGTCGCAACCAACAAAGCCGGGTGCCCAAACCCCGCATCCTGGTAAGCATCCATCGCAAGCAGCATGCTTCGCGATTTGAACTCTGAGTGTGACACGAGGGGGCGGTCAATGGACCGCCCCCTCTGTCGTAGGGGCACAACCCGTCCACACCGGCGAGAGTGTTGTCATGCCTCTCGTCGTAGACGCCGATACGCCCGTTGATAGCCAGTACTGAGGTTTGAGGCAAGCGCCCAGCGGGTGCGTAGCAATGCCAGCGACTCTCGCAAGGGGGACGCATCGCCGTCTTGAGGCGACTTACCGGGGGCTGGCGCCCTAATAACCGGATCCTAGGAGGATTCAAGATGATTTATCGAATGCGCCAGCGCTCAAAGGATGAGGGTGGTTTTACCCTGATCGAGCTTCTGGTTGTGATCCTGATCATCGGCATTCTCGCCGCGATCGCGATTCCGTCGTTCCTGAACCAAAAGGGCAAGGCCACCGACGCGCAGGCGAAGGAGCTGGTGCGGACCGCGCAGACAACCGCGGAGACGATTGCCACCGACAACGCTGGCAGCTACGCATCTATCGCCGGTCCTGCAAACCTGAGCGCAGTTGAGCCTTCGATCCCGACCGCCGAAGGCAACAGCGCCTGGATCAGTGCCGCGAAAGGCACCGCAACGGGATTTGAAGTGACCGCCACAGCCCCCACCACGAAAGACGAATTCACGGTCAAAAACGCAGGTGGCGTTGTGACACGTACTTGTAAAGCCGCCAGTGAAACAAACACCGGTGGTTGTCCCGCCGGAACCTGGTAGCTCAAGCGAACGCGTGCGGACCGTCCAGCATCGGATCGGACGCGAGCATGTCAAGGGGGGCGGCCAGGCCGGCTGCCCCCCGTTTCGCGCGCTCCGCTCAAGCAGGCGCGTTCGGGAACCCGCCGCTAAAGCGGGCTGGTTAGGGCGCCGATCAGATCCTATGGAGACCCTCACCTTCGCGGGCCTGCTCGGGGCGATGTTCGGCTCATTCCTAAACGTCGTCGCCTATCGCCTCCCGCGCCATGAGTCCTTGGTTGCGCCGGCCTCCCGCTGCCCCAAGTGCGCGGCTCCCATCAAGCCCTACGACAACGTCCCGATCGTGTCATGGCTGCTGCTGCGCGGGCGCTGCCGCAACTGCGCGGCGGCGATCTCGCCGCGCTATCCGCTCGTCGAGGCACTCACCGCCGCGTTGTGCGTCGGGGCCGTCCTCACACACGAATCTGCCATCGGTATCGCGATGAGCGTCGTCCTCATCCTGCTCGTCATACCAGCCGCGCTGATCGATCTGGAGCACCGCATCATCCCTAACCGGCTCACCGCGCTCGGCGCGGCGCTCGCGCTGGTGATCGGGCTCGCGCTCGACCCGGGCGGCGAGCCCGAGCGGCTGATCGCCGCCGCCGCCGCCGGGGGCTTCCTGCTGGTGGCCGCGCTCGCATATCCAGGCGGGATGGGAATGGGCGATGTGAAGCTGGCCGGCGTCCTGGGACTGCTGCTCGGACGCGCGGTCGCGCCGGCGATCCTCGTCGCGCTGCTCTCGGGTGTTCTCCTCGGCGTCTTCTTGATCGCCCGCAAGGGCGCGCGCCAAGGCCGCAAGACCGCAGTTCCGTTCGGACCCTTCCTTGCGCTCGGCGGCCTGGTGGCAGTGTTCGCGGGCCCCGCAATAGTCGACCTGTACGTCAACCACTTCCTTCACTAAAGCGTCTGAGCAATCGCGCCGATACCCCCTCAGCGGACGATCCAACCCGCTCGCCAAGCGCTCTTCCACCCGATGCAGATGCCCTCTCTACACCTCAATCTCGGTCGCCGGTCGGCCGCCGACCTCGTGGGCCTGGACATCCAGCCGGGATTCGTCGCCGCCGTCCAGGCGCGACTCAACGGCTCCGTCGTGGTCGAGCGTGCCGTCGCCGTACCGCTTGCGGCTGACACGGTTCGCGACGGCGAGGTAACCGACCAGAGCGCGCTCACTGACGCGCTGCGCGAGCTGTTCGCCGGCAGCGGCCTGAACAAGCGCGTCCGCGTTGGCGTCGCCAACCAGCGCACGGTGCTGCGCACGCTCGAGCTGCCGCCCGTCACCGATCGCAAGGAACTGGCCGCAGCCGTTGGCTTCCAGGCCCAGGACCAGGTGCCCATGCCCCTCAGCAACGCGGTTCTCGACTTTCATGCGCTCGGGGTCATCGACACGCCGGCCGGCCCACGTCAGCGGGTCGTGCTCGTGGCTGCTCAGCGCGACATGATCGAACGCCTTCTGGCCGCGGTTCGCGAGGCCGGGCTTCGTCCCGAAGGCGTCGACCTGTCGGCCTTCGCGCTTATCCGATCGCTGTACCGCGCGGCGGAGAGCGAAGATGCAGACGCGAACCAGGCGGCCGAGCGCGTGCTCTACCTGAACGTCGACGGCCTCACGAACCTGGCCATCGCGGAGGGTCACGTTTGCCGCTTCACCCGCGTCGTGGGAGCTGGCATGGAGGGCATCGCGGGTGAGGTCGCCGAGCGCCGGGGCATCGCGATCGCGGAGGCGCGCGAACTGCTCGCCGCGGTTGACCTGAAAGCGCCGGCTCAGCCCGAGCTCGCCGCGCCGATGCCTGAGGGCACTGGACACGACGCTGAACCATCGGCTGGGCCCGCTGAGGATGCGGCCGAGGATGCGGGCGGCGCCGAAGACGAACCAGACGAGCAGGTCGAGCAGCACGCGCCTGAGGACGGATCGGACGCAGACGTTCGCATGGTGCTCGAGCGCGGCATCCACGACATTGCCGGCGAGGTGCGCAACTCGCTCGACTTCCACCGCTCGCAGGACGGCGGGGGAGAGGTGACCAGGGTCGTTCTCAGCGGATCGGCGCTCGATCTGCAGGGCTTCGCCGACGCGCTGCAGTCTCAGCTGCGGGTGGACGTCCAGCCGCAGACCGTCAGCGTTGCCGATCAGAGCCTCGTGGGCAAGCTCAGCACTCATCGCCTCGCGATCGCGGCCGGCCTGGCCACGACGGAGATCCACCAATGAGGGCCGTCAACCTCATCCCGGCCGACCAGCGGGGCGGCGCAAAGCGCGGCGCCGGACGCTCGCAGGGCGGCGCCTACGCCGTGGTCGGTGTCCTGGGCGGACTCGCTCTGCTGGCGCTCGTCTACGGCATCGCCGCCCACCAGGTCTCGAGCCGCAAGGCGAAGCTGGTCAGCGTGGAAGCTCAGGCGCAGCAGGCGCAGGCGAGCGCTCAGCAGCTCGCTCCCTACACGGCCTTTCAGTCGCTGCACGAACAGCGTGTGAACGCGGTCAACCAGCTGGTCAACGCGCGCTTCGACTGGGCCCACGCCTTCCACGAGTTCGGCCGCGTGCTGCCTCCTGAGGTCTCCGTGACCTCGATCTCGGGCACGATCGCAGCCACCGTCGCGCCGGCAGCCGCTGCGAGCACCGCGAACAGCACCACCGGCCCGAGCAGCTCGGGCGGCGCTGCCCCTGCCACCGCTCCCTCGAGCGCCACTGGCACGGTCGCATCGGCGACGCCGCCGGGCAGCGTCCCCACCTTCACCCTCACCGGCTGTGCGATCAACCAGTCCTCCGTCGCGCTCACGCTCGAGCGCCTGCGGCTGATGGACGGGGTAGGCAGCGTGTCGCTGCAGAGCTCGACCAAGTCCGCCACAGCTGCCGCGTCGGCCAGCGCCAGCGGAGCGTGTCCCGGGAGCTACCCGGTGTTCACCGCGCAGGTCACATTCGACGCGCTTCCCGTCTCCTCGATCCCGACCGGATCCGGGACGGCAAAAGCGGCCAAGCTGAGTGGAGGCGCGTGATGAGCAGTCGTGATCGCGGGATTCTCATCGGCTTCGTCTCACTGGCGCTGCTCGGGGCCGCCTGGTTCCTGCTGGTCGCGCCAGAGCGCGAAAAAGCCTCGAAGCTCGAAGCGAGCGTCAGCGCCGCGAGCGCGCAGCTCGCCACCGCACAGGGAGAACTGACGAGCGCACGCGGAGCTCAGGCACGCTACGCGGCGGCCTACAACTCGATCGTGAACCTCGGCAAAGCCGTGCCGCCCGCCCAGGAAGTTCCCTCGCTCGTCTATCAGCTCGACCAGGCGTCCAACCACAAGCAGGTCGACTTCAACTCGATCGTCGCGGGTGGCTCGACAGGCGCCGGCGCCGCCGGCGCCGCGGCCCCCGCAGCCGGCTCCGCGGCATCCACGGCGGCGAGCAGCGCCTTCAGCCAGATGCCGTTCACGTTCGTGTTCAACGGGAACTTCTTCAACCTCGAACATCTCTTCCAGCAGCTCAACCGCTTCACGCAGCGCACGACCACGGGCTCGCTTCAGATCAGCGGGCGCCTGCTCACCGTTCAGAGCGTCAAGCTCGCCCCGCTCACCTCAAGCGGCGCGGAAGCGTCCAAGGGCGTGCTGTCGGGCACGATCACCGCCACGGCGTACGTGCTTCCTGCAAGCCAGGGACTGACGGCGGGTGCGAGCCCGGCGGGCCCCGCCGGCGCCGGTCCGGCCGCGCCCTCGTCCGGCGCGGCAACCACTCCCGCGATCGCCAGGGTGACCCCATGACCGACTTTCTGAACGCCGTCAAGGCAGACCTGCTCGACAGGCGCATGCTGCCCTTGCTCATCCTCGTGGGCGTTGCGCTCGCGGGCGCACTCGGCTATGCCGTGCTCGGAGGCGGATCGAGCGCCTCCACGCCGATCACGTCCACCTCGAAACCGGTGCATGTCACAGGAATCACAGTCAGCCAGGCGCCCGCGAACCCGAACGCGGCGGTCGCCGAGACGACCAATGGCGCTCCCGTCCAGCGTCGCGGCCTCGCCCATAACCCGTTCAGCCTGCTCCCCGCGCAGAGGGCAGCGCTCGCCACGGCGACGACGACGAGCAAAACCTCGTCCTCTTCCACGACAACGACGACGACCACCACCAAAACGAGCGCCAAACCAGAAGCGCGCGCCTCGACGCCGAGCACGAGCTCTCCGACGCCCACGACCCCCTCCAAGCCCTCGGCGCCCAGCAAGCCGAAGACGATCTACAACGTGGCCGTGCTGTTCGGCGTGCTTCCCGTCGGCACCGCGCCCCAGAATGCGCAACTCACGCGATACGCCAACGTGAAGCTCTTGACCCCGTTGCCCTCGGCCACGCAGCCGCTCGTGATCTTCCGCGGTGTCACCGCTGGTGCGAAGAGCGCCGCCTTCACACTCGTCGGCGAAGTGATCATCCATGGCAACGCGACATGTCTGCCCAGCACCAGCCAGTGCGCCCTGATCCTCTTGAAGCCCGGCCAGACAGAGCAGCTTGAATACCTGACCCAGGCAGGCCAGCCGGTCACATATGAACTTCGCGTCACGAGCATCGCCCAAGCGAAGGCCTCCATCGCGTCGCTGAAGCGGGCGAAGGCGAGCGAGTCCAAGGCGGGGCGCGCACTTCTGGGCCAGGCCGGCCTGGCGGCGCTCGGTGGCCTGCGTTACTCGCAGAGCGCCGGTGTGCTCGTCTTCCCGCAGCACCGGGCCGCGGCGGCCCGCGCGCACGCCGCCGTGCACGGCGTTCACGGTTAGCGCTGACTGCTCAGCAATAAGCTAGGAGCCATGGCGCTCCGTCTCATCACCGCCGGCGAGTCGCACGGCCCCGGTCTCACATGCATCGTCGAGGGCTTGCCCGCCGGCCTGCAGCTGCGCGCAGAGGACCTCAACGAGGACATGGCGCGCCGCCAGCTCGGCCATGGCCGCGGCGGGCGAATGAAGATCGAGCGCGATGCCGCGGAGGTCACGGGGGGCGTGCGTCACGGCCGCACGCTGGGAGGGGCGGTCGCGATCCAGGTCGCGAATCGCGACTATGCGAACTGGCAGGACCGCATGAGCCCGTGGCCGGCGGACGAGGGCGTCGCCGAGGTCCACCTTCCGCGGCCCGGTCACGCCGACCTCGTCGGCACGCAGAAGTACAAGCAGCGTGACGTTCGCAACATCCTCGAGCGCGCGTCCGCGCGCGAGACGGCTGCGCGCGTCGCCGGCGGGGGGCTTTGCAAGGCGTTTCTGCGCGAGCTCGGAGT
Organism: Solirubrobacteraceae bacterium; assembly: GCA_035566835.1. Classification (GTDB taxonomy): domain Bacteria; phylum Actinomycetota; class Thermoleophilia; order Solirubrobacterales; family Solirubrobacteraceae; genus Palsa-744. The sequence continues at coordinate 31,970 of DATMQG010000098.1, forward strand.
GACGGTCCACTCGCACGTCATCCAGATCGGCTCCGTCCACGCTCCTGCGCTCGAGCGCCAGCTCACGCGGGAGGACTTCGCCGAGGTGGACGGCTCGCCCGTGCGCTGCCTGGACGCGGACGCCTCGAAGGCGATGGTGCGCGAGATCGACCAACTGCGCAGGGCCAACGAGTCCGTCGGCGGCGTCTTCGAGGTTCAGGCCTTGGGGCTGCTCCCCGGCCTCGGCTCCCACGTCTCGTGGGAGGAGCGCCTCGACGGGCGCCTGGCGATGGCGATCTGCTCCATCCAAGCCGTCAAGGGCGTCTCGATCGGCGACGCCTTCTCCATCGCCGGCGTGCCGGGCTCGCAGGCTCACGACGAGATCTTCTTCTCGGCCGAGCGCGGCTATTACCGCGAGACCAACCGCGCAGGGGGCCTCGAGGGCGGCATGACGATCGGGACCCCGCTCGTGGTTCGCGGCGCGATGAAGCCGCTGCCGACGCTGACCAAGCCGCTGCAATCCGTCGACATCGAGACGCACGAGCCGGCTCAGGCGCTGCGGGAGCGGACCGACTCCTGCACGGTTCCGGCGGCGGGCGTCGTCGCCGAGGCGATGGTGGCGTTCGTACTCGCGGACGCCTACCGGCAGAAGTTCGGTGGCGATCACATCGATGACGTGCTTCAGGCTGTCGGCGCCTACGAAGAAAGGATCGGGTGGCCTTCGTCCTGATCGGGTTCATGGGCGCCGGCAAGTCGACCGCGGCGAGCGAGCTGGCCGGGGCGCTCGGCACGACCGCGCTCGACAGCGACCGCCTGCTGCAGGAGCGCCTCGGCCATACCGTCGCCCGCGAGTTCGAGCTGCGCGGCGAGGCCGCGTTCCGGGCGGGCGAGGAGGAGCTCGTCTGCGAGCTCCTGAAGGGGGCCAGCGAGGAGAGCGTGATCGCGCTCGGCGGCGGCAGCGTCCTCTCCGAGCGCGTCCGCCGCGAGCTCTCGCCGCACGTTACGGTGCTGCTCGACGTCGAGCCCGAGCTCGCGTGGGAGCGCGTGCGCTCGGCCGGCATGGAGCGCCCGCTGGCGCGCGACCGTGACGCGTTCGGGGCGCTCGCCGCAGAGCGCAGGGCGCTGTATGAGGAGCTGGCCGACGCCGTGCTGCCGGCGAACACGGGCGGCACGATCACGCGAGCCCTGAGAGCGCTGCGCTCGCTCGCCGCGGCGCCACCCGGGACGCGCCTGCTGTGGGCGACGTCGGCGTCGGGCGATTATCCCGTGCTCGTGGGCCGCGGCCTGCTGGAGGACGGCGATACGATCGGCCGGATCTGGCCGCTCGAGCGGTCGGCCTCGCGCTCTTTCTGCGTCACCGACGAGACCGTCGGGCCGCTGTTCGCCGAGCGTCTGGGGCAGTTGGCGGCGACGGTCACGATCGCGCCCGGGGAGCCGCACAAGACGCTCGCCAGCGCCGAGCGGGTGTGGCGGGAGCTGCTCGGGGCGGGCATGAGGAGAGCGGACCACGTCGTCGCGCTGGGCGGAGGCGTGGTCGGCGATCTGGCGGGGTTCTGCGCCGCCACCTACCAGCGGGGCGTCCCGGTGGTGCACGTTCCGACGACGCTCGTCGCTCAGGTCGACTCGGCCTACGGCGGCAAGACGGGGGTCGATCTGCCGGAGGCGAAGAACTACGTCGGCGCCTACCACCAGCCGGCGGGAGTGCTCGTCGACCCCGATACGCTCGCGACGCTGCCGGCAGACGAGCTCGCGGGTGGCTGGGTCGAGGTGCTGAAGACGGCCCTGATCGCCGGCGGCGGACTGTGGGAGAGCGTGGCCGCGGGCGAGCGTGTGGACGAGCGCACGATCCTCGCCTGCGTGCGCACGAAGCTCGCCGTGGTGGCGGCGGACGAGCGCGACGCCGGGCGCCGCCAGGTGCTGAACCTCGGCCACACCGTCGGCCACGCGATCGAGAGCGCGACTGGATACGGCCGATACCGTCATGGCGAGGCTGTCGGCATGGGGCTGCTCGCCGCGCTGCGCCTCTCGGGGCGTGACGATCTGCGCGCACAGGTGCGCGAGCTGCTCCTCGCGGGCGGCCTCCCGGTCACGCTGTCGGCGTCGGAGGCGACGGTCGATCGCCTGATCGAGGCGATCGGGCGCGACAAGAAGCGTCTCGGCGCGAACGTCCCGTTCGTGCTGCTCGCCGCGCCCGGCGAGGTGCGGGTGGGCTGTGAGGTGGCACCTGCCGAGCTTCGCGGCGCCGTGGAGGAGCTCGTGCGGTGAGCGCCACACGCTTTCAGATCGAGGTGATGCACGGGGTCAACCTGGACCAGCTGGGTAGGCGCGATCCACTGCTCTACGGCACGCTCACGCTCCCCGAGCTCGAGCGGCAGATCGAAGCGCACGCGGTGGAGCTGGCGCTCGGCACGCGCTTCTTCCACACCAACCACGAGGGCTCGTTCGTCGAGCACCTGCATTCGATCGGCGGTGAGGCCGACGCGATCCTCCTGAACCCGGGGTCGTGGACGCACTACGCATGGTCGATCCGCGACGCGCTGGAGATCGCCGCGCTGCCGGCGATCGAGATACACCTCTCGGATGTCGAGCACCGCGAGCCCTGGCGGCGAATCTCGGTGATCCGCGACCTCTGCTTCGCCACAGTCTCGGGACGAGGCCCGGATGGCTATCGCGACGCGCTCGTGCGCTTGCGCGAGGAGCTCGATCGGCGTCGCGCGTGACGCCCGCGGCCGCGGTGGCGCTGCTGAGCCGCTCCGCGAAGGTGGCGCAGGAGGTGAAGGAGCGGGGCCTCGACGCGCTCCTGGTCGATACGCCGATCAACCTGCGCTACCTGACGGGGTTCACGGGTACTCACGGGCTCGCGCTGCTGGCGGCCGAGCAGGCCGAGGGCGCGAGGCCCGCCGAGCACCGCTTCCTGACCGATTTCCGCTACGCCACGCAGTCGCGCGAACAGGTCCCCGATGCCTTCGCGCGCGAGGTCGTCGCGGGCGAGCTGCTGGACGCGGCAGCGCGATCGCTGCCCGGCCCCGGCGGGAGGCTCGGGTTCGACGACGCGACGCTCAGCGTCGCCCGGCACCGCAAGCTTCTCGAGCTGCTGCCGGAGGCCTGGGAGCTCGTCCCCTGCCCGGGCGTCGTCGAGCGGCTGCGGGCCGTCAAGGAAGCCGGCGAGATCGCGCGCATCCGCGCGGCGTGCGAACTCGGCGACGAGGCGCTTCGCGGAGTCCTCGAGACGGGCGTCGTCGGACGCACGGAGCGCGACGTCGCGATCGAGCTGGAGTTGCGCATGCGCCGCCTGGGAGCCGAAGCCGCGAGCTTCCCGCCGATAGTCGCGGCAGGGGCCCACGGCGCGCTGCCGCACGCCGAGCCACGGGACGAGGAGATCCCGCGGGATGTCCTGCTGACGTTCGACTGGGGCGCGCGGAACGACGGATATTGCTCGGACTGCACGCGGACGTTCGCGACCGGCGAGGCGGTTGGCGATGAGGCGCGTGAGGTCTATGCACTCGTGCTCCGCGCCCAGGAGCGAGGCCTCGCTGCCCTCATGGCCGGCCCGAACGGACGTGAGGTGGACGCGGTCGCGCGGGAGGTGATCGAGGCAGCCGGCCGGGGCGAGTATTTCGGCCACGGTCTCGGTCATGGCGTCGGCCTGGAGGTGCATGAGGGTCCTCGCCTGTCGCGCACGGCGGGCGACCAGCCGCTGGTCGCCGGAAACGTCGTGACGGTCGAGCCCGGGGTGTATCTGCCCGGCCGCGTCGGCGTCCGCATCGAGGATCTCGTGGTGGTCGCGGAGGGCGGCAACGACGTGCTCACGAGCCTGGGGAAGTCGTTGACCGTGATCTCCTGAACCGGCTTCACAGGGCGAGGCGTGCTGGCGGAAGGGGAGTATCGTCCCTCGCGTCCGGCGTCGTCCGGACGCGAGCTGCTCACGCTGACCGTACGGGGGAGAACGACATGCCATCGCTGCTGGATCTCACGAGTCAAGGAGACGTCGGGACGATCTCCGACGAGTCGAAGCTCTCGTCGGTGACGCTCATGAACCCGCAGCAGCTGTATGAGCTGTGGGAGCGCCAGAGCTGGCAGTCGCAGGCGATCGACTTCACGCAGGACAAGCGCGACTGGGCGTCGATGGACCCGGACCTGCGCGGGCGGCTGTCGTGGAACCTGTCGTCGTTCTTCATCGGCGAGGAGCGTGTGACCACGCAGTTCTCCGGCCTCGTGATGGCCTACGAGAGCCAGAGCGAAGCGGCCTTCCTCACGACACAGCAGGTCGACGAGGCGCGTCATGCGCAGCATTTCAACCGCTTCTACGAGCAGGTGCTCGAGATCGACGGCGCGTTCGAGGACCGCCTCCGACAGGCGCGCGAGGACATAACCCCGGCGTTCATCGAGATGTTCGACGGCGTGCTCGTCGACTGGGGCCAGCGCCTGATCGATGACCCGCGGGACATCGAGGCGAAGGTCGACTTCGTGACGCTCTACCACATGATCATCGAGGGCACGCTCGCTCTCACGGGACAGTGGCTGCTGACCGACTACATGGAGCGCAAGGAGATCCTGCCCGGCTGGGTGCAGGGCTTCAAGCTGATCTCGCAGGACGAGCACAGGCACGTGGCGTACGGGACCTGGTTCCTGCGCGAGAAGGCCGTCGACCCGGCGCTGAGGCGGCGCATCGCCGAGCGCGTGAGGCAGCTCATTCCCCTCGCCCAGGCGGTCCTGGTGCCAACCGGCGCGGACCCGAATGATTACGCCATCCTCGACTTCACGATGGAGGAAACGAACACGTTCGCCTTCAACGCGCTGAATCGCCGCCTGAAGGTGATCGGGATAGATGCCGCCGCTCTCGCGGCGGCCGCGTGACGGCGTGCGGCTGGATCAACTCGGCATTCGCCGCACGCGAGATTGGGCTCCTCAAGTGGTCCGGTCGGCCGCTTGGTGTCTACCGATCGATGACCGCGTCGGTTAGAGCGTTGATACCGGCGAGGCGCCCGGCAAGCTCATCGCTGAGGCCGTAGCGCGCGGCGAGCGCGCCGGGTGCCGTGTAGCTGACCTTGGTCTGGTCTCCGTCCGCCCACACTGCGACCTTCAGCGGGAGATCGAGCGCAGCGAGGGGAGCGGCGGCCATCACGGGCGTTCCGGCTTGCGGACTGCCGAACATGACGAGCTTGGTATCGCGCAGCTCGAGCCCAACGTCTTTGGCCTCCCTGCTCTGGTCGATCACGGCAAACAGCTTCATGCCCCTCGCCGCGACGGCCGACGAGAGGCGCGAGACCGTGTCTGCTACCGACCAGGGACTTGTCTTTGAAACGACTTCATCGCCTGCAGTGGCTTCCGTGGTGCCCCGGACGCGGGTCTGCTCGGGGGTTTGGTCCTGCTGGGCCATCGCCGCTCCTTTCAATGCGCTCGCCCACCCGCGTGGCGCCGCGCGCACGGGCGCGCTCGAAATACTACGCGCCGAGCGGCTCACGGGCCCGAGCGGCGGGCGTACCGCTGCCGGATACTCTGTCGGGACCGACTGAGGAAGCACGCATGGCGATCTCGACGAACCAATTCAAGAACGGAAATCACATCGAGGTGGACGGCACCGTCTTCAAGATCGTCGAGTTCCAGCACGTCAAGCCCGGCAAGGGCGGGGCATTCGTGCGAACCAAGCTCCGCCGGGCGAGCGACGGAAACGTGATCGACCGCACGTTCCGCGCCGGCGAGAAGTTCCGGCTGATCCGCACGGAAGCCCGCAGAATGCAGTTTCTCTACGCGGACGGGAGCAACGCACACTTCATGGACACGGAGTCATTCGAACAGATCGAAGTGCCGCAGAGCGCCCTCGAGGATGCCCTGCGCTGGACGAAGCCGAGCAGCGAGGTGGATCTGCTGTTCATCGACGGAAGGCCGGCGGACGTGCAGCTGCCGAGTGCAGTGGATCTCGAGATCAGCCAGACCGATCCCGGCGTGCGCGGCGACTCGGTCTCGGGCAGCGGCACCAAGCCGGCGACGCTTGAGACGGGCGCGGTGATCCAGGTGCCGCTGTTCGTCGAACAAGGTGAGCGCATTCGGGTCGATACGCGCTCGGGCGACTACGTGGCGCGAGCGTAGGATGCGACGTTCCGATCAGCGCCGCGCCGCCGTCGTCGCCGTCTACCAGCATGATCTCACCGGCCGGGCGCTGGCCGAGACGCTTGGGCTGGGCGCCTCGCCGTTCGCGCGGACGCTGGCAAACGCGGCCGTCGACCGGGCGGCGGAACTCGACGCGATCATCGACGCCCACGCGCACGGCTGGTCGGTCCAGCGCATCCAGCCGCTCGAGCGCAGCATCATGCGGGTCGCGCTGGTCGAGATGCTACATCCCGACGCCGTTCCCGCCGAGGAGCCGATCCCGGCCGAGGGGGCGATCGAGGAGGCGGTCGAGAGCGCAAAGACCTTCTGCGGCAGCGACGCTCCCGGCTTCGTCAACGGCGTGCTGGCTGCGGTCTTGCGCGAGGTGCGCGAGAATGCCGGCATCTCATGAGCAGCGTCGAGCGTCTCGAGGATCTGATCGCCCGTCTGGAGCGCGCCGCCGAGCAGCTGCGCTCGGGCGAGCTCTCGCCCGACGCGGCGGCGACGATGGTGGAGGACTGCGCGTCACTGGCGACGCAGGCGGCGGCGGAGCTCGAGCAGCTGACGCGCGCCGAGGTGCCCGCTCCGGCGCCCGGCCAGGACACGCTGCTCTGAGGCCCGCCGAGGTCGTGGACCGCAGCTACCCGGAGAGCCTGCGCCAGGAGGTCGAGCTCTACCTGGCGGCGATGCGCTTCTCCGAGGAGCCTCTCACCGCCGGGCTCGAGGAGGCGATGCGCTATTCGCTGCTCGCCGGCGGCAAGCGAATCCGCCCGGTGCTGTCGTTGGCGACGGCGCGGGCGATCGGCATGCAGGAGCGCGAGGTCATGCCACTGGCGGGAGCGATCGAGCTGATCCACACGTACTCGCTGATTCACGACGACCTGCCCGCGATGGACGACGACGACCTGCGCCGCGGGCAGCCGACCTGCCACGTCAAGTTCGGCGAGGGGGTCGCGATCCTGGCAGGCGATGGGCTCTACGCGGAGGCGTTCCGCCACCTGCTGACCCATCAGCGCTCGGCGCCCGACCGCGTGCTCGCGGCGGCCGCAGAGCTGGCCGCGGCGACTGGCGTCGAGGGAATGGTGGGCGGACAGTACGCGGACGTGAACACAGCCGTGGGGGGTCCGGTGGCTCTGCGACGCTTGCACGAGCTCAAGACGGGCCGTCTGATCGGCGCGTCCGTGCTCTGCGTACTAGTGTTGGGCGGGATTGACCATGGACGTGAGACAATGCTCTTTCGTCGTTTCGCCGCCGAGCTGGGCGTACTGTTCCAGATCGTCGACGACATACTCGACGTCACCGGTACCGACGATGCACTGGGAAAGCCTCGAGGCAGTGATGAGCGTCACGGCAAGCGCACATACGTGAGCGAGTTCGGAATCGATCGAGCCAGGGAGCTGGCCGCCGAGTCCCACCGGATGGCGCTGGGAGCGCTCGCCGAAGCGGCCCGCGGGGGCCGCGCCACCGGCGAGCTCGAGGGCATTACGGACTTCATCTACACCCGCACATCATGAGCCTGCTCGAGCAGATAAACGGTCCCGAGGACCTGCACGGCCTGTCCGAGCAGGAGCTCGCTGAGCTCGCGCAGGAGGTGCGCGGGCACATCATCGACACGGTCGGCGAGATCGGCGGGCACTTCGGCGCGAACCTCGGCACCTGCGAGCTCGCGGTAGCGCTTCATTCCGTGCTCGAATCCCCGCGGGACAAGATCGTCTGGGACGTGGGACACCAGGCCTACCCCCACAAGATCCTCACGGGACGCCGTGAGCAGCTCAGCACGATCCGCCAGTACGGGGGCCTCGCGCCCTTCTGCTCGATCGCGGAGTCGCCACACGACATCATGGGCGCCGGGCACGCGTCGACCTCGATCGGCTACGCCGTCGGCATCAAGGAGGGCATGCGCCACGCCGGGGGCGAGGGCGAAGCGAAGGTCGTCGCCGTGATCGGCGACGGCGCCATGACCGGCGGAGTCGCCTTCGAGGCGATCAGCCAGGCCGGCGGGCTCGGCACGCCAATCGTCGTGGTGCTCAACGACAACGGCATGTCGATCGCCCCCAACGTCGGAGCCCTGTCGCGGTACTTCAACCGCGTGCGGCTCAATCCCAAGCTCTGGCACGCCCGCGCCGGCGTCGAGGGTGGCCTGACGCGACTTCCCGGCGGCATCGGAGCAGCGTTCGAGCGGCTCGGGCCGCACCTGAAGGAGTCGATCAAGGCATTCTGGGCGCCGGGCCTGTGGTGGGAGGAGCTCGACTGGGCCTACATGGGCGTCGTCGACGGCCACGATGTGCGGGCGCTGCGCGAGGCGCTGCGCGAGGCGCTCGCTGCCGAACGGCCCGTCGTCGTGCATATCGCGACCGTCAAGGGCAAGGGCTTCGCCCCCGCCGAGGACGGCGGTCTCGAGGGGATGGAGAAGTGGCATGCGGCCAAGCCGAACTCGATCGCGAACGGGTCCCCGACGCCCCCCTCGCCGAGCAGCAGCGGCTCGGTCGCCAAGCGCGCGAAGGCGCCGCTGCCCCAGTACACGCAGGTGTTCGGCGAATCGCTCGTGCGCGAATGCGAACGCGATGACCGCGTGATCGGCATCACGGCGGCCATGAACTCGGGCACCGGCCTCAGCCTGCTGCAGAAGGCGATGCCCGACCGCTACTTCGACGTCGGCATCGCCGAGCAGCAGGCGATTCTGTTCGCCGCCGGGCTCTCGCTGGAGGGGCTGAAGCCCGTCGCGGCGATCTATTCGACGTTCCTGCAGCGGGCGTATGACCAGCTCGTACACGACGTGTGCCTGCAGAAGCTCAACGTCGTGCTAGCGATGGACCGCGCCGGACTCGTAGGCGACGACGGCCCGACCCATCATGGGATCTTCGACATCGCTTATCTGCGCTGCCTGCCGAACATCGTCCTGATGGTGCCGCGCGACGAGGCGCTGCTCGTGCACATGCTGCACACGGCGCTCGACCACGACGGCCCATGGGCGCTGCGCTATCCGCGCGGCGAGGCGGTCGGCGTGCCGCTGCCGGCGGTGCCGCTCGTGATCGGCGTCGGCACCGGCGAGATCCTCGGCGAGGCGCCCGAGGGCGAGCGCCGCGTCGCGCTGCTCGGCTACGGCACGGGCGTCGGCAAGGCGCTCGCCGCGGCCGAGTTGCTGGCCGAGCGCGGGATCTCCGTGACCGTCGCCGATGCTCGCTTCTGCAAGCCGATCGAC
>DATMQG010000099.1:0-32138 GCA_035566835.1 Solirubrobacteraceae bacterium
CCGTCAGCCGCACCACCGGCTTCCAGGCCCGGGTGGGTCCCGCTCGCAGTCTCCTCAGCGTCCCGCGAACGGGCACGATCGTCGCCTGGACGATCTCGCTGGGCAAGCCGAGCGCCACGCAGATCAAGTTCTTCAACACCAACGAGGGCGGCGAATCGGAAGCCGGTATCGCGATCCTGCGCCCGCAGAAGAAGCCGAACCTCGCCTACAAGCTCGTCGCCGCGAGCCCTACCGTCAAGCTGCAGCCGTACTTCGGCAAGACCGCGCAGTTCCCGCTGGAAGCGACGCTCCCGGTCAAGAAGGGCGACGTGGTCGCGCTGAGCGTTCCCTCATGGGCGCCGGCGCTGGCGCTGGGCTTCGGCAACGACACCTCCTGGCGGGCGAGCAGGCCGAGGACCCAGTGCACGAGCACGAGCTCGCAGACGACGCATACGGCGGTGGGCACCACGGTGCAGTACTACTGCCTGTACCAGACCGCGCGCCTCACCTATAGCGCGACGCTGATCTCGACGCCCTAGGGCGCGCTGGCCCCGCCCGTCGGGCTCGAGCCGCCGCCTGCTTCGCTGCCGCTTTTCGCACCGCCGGCTTCGGAGGAGCTTTTTTCTTTTTCGCCGGGCGAGGTGCCGCCGCCGGCACCGGCGCTGCCGCCGCTCGCCGATTCTTCGCTGCCTTCTTTTTTGGTTTCCGAGCCGGAGGCTTCACTCGAGCTTTCGCCGGTCGTGGGCGTGCTTTTGGTCGCGGTCGTGGACGTCGAGGTCGTCGAGGAGGCCGCCTTTTCGACGCTCGTGTCGGTCGGCGGGGTGATGTCCGGGGTGCTCTTTGGCAACGGATCCGAGACGCTGCTCGAGCCGCATCCACCGACGACGAGGGCGCCGAGCAGCACGAGCGTCACGAGCAGCGGCGCCCTGCGGTCAAGCGTTCGGCGGACGACGCGTTGAGGATCGCTCGCGGTCAAGACCTCGATGGCGTCGGCGCTCAGGGCTTCCCGACCGGGGGCGTGAGCGGGCCCATGCGCCGCCCGCAGGTGGGACAGTCGTTCAGATCCCTCTGAGCCAGCTGGTCGCACCAGGGGCAGAAGCGCAGAGTCTCGACCGCCCAGGGCAGCCGCGAGGCGGATGGTGCGAGCGGCAGCAGCTTGCCGACGATCTGCAGCGGCGCTCCGGACTCGCGATCCCTGTAGATCTCCCCGGGCTCGGCCTCGATCAGCGCCTCGCGGCCGCTCGAGACGTTGCGCACGCGGTAGCGCTGGGGATCGCTCACGGGCAGGACTTTACCGGAGCCGGTGGCTGAACCGATCCGCCCAATGCGCCGGGTAGGGTGCGGCCCGGTGCGCATCCTCATCTTCCACGGCTACCTGCTCGGCGGGACCGGATCGAACGTCTATAACGCCCGCCTCGCCGAGGCCCTGGTCGCGCTCGGCCACGAGGTGCACCTGCTCAGCCAGGAGCGCCATCCCGAGGAGCTCCACTTCGTGGACGCGATCGGCGACTGGGATGATGGGTCGCTGCGGGTCCGCACCGCGCACGGGCGAGCAGCAGACCAGGCGGCGCGCTGCACCGTCTACCGGCCGAACATCGGCGAGGTGCTGCCTGTGTATGTGGCCGACCGCTACGAGGGCATCGAGGCGAAGACGTTCGCGCAGTCCAGCGAAGAGGAGCTCGCGTTCTACCTCGACGCCAACGTTCGCGCCGTGCGCGACGTGCTCGCTCGCGCCGACCCGGAGGTGGCGCTCGCAAACCATCTGATCATGGGTCCCGTGATACTCGCTCGCGGCCTGGCGGGCGAGGTTCCCTACGCCGTCAAGATCCACGGCAGCGCGCTGGAGTACACGGTCAAGCGCGACCCGCAGCGCTTCCTCGGGGTGGCTCGCGAGGGACTCGCCCCGGCGCGCGCGATCCTCGTCGGCTCGCGCCACACCGCCCTCAGCCTATGGGCGGCACTCGGCGAGGAGACGCTCGCCGGGCGCACGCGCCTGGGCCCTCCCGGGGTTGACATCGTCCGCTTCGCGCCGCGCGACGCGAAGCAGAACGCGAACGCGACCCGTGTGCTTGCCGCGCGCCTGCGGGCGACTGCCACCGAGCAGCGCCCGCAGGTCGGCGCCAGCGGGTTCAGCCGCGACCAGCTCGCCGCCGCCGAGGCGCTGGAGCGCCTCGACGTCGATCGCGACGCGCTGGTGGCGTTCGTGGGCAAGCTGATCGTCAGCAAGGGAGTCGACCTGCTCCTCGCGGCCTTCCCGCTTGTGCTCGAGCAGGCTCCTCACGCGCGCCTCGTCGTGGTCGGCTTCGGCGCCTACCGTGAGGGGCTTGAGCGCCTGATCGCGGCGCTCGCCTCGGGCGATCTCGCCGGGGCGCGGCTCCTCGCGCTCGCCGGGCGCTCGCTCGAGGACCCCGGCAGCGAGCCCCGCCCGCTGCATCAGCTGCTCGCGTTCCTCGACAGCCTTCTCGGTGAGGAGCGCGAGCGCTATCTGGCGGCGGCGCGCACCCTGAGCGAGCGGGTGCTTCTGACGGGCCGTCTCGAGCACGACGAGCTCGCGGAGCTGCTGCCCGCGTGCGAGGCGCTCGTCGTGCCGAGCACGTTCCCCGAGGCGTTCGGGATGGTCGCGGCCGAGGCAGCCGCCTGCGGTGTGCTGCCGCTCAGCGCCGCGCACTCGGGGCTCGCTGAGGTGACCGACGCGCTGGCGCGCGCGGTGCCGGAGCAGGCGGCTGCATGGCTCTCCTTTGCGCTCGACGATGGAGCCGTGCGGGCGATCGCGGCGAGACTGTGCGGCTGGCTCGGAGCCGATCCGCAGCTGCGCTCGCGGACCCGGGCCGGGCTGGTCGCAACGGCGCGCGAGCGCTGGTCCTGGGAGGGGGTCGCTCGCGGCGTGATCGCGGCGGCCCGCGGGGAATTACAGGCACTCCGAGAGCCTTGAGCGGGAGGGCGCAGGCGCTCTGCACGGGCACGCGCGAGCCCCGCGAGCTGGCGTCCCGGCACCCGCCGCTTGGGATAGTGTTCCGCCGGCTCATGACCCCGAAGTCAGCTTCCTGCGCACCCGCCGGGCCTCCGCGCAGCCCTCGTCCCGTGGCCACGCGCGCTTGCTTGGGGGCCATGCTGGCCGCGCTGGTCCTGGTCGCCGGCGGCTGTTCGGTCAAGGCCGAAGACAACGCCAACGTGATCCTCGGCAAGCAGCAGTTCGTCGCCAAGTGCGGCTCCTGCCACACGCTCGCGCGTGCCAACACGAAGGGCATTGTCGGGCCCAACCTCGACGAAGCGTTCAGGGTGAGCCTCGCAGAAGGCCTGCAGCGCAACACGATCCGCGGCGTGGTCGAAGGCCAGATCGCAATTCCCAATCCGGAAGGCGCGATGCCGAAAGATCTCGTCACCGGCGCCACGGCGAGAGACGTCGCGGCCTATGTAGCCCGTGCGGTCGACCGCACCGGTCAGGACACCGGCCTGCTGGCGACCGCCGTGGAAGCCCCCGGGGCCGGCAAACCGGCGGCCGAGGCGGGCGGCAAGCTGCAGATCCCGGCGAGCCCCAGCGGCCAGCTCTCTTACGTGACGAACAAGGCGGTCGCGAAACCCGGTCCGGTGCTCGTCGAAATGCCGAACACGTCCGGCGTCTCGCACAACATCGCGATCGAAGAAGGGGCACATGAAGCGACGCCGGGCGCCCCGGTCCTTGGCGCGAGCGCCTTCGTCACTAACGGCAGCGCCACGGTGAAAGTCAGCTTGAAGCCCGGTGTCTACACATTCTTCTGCCAGGCCCCCGGCCACCGCGCCGCGGGCATGTATGGGACGCTGACCGTCAAATAGGCGCCGCGCAGGGCGGCGCTCAGAGCGCCGCGCGAAGGAGCAGGACCACGCCGATGATCACCGCGACCACGGCGATCACGTAGAGCAGGAAGCGGAAGGCCTCCGCCTCGGAGCGCAGCGGGTTCAGCACGGGGCTCGCAGCCTCGCGTGTCGCAGCCTGGGCCATCTTCCGGTGGCCGGCACCGCGCCGGCTAGAGGATGTAGACCGTCGTGTAGACCACCAGCCACATCGCGTCGACGAAGTGCCAGTAGATGCCGGGCACCTCGACGCCGCGGTACTGCTCGGGGCTGTAGTGGCCCCGGAAGGAGCGGATCGTCACAAACAGCAGCAGCAGCAGTCCGATGAAGACGTGCGCCCCATGCAGGCCGGTCAGCGAGTAGAAGACGGTCGCCTGCGCGTTGTCCTGCGGCGCGAAGCCGATGTTCGCGTACTCGTTGAGCTGAATGAAAAGGAACGTCGCGCCGAGCAGGAAGGTGGTGAGCATTCCCGCCTTCAACCCGAAGCGGTTCCCGTTTTTGATCGAATGCTGCGCCCAGTGCATCGTGAACGACGATGAGACGAGGATCGCGGTGTTGACGCCGGCGACTTCGACCGGCAGGTGGTCCCCCGGAGCGGGCCACGGGGCGCCGGCGGCGACGCGGATGAAGAAATAGGCGGTGAAGAAGGACCCGAAGACCATCACCTCGGAGATGATGAAAAGGAGCATCCCGAGCAGCGGCGCCTCGACGCGCGAGCTGCGGTTCGCCTCCGGCGGGCCGTGATGCTCGTCGTGGGCGCCTGCGTGGGCGATGCTGGCTGCCTCCATCGTGCCTCCGCTAGGCGGCCGGGGCCGGGGTCGGCGCCCGCAGGTCGACGACCACGCGCTCTACCGGCGCAGAGGTGGCGCTCTGCACGCGCTCGATCAGGTTCGCGCGCAACCAGCCCGAGCGCTCGTCGGGAAGCGTCGAGATGACGATGTCATCGACCCTGAACAGCTCGAGCGCGTTCACCGCCGCTGTGTACGGGTCGGGGTCCCCGATCATCCCGGAGCTGAGCAGCCCCTCCCCGTGCAGGCGGTCGAGCATCCGGGCCAGGCGCTGCCGCGCCTCGCGTGGCGAGGAGCCGCTGCCGTCCTGCTGAGGCACGACCGCGATGAACAGGCGCCCCCGCGGGTCATCTCCGGCCTTCTGCCTGAGGCGCTCGATCAGCTCCTCGCCGCTCGAGGTCTTGCTCGCCAGAACGAGCGTCACCTTGAACGGGAGCGCTTCCACTTCGAGGTCCGTGACGATGTGCTCGACGGGCAGCCCGGAGGCGTTCTCGATGCGCTCGACGAGGTCGCGTCGAAGCCAGCCCGAATGTTCGGCAGGATGTGTCGAGAGGATGATCTCGTCGGGGCGGCGCTCCGCGGTCGCGTCCATCGTGGCGAGGAAGGGATCGGGGTCGCCGACCTCGCCGGTGCCGGCGATGCCCTCGGCGGCGACCGCCGAGAGGGCGAGGTCAACGCGCACCTGCGCCGATTCGCGCACGGCCTCGTCGTAGATCACGAGGCCCGCCGAAGGCTGGCTCTGGGGCACGACCAGGCGGAAGCGCACGTCGCCGGATCGAGCCCGCGTGCGGACGGCGTCGAGCAGCTTCGGCCCACCTAGCGTGCGGTTCGCGACGACCAGGACTTCCTTCATCGGATCTGCCTCCCCGCAGCGATCATTGGCTCGAAGTCCCGCCGCTCGAGCCCGCGCCGACCGTGCTCGGGGTCGGCGCTGGCGCGAAGATGCCGTGAACGGCGCCAGGCACGCCGTACTCGTACGGACCGCCGACGACGGTCGGCACGCGGTCGAAGTTGAAGATCGGCGGCGGCGAGGAGACCTGCCACTCGAGCGTCAGGCCGCGCCATGGGTTCGCCACGGCGCGAGGGCCGCCGCGCCAGCTGGTGACGATGTTGTAGAGGAACACGAGCGTGCTGAGCCCGAGGCCGAAGCTCGCGATCGAGATGAAGAGGTTCAGGTCGGCGAACTGGCTCGCGTACGTCGCCACGCGTCGCGGCATCCCCTGCAGCCCGAGGATGTGCATCGGGCCGAATGTGGCGTTGAAGAAGACGAACGTCGTCCAGAAGTGCCATCTGCCCAGGCGCTCGTCGAACATCCTCCCGGTCATCTTCGGGAACCAGTAGTAGACGCCGGCGAAGATCGTCATCAGCGAGCCGCCGAAGAGCACGTAATGGATGTGGGCGACGATGAAGTAGGTGGCGCTGACGTGAATGTCGAATGGGACCATCGCGAGCATCACGCCGCTGATGCCGCCGAGCGTGAACGTGGTCAGGAAGCCGAGCGCGAACAGCATCGGCGTGTCGAGGTGCAGGACTCCTCGCCACAGCGTCGCCAGCCACGAGAAGATCTTGATGCCCGTCGGCACCGCGATGATCGCGGTCGTGATCGCCATCGGGATGCGGATCCAGGCGGCCATCCCGGAGGTGAACATGTGGTGCGCCCAGACGGTGAAGCCGAGCGCGACGATCGCCAGCAGCGAGAACGCCATCATGCGGTAGCCGAAGATCGGCTTGCGCGACTTCACGGCCAGGACCTCGCTGACGATGCCGAAGCCCGGCAGCATCATGATGTACACCGCCGGGTGGGAGTAGAACCAGAAGACGTGCTGATACATGAGCACGTTGCCGCCCTTCGCGGCGTTGAAGAAGTTGAAGCCCAGCGCGCGGTCGAGCAGGATCATGAACTGCGATCCGGCGATGAACGGCGTCGCGATCACCACGAGCAGCGACGTGGCGAAGTTGGCCCAGACGAGCAGCGGCAGCCGGAAGAAGCTCATCCCGGGCGCGCGCATCGTGATGATCGTCACCAGGAAGTTGAGCGCGGTCATGATCGAGGAGGCGCCGGCGAACTGCACCGCCACTGAGAAGAAGGTCTGGCCGATCGGCGCGTTGACCGACAGCGGCGCATACGCCGTCCAGCCGTCGGCGAACGCGCCGCCCGGGACGAGGAAGCTCGCGAGCATCATCACGCCCGCGACGGGCAGCAGCCAGTAGGAGAGCGCGTTCAGCCTCGGGAAGGCCATGTCGGGCGCGCCGATCATGAGCGGCAGCACGAAGTTGGCCAGGCCCGCGAAGACCGGGATGATGAACAGGAAGATCAAAAGCGAGGCGTGGACCGAGAACAGGCCGTTGAACGTATTCGCGTCCACGAACTGGGCGCCCGGCTGGGCCAGCTCGGCGCGCATCAGCATCGCGATCAGCCCGCCGACCAGCAGGAAGAAGAACGAGGTCACGGTGTACTGGACGCCGATCACCTTGTGGTCGGTGTTGACCCGGAAGTAGTCCCTCCAGCTGTGGGCGCCGTGGCCGGAGTGATCCTCGGGGCGGGTCGGTTTCCCGAGCGCCCAGTAGAACCAGTAGTCGAATCCGCCGATGCCTACGAGGAACGCCAGCGGCACGGCGAGCAGTCCCACGGTGAGGATCGCGTTGGCGTCGAGGAAGTGGCGGTAGGTCGTGTGTCCCGTCGAGGACCGCACGAGCCACGTCAACAGGGCCGAGAACCCGACTGCCGCCAGCATCAGCAAGGCAGCGCGGTAGAACCCCGGGGCGCGGAACCGTGCGGCCATCAGCGTGTCACCTCCGGGGCGGTCATCGGCTGGCGCACATTATCCCGAAGTCCCCGCGGCGGCGGGGCCAGTGGCCGCGGCGCTGGCGCCGGCCGCCCGCTGGCCCTTGACCCAGCTTTCGAACCGCGCGAGCGGCACCACGTGCACCTTCGATCGCATCAGCGAGTGCCCCAGCCCGCACAGCAGGTTGCAGACGACCGGGTACGTGCCGAGCCTCGTCGCCGTCACGCGCCAGTGCGTGGTGATGCCCGGAACGACGTCCTCCTGCACGCGGAACGCCGGGATCCAGAAGGCGTGGATGACGTCCTTGGAGTGCAGTTCGAATTTGACCGACTCGCCCTGCGGTATGTAGAGCTGGTAGGTGTTCAGCGGCGCACCGCCGGTAACGGACGGCGGGTACTGGTAGCTCCACTCGAACTGCTGGGCGGTGACGCCGATCCGGATCTCGCGTGCGGGCCTGGCCTCGTTTTCGTGCAGCACGACGAACGAGTAGCCCACGAGCCCGAGCAGCAGGACGGCCGGCAGCGCGGTCCAGAAGACCTCCAGGCGGGTGTTGCCGTGGATCGGCGGCCCGTCCTTGAACTCCTCACCCGGCTTCATCCGGAAATGCCAGACGCAGTAGAGCACGACGGTGACCACGAGCACGAAGATCGGGATCGAGGCGATGACGAGAACGTGGTAGAGCCTGTCCGTGTTCTGCGCCTGTTTCGAGGCCTGGGCCGGGAACCAATGGATCGCGTAGCTCAGCGCGATCCCGACCCCCACGGCGAGGAACGCGGCGACGAAGGTGAGGGTCAGCGAGCGCCTGCTAGGCACGGGTGGCGGCTCCAGCCGGGCGGTGGTCTGCGGCGGTCCTCTCCATCGGGAGGCGTGATCCTAATGCCTTCGGTGCCAGAACCGCGGGGACCTTGACGGCCGCTCCGTCGCGTACTAGATTGCGACAATCGTTGCAAGTGATTGCGTCTGGCGTCCGGCGCTGGCCGATCTGTGATCGGCCGGAGTGCTAGAAAGGAGAACGAGGTGCAGGTACACGAAGGCATGAACTCCTCCGTCCTCACCGTCGGGCCGAGCCACACGCTCAGGGACGTCGCGCGGCTGATGTCCGAGCGCAAGGTGGGCGCGGCGGTCGTGATCGATCCCGATTCAGCCGGGCCGGGGATCATCACCGAGCGCGACATCCTGTTGTCGATCGCGGCCGGGCAGGACCCGGACGTCGAGGCCGTCGGCGAACACCTCACGCGCGACGTCGTCTACGCGGCACGCGACTGGTCGCTGGAGGACGCCGCGGCGGCAATGGTGCGTGGCGGCTTTCGCCACCTGATCGTCCTCGAGCACGGCGAGGCGATCGGGATCCTCTCCGTTCGCGACATCGTCAGGCTGTCCGTGGAAGCCAACCCGACCGACATCGCGGCGCCGCTTCGCAACGGCGCCACGACGCGCGAAGAATGGCTCAAGGGCATAGCCGCGTCGGGGTTGAAGCTCTAGCCTTTCGCCAGCGCCTCGAAGTTCTCGTAGAGCCGGACCGGGGCGCGGTCAGCCGTCGATGTGAACGTCGAGCGGGAGCTCGTCGATGTCGTGGCGCGTGTCTTTGATCCAGCGAACCACGCAGGCGATCGTGAGGATGGCGCCGATGATCGTCAGCTCGATGAACGTCGTGATCCCGACGAGCGTCAGCGTGATGCCGACGCCCGTGAGAACCGGCAGGATCGAGGGCCCGGGAAGGTGAACCTCCTCGCCGGCGGGCGGAACATCGGGGTCAAGGGGGCTCATGAGACGTAGATCGCGGCGACGACGAAGGTGAGGCCGAACATCAACATGCAGATCGCCGTCACGATCAGCGCCGTGCGGATGTTCTTGCGCGCGAGGCGTCGGGTCATCATCGGCGGCCGCGCATTCTACAGGTGGACATCCGCGACCATGGCGCAGAACAGCAGCGCGAGGTAGACCAGTGAGAACAGGTACAGGCGCAGTGCGGACCCGCGATCAGCCCGACGGTAGAGGCGCACGGCGCCGGCGATGAACCCGATTCCGAGCGCCAGCGAGGCGACGAGATAGATCAGGCCGAAGCCGCCCGCGCAGAACGGCAGCTGGGTGACCGCGTAGAGGAGTACGACGTAGAGCAGGATCTGCCGCCGCGTCTCCGCCTCGCCGCGAACGACGGGGAGCATCGGCACTCCGACCTTCTCGTACTCGCCCTTCATCAGCAGCGAAAGCGCCCAGAAGTGGGGCGGCGTCCAGAAGAAGACGATGAAGAACAGCATGATCGCCGTGCCACCCACGGAGCCGGTCACGGCGGCCCAGCCGACCAGCGGCGGCACCGCGCCGGCCGCGCCGCCGATCACGATGTTTTGCGGCGTGCGCCGCTTCAGCCAGACGGTGTAGACGAACACGTAGCCGAGGAAGCCCGCGAGCGAGAGCAGCGCCGCCAGCGGGTTGACGGCGAGCGTCAGCTCGAGCACGGAAAGGACGGCGAGCGTGCAGCCGAACGCGAGCGCCGCCTGCGGGGAGACGCGCCCGGAGGGGACGGGGCGGTTGGCCGTCCGCGTCATCTGCCGGTCGATGTCGCGGTCGAACCAGTGGTTGACGGCGCCCGCCCCTCCCGCCGACAGGTAGCCGCCCAGGCAGGTCAACGCGACGAGCAGCGGCGACGGGTCGCCCGCGACGTACATCGTCGCGATCGTCGTCAGCAGCAGCAGCGACTGGACCTTGGGCTTGGTCAGCTCGACGTAGTCGCTCAGCAGCTGGCGCGTCCGCGGCGCCAGGCCCGGGCGCGCGTCGATCGCGCCGGTGCTGCCGGTGGGGGAGGCCGCGCCCATCACACCCCGACCTGCGTCGCTCCCGCGGGGACCGTCGCGCCGCCGGCGGCGCCGGCAGCAGAAGTGCGCCGCTGCACCTCGCGCCGGATGTCCTTCATCGGCTCCGCGGAGCGCACGACCGGGATCACGTCGAAGTTGTTCTGCGGCGGGGGCGAGGGAGTGAACCACTCCAGCGTGTTGGCCTTCCACGGGTCCGGCCCGGCGATCACGCCCACCTTGAGGCTGCGCGCGACGTTGACGATCGTGACGATGACCCCGAGCGCGAGGATGAAGGAGCCAACCGTCGAGATCAGGTTGTACAGCTGCAGGTTGCCGACGTTGTCGTACTCGTAGACGCGGCGCGGCATGCCGTCGAGCCCGATCACATGCTGGATCAGGAACGTCAACAGGAAGCCGACGAACATCAGCCCGAAGCTCAGCCTGCCGAGGCCCTCGCTGAGCATGCGCCCGGTCATCTTCGGGAACCAGTAATAGATCGCTGCGAAGATCGTGAAGACCGAGCCGCCCACCAGCACGAAGTGCAGATGCGCGACCACGAAATAGGTTTCGTTCAGCTGCCAGTCCACGGGGAAGGTGGCCAGGAAGACGCCGGAGATGCCGCCGATCAGAAACAGCGCGATGAAGCCCGCGCAGAACAGCAGCGGCGTCTTGAACTCGATCGTGCCGCGCCACAGCGTAGCGATCCAGTTGAGGATCTTCACCCCCGTCGGCACGGCGATGAAGTAGGAGCTCAGCATCACGAACACGAGGATCGCCTCCGGTATCGGCGCCGTGAACATGTGGTGCGCCCAGGTGAGGAAGCCAAGGAACGCGATCGCCACGGTCGCGGCGGCGATCGCCTTGTAGCCGAAGATGGGCTTGCGGGCGAAGACGGGCAGGATCTCCGAGACGATCCCGAACCCCGGCAGCACCATGATGTAGACCTCGGGATGCCCGAAGAACCAGAACAGGTTCTGCCACAAGAGCGGCGATCCGCCCGTCGCCGGATCGTAGAAGTGCGTGCCGAAGTGCCGGTCGGTGAGCAGCAGCGTCACCGCTCCCGCGATCACGGGCATCGCGAAGATGATCAGCACCGAGTAGGTCAGGATCGCCCAGATGAAAAGCGGCAGGCGGCCCCAGCTCATGCCGCGGGCGCGCATGTTCGCGATCGTCGCGTAGAAGTTGATCGCGCCCAGGATCGAGGAGAGCCCGGTCAGGTGGATCAGGTAGATCCACGCGTCCTGCCCCGCCGTGGGCGAGTAGGTCGCGTTGGAGAGCGGCGCATAGCTCGTCCAGCCGGCTTCGGGCGCGTTGAAGAAGATCGAGGCGTAGAAGACGATCCCGGCGGCCAGCAGCAGCCAGAAGGAGAGCGCGTTCAGGCGCGGGAATGCCATGTCGCGCGCGCCGATCATGAGCGGCAAGAAGTAGTTCGCGAGCCCTGCCATCATCGGCACGACGAACAGGAAGATCATCGTCGTGCCGTGCATCGTGAACAGCTGGTTGTAGACCTGTGGCGTGACCAGCGTGTTGTTCGGCGCGCCCAGCTGCAGGCGCATCAACAAAGCCTCGACACCGCCCAGGCAGAAGAAGACGAACGTCGTGACCATGTACATGATCCCGATCCGCTTGTGATCGGTCGTCGTGATCCAGCTCGTCCAGCCGCTCGGCTCGCGCTCGGCGCGGCTGGCACTCAGCTGGGGGATCGGTGCGACGTAGGTGGTGGCCATCGGGTGCGCTGGTCTCCTCGATCTCCTAGGGGTTTTCGACCTGTCCGGGGCCGGTCCGCCCGTGCAGCTTGGCCCTTTCCGCCTGCGCCGCCGCGTTGGCCTGCGCGATCAGCCGCTTCTGATTCGCCAGCCATTCGTCGAACTGAGCCGGCGGGACGGCCCTGACCGTGGCGAGCATGCGCGCGTGGCCGCGGCCGCAGAGCACGGCGCATTGGCCCCGATAGATGCCCGGCTTTCCGATCTTGAACCACGTGTAGTTGTGATAGCCCGGGACCGCCTGGAACTTGCCGCCGAGTTCGGGGATCCACCAGGAGTGCACGACGTCGAGCGAGACGATGTCGAGCGTCACCGTGGTGTCGGTGGGAACGACCATCGCCTCGTAGGAGTACGGCGCGCCGAGGCCATCGGGTTCGCTTGCGCCGGGATACACGTACTGCCAGATGAACTGGCGTCCGATGACCGTGATGTTCAGCGCTTTGCCGTTCGGCGGCAGCTTGCGCTCGGTGCTCGCGTAGAGAACGCCGCCGCTGGCCAGCTGGTCGCCGTTCGCAGACGAGTTGGGGGGATTCTGGATCGCGGGGAGCTTGACGAACGTGATCACCGCGATCGCGATCAGTAGCACTGCGGCGCCCACTGTCCAGCCGACCTCGAGCCGCGTGTTGCCGCGGATCTGCGCCGGTACGGCACCCCTGCGCTTGCGGAACCTCACGAGCGCGTATGCGAGCGCGCCCTCGACACCCACGAAGACGACGAGCGCGACGACGAGGATGATCTTGTAGAGGCTGTCGATTTCGTTCGCGTTCGGCGAACCCCCAGACTGCGGGGTGAAGAACGCGAGCGTGGAGGGGAGCAGGTGGCCCAAGGCGGCGGGGATTCTATTCAGGCCCGGACCGAAGGCGCGTGATGACCCTGGCGAGAGCTCCTCTAGCTCCCGGAGAAGCGCGCCGGGCGCTTTTCCGCGAACGCCGTCGCGCCCTCGACGAAGTCCTCGCTGCCGGCCATCTCCTGCTGGATGTGGGCCTCGAGCTCGAGCTGCTCCTCCATCCTTGCGTACAGCCAGTTGTTCAGCTGGCGCTTGGTGCCGGCATAGGAGCGGGTCGGCCCGGCAGCCAGGCGGGCGGCGAGCGACGCCGCCTCCGTCAGCAGGCTCGCGTCTGGGACCACACGGTTGATCAGCCCCCACTGAAGGGCCTGCGCCGCCGGCAGGCGCTCGCCGAGCATCGACAGCTCGGTCGCGCGCGCCATGCCCACGCGGGTGGGCACGAACAGCGAGGAGCCGCCGTCGGGGACCAGCCCGATGTTCACGAACGCGAGCAGGAAGTACGCGCTCTCGGCCGCCAGGATCAGATCGCTGCAGAGCGCGAGCGAGCAGCCGATCCCGACGGCGGGACCGTTGACCGCGGCGATCACCGGCTTGGGCATCTCGCGGATCGCAACCATGATCGGGTGGTAGCGCCCCGTCAGCGTCCTGTAGATGTCCGGGCGTCCCTCGGCGGTCTCATCACCCCCGCTGATGTCCTTCAGGTCCGCTCCCGAGGAGAAGCCGCGACCGGCGCCGGTCAGCACGAGCGCCCGCACGGCATCGTCCTCTGAGGCCGCGCGCACGGCCGCGAGCAGGTCCGTGCCGAGCTGCGCATTCCACGCGTTCAGCGCCTGTGGCCGGTTCAGCTCGATCGTGGCCACGCCGTCGTGCATCCGCACGTTGACGGTCTCGAGCTCGATGTTCGCCGCGCTCATGGTTCTCCTCTCGTTCTGCCGGGGTGGTTTCGGTCGCGGTTGATCCTATGGTGTAGGAATGAAACGCCCCGTGATCGGCATGTGTACAGCGCTCGAGCGGGCGCGCTGGAGCGCGTGGGACCAGTCGGCGGCGCTGCTGCCCCACAACTACGTCCAGGCGGTCCAGCGCGCAGGCGGCCTGGCGTTGATGATCCCTCCGGACCCCGTGTTGACCGGCGACCCACAGCAGGTACTCGACCTGATCGACGGCCTGATGCTCGCGGGCGGCGCCGACATCGATCCCTCCTGCTACGGGCAGGAGCCTCATTCCGAGACCCGGGACACGGTGCCCGCGCGCGACGTGTTCGAGATCGCGCTGGCGCGCGCGGCGATCGAGCGCGACCTGCCGGTGCTCGGCATCTGCCGCGGGATGCAGCTGATCAATGTCGCCCGCGGTGGCACGCTCGTGCAGCATCTGCCCGAGCTCGTCGGACACGCCGAGCACCGGCGCGTGCTCGGCTCCTTCGACGGTGCCGACCATGACGTGCTCCTGAGGGAGGGTTCGTTGGCGGCCGAGGCTGCGGGGGAGACGGCGCATGCCACGAAGTCCCACCATCACCAGGGAGTCGACCGGCTGGGGGAGGGCCTGCTCGCGAGCGGCGTATCGACCCTCGACGACCTGCCCGAGGCGCTCGAGCTGCCCACGCGGCGGTTCGTGCTGGGCGTGCAGTGGCACCCGGAGGCGGACCCGGCCAGCAACGTCGTCGGCGCCTTCGTGCAGGCGGCACGGGAGTCGAGCGATTCGGCGCCGGCGAATTCCCGTGGGACGCGTGGCGCGCGGGCAGAGCCCGAGGCCGCGGGAACGCGCTAGCGGCCGCGTGAGCGGGGCCGGACGCCGCGCAGGGCGCCCGTATACTCCGCGCCCAGTGCGGTTGGCCAGGGTGATGAGAGCGACCGCGTGGGGGGTCGTCGCGATCGGCGTTGCCGCGCCGCTCGTGCGCAAGCGCGTGAAGGCGCCGCCTCTGGCCGTGCAGGCGGTGGCGTACGCCGCTCCGCTCGGCCTATGCGTCGCCGTGCGCCGCTCGCGAACGCGCGACGCCGCCGTCTGCGCGCTCCAGATGTGGGCGTACGTCGCCGCATACAAGTTCCCCCACGACGACCCTGCAGCCCAGGAGCGCCGGGTTCGCATCGACTACCCGGTCGTGCTCGACCGTGCGCTCGGCTTCGGAGCGCTCCCCAGCCTGCGCCTGCAACGCGCGCTGTCGCGCAGCGGGCCCGACGGCCCTCGCTGGTGGGCACTCGATCGCGTGCTCGTGTGGGCGCACTGGAGCTGGTTCATGGTGCCTCACGGCTCGATCGCCTACATCCTCGTCCGCCACCCGGCTCGCTTTCCCCGCGCCGCCGTGATGACCTACGCGACGTTCAATCTCGGCGCGAGCTTCTACTGGCTGGTGCCGACCGCTCCTCCCTGGTGGCCCGCGGCGACGGAGGCCCGGAGCCTCGAGGGCGAAGCGGCGGTACGGCGGATGATGGTCGAGTACGGCGAGGACTTCTGGAAAGACGGCTGGGGCTCTCTCTACAGTGTGTTCGGAGGCAATCCCTTGGCAGCAATGCCCTCTCTGCATTTCGCAACATCGTTAATGGCCGCGCTGCTGCTCGCGGAGGTGGGACCGATCGCCGGCGCGCTCGGCTTCACCTACGCCGCGACGCTCGGCTTCGCGCTCGTGTATCTCGGAGAGCACTACGTCGTGGATCTACTCGCCGGGGCG
Organism: Solirubrobacteraceae bacterium; assembly: GCA_035566835.1. Lineage (GTDB taxonomy): Bacteria > Actinomycetota > Thermoleophilia > Solirubrobacterales > Solirubrobacteraceae > Palsa-744. Next base: position 15,389 of record DATMQG010000099.1, read on the forward strand.
GCGCTCACGGTTGCAGTGCGCCGCTGGGGTCCACGTGCGGGACCGATCATCGACCGCTTCGGAGGCGCCGTCGCGGCACTGGAGGCCAGGGCACACCGGGACACCTGAAGGGGGGTTCGCAAGCGCAGATGCACCGCCGCCAAGAGCAAGCGGGCAGGGGGGAGGGACAGGAGGACCGGTCGCCGATCGGTCAGCCGGACTCTTCCCGGGCGCCGGGCGCGCATGCGGCCGAGGAGGCGATGCCGCGCGGGCACGTCTCGCGCAGGCAGCTCGCGTCGGTCGCGCTGTTCACGCTCTCGGCCCTCGCCTTCCTCTACTTCGTGCTCCCCAAGCTCGCGGGGGTCGGGACGACGCTTCACCGGATCGAGCGTGGGGACGCCTACTGGATCGCGCTCGGGGTGCTCTTCGAGATCCTCTCGTTCGCTGGCTACGTGGTCCTCTTCCGGGCTGTGTTCGTCGACGAGGCAGGCCGAATCGGGTGGCGTGAGAGCTATGTGATCACGATGGCCGGCCTCGTCGCCACGCGCCTCTTCGCCGCGGCCGGCGCAGGCGGCATCGCGATCACCGCCTGGGCGCTGCGCCGCTCGGGGATGGAGCCCCGGCTGGTCGCGTGCCGGATGGTCGCCTTCTTGGTCCTGCTCTACGTGATTTACGCGGGTTCGCTGCTGATCGACGGCGTCGGGCTGGGAACCGGCCTGTTCCCCGGGGGCGGCTCCTTTGCAATCACGTTCGTGCCCGCGATCTTCGGCGCCGTCCTGTTCGTGGTCGTGGGGGCGATGGCGCTCCTGCCGGGCGACATCGAGCGGCGACTCGGGCGCTGGGCGTCGGGGTCCGAGCGCGAGAGTCGCTGGGTGGCCCGCACCGTGGTGGTGCCGGCCCTGGCCGCCAGCGGCGTGCGCACCGCGATCGAGCTGATCCGGACGCGCGACGCCAGGCTGCTGGGGGCGCCGGCCTGGTGGGGCTTCGACATCTGCGTCCTCTGGGCGATGTTCCACGCGTTCGGCTCCCCGCCGCCGTTCACCGTGATCTGGATGGCGTACTTCGTCGGCACGCTCGGAAACCTCTTGCCCCTGCCCGGCGGGCTCGGCGGCGTGGAGGGAGGGATGATCGGAGCGTTCGCCGCGTTCGGCGTCGAATTCAACCTCGCTGTGCTCGCCGTGCTCTCCTACCGTGCGATCTCGTTCTGGCTGCCTACGCTCCCCGGCGCGGTGGCCTATTTGCAGCTTCGCCGCATCATCGCGCGCTGGCGTGAGGAAGATAGCGGGAGGCTGCCGGCAGCCACCCGCGACGTGCCGCCGAAGCCGGCGGGCGCGCTTCAGGGCTCGTGACGTGACGGCCCCCGGGCGCTATACTTTACAAAGTAAAGTGATATCGGTTGGATCTGCCATGCGAAGGGAAAGACGCAACAATTGGAGATGAGATGAGCGGCTCGGAGAACGTGATCATCGTCGGGAGCGGCCCAGCGGGATACACGGCCGCGCTCTACACCGCCCGCGCCAACCTCAGCCCGCTGGTGATCGAGGGCTTCGCGTGGGGCGGCCTGTTGCAACAGACGACCGAGGTCGAGAACTACCCCGGCTTCCCCGAGGGCGTCATGGGCCCGGAGCTGATGCAGAAGTTCCGCGACCAGGCCGAGCGCTTCGGAGCGCGGCTCGTCACCGACCAGGCCGACCGCGTGCAGCTCGCCACCGAGCCGGGCGCGATGCACAGTGTCTGGGTCGGCGGCAGCGAGCATCGGGCGCGCACCGTCATCCTCTCGATGGGAGCCGAGCATAGGAAGCTTGGCGTGAGCGGTGAGGAGGAGCTGGCGGGGCGCGGTGTGAGCTACTGCGCGACCTGTGACGCGGCCTTCTTCCGCGACGCCGCGACGATGATCGTCGGCGGCGGCGACTCGGCGATGGAGGAGGCGATCTTCCTCTCCAAGTTCGCCTCGAACGTGATCGTCGTGAATCGCCGCGACGAGTTCCGCGCCTCGAAGATCATGCTCGAGCGCGCGCGCGCCCAATCGAATATCGAGTTCCTGACTCCGTACAACGTGAAGGAGTTCGTCGCCGGCGACGCCGGCCCGCTCGCTCACGCCGTGCTCGTCCAGGCCGAGACCGGGGAGGAGCGCGAGATACCCATCGCCGGCACGTTCATCGCGATCGGGCACGAGCCGCAGTCGGAGCTGGTGCGCGGGCAGGTCGACCTCGACGAGAGCGGCTACGTGATCACCGAGGGGCGCTCGACGCGAACCAATCGCCCCGGCGTGTTCGCCGCGGGGGACATCGTGGACCACACCTACCGCCAGGCGGTCACCGCAGCGGGGTCCGGCACCCAGGCCGCGCTCGACGCCGAGTGGTACCTGCGCGACACGCCGGGCATCCCGGTGCTGCAGGGCATGCCGGTCGGCGACCCGGCCGAAGCGCAATGGGCGCCGGTGGCCGTGGACGGTCGCGCCCCGGCCGTCGCGCCGCCGCCGGCCGTCGAGCCTCAGTCCGCGCCGGTGGCCGACGCCGCCCGCCGCCCTTAGTCCCTCAGTCCGCGCCGGTGGCTGACGCCGTCCGCCGCCCTTAGTCTCAGCGCGAGGCCCCAGAGCCACGGAGAGGCGGCACGCAGCGTGGCCCGCTGCAGTCCGCCACTAGCGTGGCGCCAGCGCTCCCTCGAGCTCGAGCAGCCAGCGCTTACGCTCGACGCCGCCTCCATAGCCGCCGAGGCCGCCACCGGAACGCAGGACGCGGTGGCAGGGGACGACGATTGGCATCGGGTTCGAGCCGAGCGCGTTGCCGGCCGCCCGTGAGCCCCGCGGGCTGCCGGCGTCGGCGGCGACTTCGCGGTAGCTGAGCACCCCGCCGTAGGGGATCTCCGAGGTGACCCGCAGCACCTCTCTGCCGAAGGGGCCGCCGACCAGCGACCAGTCGAGCGCGAGCTCGAAGGAGTGGCGGCGCCCGGCGAAGTACTCGTCGAGCTCCCGCCGAGCCTCCTGCAGCCGGCCGGGCGCCTCGACGATCCGGGGTGAGACGCGTTGCGAGATGCGTTCGAGGACCGAGTCGACGTTCTCCTCGGGGAAGGCGAGTCGCACCAGCCCGCGCCCGGTCGCCGCGAGCAAAAGGTCGCCGAACGGCGAATCGACGGGGGCGTAGACGACGTCGGCGAGACCCTCCTCGGCGACGCGCTGCGCCAGTCGGCGGGCAGCCTCCGCCGCGCGATCGTCGCCGCGGTTTTGCGCCGCCGCACCGCGGCGCAGCGCGCGCTCGAGAATCGAGTGCTCATCGGTCATATGGGTGCTCATGCTCACACCACCACCTTTCTCAACGTTGTCAGGCCGTCGTGCAGCGACCGGCGGGCCGCCTGCTCCGAGCAGCCGATCGCCGCCGCGATCTCGCGGTGAGGCAGATCGCCCAGGTAGCGGAGCACGACCGCCGAGCGCTGGCGCGTGGGGAGCTCGCGCACGGCTTCCCAGAGCGCCTCGTCGCGGGGGCCCGGAGCATCGTGCGTGCGGCCGTCCACGAGCTCCGGGTCGGCGATCGGCAGGGCGCGGCGAGAACGCCCGCGATGTGCGTCGAGCGCCTTGCGATGCGCAATCGTCAGCACCCACGCTCGCAGGTTGGAGTCGGCGCGCAGCCGCGGGTATGCGCGCAGCGCCGCGATGAACGTCTCCTGAAAGCAGTCCTCGGCCTCGAGGGGCCCCACCGCCGAGCAGAGGAAGCGCCACACGAGATCGCGGTGCGCGTCGAGGAAACGCTGGAATGGCGGCAGCTGCCGGCTCACAGCTTCTAAACGCTGGGCGCCCGGCAAATGTGAGGTCGCCTCAGCTCGGGTAGTCGAAGAACCCCGCACCGCTCGCTCGTCCCATGCGTCCGGCCTGTGCGAGCCGCCGCAGCGCGGGAGCGGGGCGGTAGCGCTCCTCGCGGTACTCCTCGCAGAGCGCCTGCAGCACCGCGAGCACGTGCTCCAGCCCGATCGCGTCAGCCCACTCGAAGGGGCCGCGCGGGTGGCTCAGGCCGAGCACCATCCCGGTGTCGATGTCCCGCGCGCTGCCGACCTCTTCCCCCAGCGCGAACGAGCACTCGTTGATCAGCTGGCAGACGATCCTGCCGAGCACGAGCCCCGGCCCGTCGCCGACCCACGCGACGTGCTTGCCCAGGGCCCCGAAGAAGCGCTCAGCGCGCGCTGCCGCGCCCGGCGAGGAGCTCTCGCTGCGGGTCAGCTCCACGAGGCCCGCCTTGCCCAGGGGGGGCAGCACGTGAAAGCCGACGGCGCTGCCGCCGGGATCGAGCGCCCCCAGCGAGCCGCGCGCGCACAGCAGCAGCCGCGCCCCGTGCCCCGACTGCCCGCGCCGACTCCTAGCCGCCGAGCCGCCCTCCTCGCGCGCCGCGCCGCAGTCGCAGTCGATGATCAGCGCCGGCAGCACGTCGCCGCTCAGGGCGGTCGTCGTGCGCACCTCATAGCCCGCCTGCGTCGCCGCCGCGCGCAGCTCGTCGGCGAGCACACCGAAGCCGGAGATCACGACCACGCCCTCGCCGTGATCGGGCCCACGGGCCTCGAGCGCAGCGGGATCCTCAGGCCGCTGCCGGCCGATCTTCGATCGGTCGATCCTTGATCGGTCGAGCTTTGATGGGTCCGCCGTCGACCCCTCGCCGCCATAGTCGTAGAACCCGCGCCCGCTCTTTCGTCCGTGGAACCCAGCCGCGACGTAGCGCGCGGTGATCGGCGAAGGCCGCCAGCGCGGCTCGCCGAAGCTCTGCTCGAAGAAGCTCTTTGCGACCTCGAAGCCGGTGTCAACGCCGACGAGGTCCATCAGCTCGAACGGTCCCATCCGAAAGCCGCCCTGCAGCCGGCAGATGCGGTCGATCGTCTCGATGTCCGCGAGGCACTCCTGCAAGAGGCGCAGCGCCTCGAGGCCGAACGGCCGGTTGCAGCGGTTGACGAGGAAACCCGGCCCGTCCTGTGCGCGGATGACGGTCTTGCCCATCGCATCGCCCGTCGCTTCGGCAAGCTCTAGCGCCTCCGGCGAGGAGCGCTCGCCGGCGACGACCTCTAGGAGCACCATCAACGGGGCGGGGTTGAAGAAATGCATCCCCACCACCCGCTCGGGGTGGCTGGCGGCCGCGGCGATCGCCGTCACGAGCATCGAGGAAGTGTTCGTCGCAAGCACGCACTGCTCGCTCACGATCTCCGACAGGCGCCGGTAGAGGTCGTGCTTGAGCTCCAGCCGCTCGGGTGCCGCCTCGATCACGAGCTCGCACGGCGCGAGCGCCGCGAGGTCCCCCACCGCCTCCAAGCGCTCGGCGGCCGCCCGCGCCGCGTCGTCGCTGAGCCGACCCTTCGCGGCTTCTTTGGCGAGCCCATCCCGCGCGCGCTGCAGGCCGCGCTCGAGCGCCTCGGCGATCGGGTCGTGCAGTAGCGTGCGCGCGCCCGCACGAGCAGCCAGCTGGGCGATCCCCGAGCCCATCGTGCCCGCTCCGAGCACCCCGATCACGCCAGGCGCGAACCGGTCCTGGCCGGCCGTGCCGGCCTCTTCATCCTCATTGACGCCCTCCGTCTGGGACATGGCTGTGTCGCTCAGATGCGGCTCATGCCGGCACGAGCGCGTTGATGCCGGTCATCGCACGCCCGATGATCAGCTTCTGGATCTGCGAGGTGCCCTCGTAGAGGGTCGTGACGCGGGCATCGCGGAAGTAGCGCTCGACGGGATGGTCGTCCACGTAGCCTGCGCCGCCGTGGACCTGGATCGCGAGGTTCGCGCACTCGAGCGAGGCCTCGGTGGCGTGGAGCTTGGCGATCGAGGTCTCGAGCGTGTTGGGACGCCCCATGTCCTTGAGCCAACCGGCGCGCCACACGAGCATCCGCGAGGCATCGGTCTTCAGCACCATGTCGGCGATCATCGCCTGCACGAGCTGGAAGCTCGCGATCGGCCGCCCGAACTGCTCGCGCTCCTTCGCGTAGCGCACCGACTCCTCCACGCAGCCCTGGCAGATGCCGACGCAGCCCGCCGCGACCGAGTAGCGCCCGGAGTCGAGTGAGGACATCGCCACCTTGAAGCCGTCGCCGACGTCGCCGAGCATCTCCTCGTCGGAGACCTCGACGTCTTCCAGCGCGATCGAAGCCGTGTCGGAGGCGTGCAGACCCATCTTGTGCTCGATCGTCTGCGCTTTGAAGCCCGGCTGCTCGGTGTCGACGAGGAAGCACGCCAGTCCCTTGTGGCCGAGCTCGGGGTCGGTCTGCGCGAAGATCAGCGCGACCCTCGCGTAGTTGCCCATCGAGATCCACATCTTCGCGCCGTTGATCACCCACCCCGAGTCGGTCTTCCTTGCTCGCGTGCGCTGGTTGGCGGCGTCAGAGCCTGTGTCCGGCTCGGTGAGACCGAAGCAGCCGAGCCACTCTCCCGAGCACAGCTTCGGCAGATAGGAGCGCTTCTGCTCCTCCGTTCCCCACTTCAGGATCCCTGAGCAGACGAGCGAGGTTTGAACCGAGATGACGGTGCGGATCGCCGAGTCCCCACGCCCGATCTCCTCGACGATCAGCCCGTAGCTGAGGTAGTCGAGGCCCGCGCCCCCATACTCGGCTGGGACGATCGCACCGAGGTATCCCTGCTCCGCGATCTTCGCGACCAGGTCGAGGTCGAAGTGGTGGTTGCGGGCGTTCTCCCGCGTCCGCTCGACCAGCTCGCGGTCGGTGAATTCGCGCGCCGTTTGCTTGATCAGCCGCTGCTCATCGCTCAGCTCGAAATCCATCCAGATCTCCTCTCAGCCCAGCTTGGGTGTCTTCCACGGCGCCTGCACGCGCCGCTCGATCTCCTGCGCGATGCCCTCGATCGGCAGACGCTCCTGCGACAGCGAGTCCCGATCGCGCAAGGTCACCGTGCGGTCCTCGACGCTCTCGTGGTCGACCGTCACGCAGAACGGCGTGCCGATCTCGTCCTGGCGTCGATAGCGCCGGCCGATCGCTCCGCCGTCATCGTACTCAGCCTGCACGCGGGCCCGCACCGCGCGGTAGACCTCACGCGCGAGCTCGGGCTGCCCGTCCTTGTTGACGAGCGGCAGGACCGCCACCTTGACGGGTGCCAGCCGCGGGTGCAGGCGCAGGACGGTCCGTTGCTCGCCCTCGCCTGCCCCCTCACGCTCGACGAGTTCCTCGTCGTAGGCATCGACCAGGAAGGCCAGCATCGCACGGTCGGCCCCCGCGGCCGGCTCGATCACGTATGGGACATAGCGCTCGCCGCTGCCCTGGTCGAAGTACTCGAGCTTCTCGCCCGAGAACTCGGCGTGGCGGGTGAGATCGAAGTCGCCGCGGTTCGCGATCCCCTCGAGCTCCGACCAGCCGATCGGAAAGAGGTATTCAACGTCGCTGGTGGCGGTGGAGTAGTGCGAGAGCTCGTCGGCGTCGTGGGCACGCAGGCGCAGGTGATCGGGGCGGATGCCGAGCTCGACGTACCAGCGCTCGCGCTCGGCCAGCCACTGCGCGAAGTACTTCTCCGCTTCCGGCGGCGGCACGAAGTACTCCATCTCCATCTGCTCGAACTCCCGCGTGCGGAAGATGAAGTTTCCGGGGGTGATCTCGTTGCGGAACGACTTGCCGACCTGGGCGATGCCGAAGGGAGGTTTCTTGCGCGAGAACTGCAGCACGTTCTTGAAGTTGATGAAGATGCCCTGGGCCGTCTCCGGGCGCAGGTACGCGGTCGAGCCCGACTCCCTCACCGGGCCGATCGTCGTCTCGAACATGAGGTTGAAGTCGCGCGGCTCGGTCAGGTCGCAGTCGTCCGTTTCCCCGGGGTGCTTTGACGGTTTGCGCCCGCACGCGAGCTCCTGGAGGTGGTCGGCACGGAAGCGCAGCCCGCACGTACGGCAGTCAACAAGCGGATCCGTGAAGCCGGCGAGATGGCCGGAGGCCTCCCACACCCGCGGATGCTGCAGGATCGCCGAGTCGATTGCGACGATGTCATCGCGCTCCTGAAGCATCGAGCGCCACCACTCGTTCTTGACGTTCGTCTTCAGCAGCACGCCGTAGTGCCCGTAGTCATATGTCGAGCCGATGCCGCCGTAGATCTCCGAAGCGGGGAAGACGAACCCCCGCCGCTTGGCGAGCGCCACGATCTTCTCCATCGTGACGACGTCGCGGCTTGTGCCATCGGCGCTGGTGTCGGAGGCTTGAGCCATGACGGCGAGGGATGCTATTCAAGCCCCGCCGCGCAGGCGCAGCGGACCTCGTGGAGAGGGCCCACGGCGTCGCGCCGCAGCCGAGGCCGGCACGTCGGAGCGGGTGTCCAGGCGGCCTGGACACTTGTTGGAGGGCCCAAATTGCTCCTAATGCCTGGACGCTCGCTGCCGATACTGAAGTATGTCCAGGGATGGATCATTCGATCTGCATTCTGCCCGCGCCAGCGAGCCGGAGACGCGCGTGCACGAGGTGGACGAGGCCGCGCGCGGAGAGCCCAAGTCGATCGCGTTCGCGGTCATCCGGCGCGAGCTCGACGAGCACACGGGCGCCCTCAGCATCGAGGGCGAGCTCGATCTCGCCTCGGCCCCGAGCCTGAAGTGGGCGCTGACGGACATCCTCGAAGCCGGTCACGACAGGGTCGTCGTGGACCTTTCGCTCGTCACCTTCATCGACTCGACGGCACTCGGTGTGCTCGTCGGCGTCAAGAAGAACCTCAACCCCGGTGCGAAGCTCGCGATCACCTGCACGCACCCGGACGTGCTCAATATCTTCGAGCTCACGGGCCTCGACGCGGCCTTTGACATATTCCCGAACTTCGATGACGCGCTTGCCTTCGTCAGGGGGAGCGCGGCCGCGGCCGGTTGATGGCCAGCCGACTGGGACCCCCAAGCGCCTCCTGTCAGTCGCTCCTGGCTTCGACGGCAGCCCTCTGGCTGACCTTCTGCATCGTTCCCACCTCACTCGCAGCAGCGAACGCACAGCCAGCCCGTGGGCGCCCGGCGCTCGTGACTGGGTCCCGAGGCGCGGGCAGCGCCGCGCCGCACGCCGGCTCCGCCCCCAGCTCCCCGCCGGCCTGCTGCGGCGTCAGCTCGCCCCCTCCGCCAGTCGCCTCGCACGACGGGCGTCGCGGCCGTGCCGGCGCCGGCTCCGCGCCGCCGAGCGCTCCGCCCGAACCCGCCGCCCAGCCTCGCCGTGAAGAACGCACCAGCTCGAGCGCGTGCTGCGTCGAACCCGCCAGCTCATCGCCCGTCGCCGCCAACGAACACCCAAGCGAAGCCGGCGCCGGGCGCGGGAGACACCGCGGCCGCGTATCGCAGCCGGCCGAAGGGTCGCCCGAAGGCAGCGCGCCGGAAGGCGCCGCAGGAGCGCAAGCGCAGGCGGGCGCGACGACGCTCGGGCGCGGGCGTGAACGCCCGCAGGGCAGGCACCACAGCGCCAACGGGCTGAAACGTCCGCACCGGACCCCTGAAGGCGTGCCGCAGGTCAAGCAGGCTCGGCCGGCGACCACGCCGCGTGCCGCCGCGGCAAGCGCCGCTGCGATAATCCCCGCGGCCGCCGCGCCTGCGCCCGCGCCTGCGCCCGCGCCCGCGGCCGCGACAGCACCGGCGGCGAGCACGCCACAGTTGATCGGAAGCCGGCGACAATCCGTGTCGCCCGCCGTCGTTCCTTCAGCAGGGAGACGTGGCGCGCGTGCAGCCCACCGCCCGCCGTCGGTCGGGGCACTGACGCGCTCCCCGCTCGCACCGGCTGCCGCGCTCGTGGCCCCGCCGGCCGACGCGAAGGGCGGCGGGGTTACTCCGAAGAAGAACTCGACGGCGCCTTCGCGCCCTGCCACCTCGCAGATCGTCACGACCGTGACGCACATCATCAACGTGATCCCGGCGGCCGTCCAGGTCGCGCTCGGCGCGCTCGTCGCGCTCGCGCTCGCGCTCGGCATAAGCTCGCGACTGGCTTCGCTTCGGGCACGCCGGCTCGCGCGCCAGCGACGCCAACTGCTCGAGGACGTCGGCCTGCTCCAGGCGGCGCTGCTGCCGCCCATCCCGCCGCGCCTCGGCCCCGTGGGCACCTCCTCGGCATACCAGCCCGCGTCGGGGCCCGGCGCCGGCGGCGACTTCTACGACATGTTCGCCCTCGGCGACGGCCAGGTGGCGGTGATCGTCGGCGACGTCTCGGGCCATGGCCGCTCGGCGCTGCCGCAGACGACGCTCGTGCGCTTTACGCTGCGCGCCTACCTCGAGGCGGGAATGTCGCCCCGCCGCGCGCTGCAGATGGCGGCGCCGGTGCTGGAGCGCCAGCTCGGCGAGTCCTTCGCGACGGTCGTCCTCGCCACCTATCATCCGCGCGAGCGCACGCTCGTCTACGCCTGCGCCGGTCATCCGCCGCCGCTGGTCCTCGGCAGCGAGCCGATCGCCCCGATCACGGTCTGCTCCTCACCGCCGATCGGCGCCGGGCAGCCGACCGGGACACGCCAGACGGTCGTGTCCCTGCCGGGCGAATCGCTCGTGTGCTTCTACACCGACGGCGTGCTCGACGCGAGGGTCGGCGGGGAGCTGTTCGGGGTCAGGCGGCTCAAACTCGCGCTCGCGGAGCTCGGGCCCGACGCGACCGCCTCAGCACTGCTCGACCGCGTGGCCGAGGAGTCCGATCAGCGCCCGGACGACATGGCCGCCTGCCTGCTGCGGGTGGAGGGCGACCGAAGCGCCCCGAGCGTGCAGGCGGAGGAGCTCGAGCTCGACCGGCGCGAGGCCGGACGCGACCGCGCCGGGAGACTGCTGCTTGCCCGCGGCCTCGACGCGGGCAAGGTCGAGCACGTGATCGGCGCCGCCAGAAGCGCCGTCGCGCGGGACGGCGCTGTCGTGCTCGAGCTGCACATGGGCGTGCCGCCCGAGGTCACGTTGCGCCCCCAGAACGTGGCGCCATTTGAACCCACGATCCGCGCGAGATCCCGCGCACTGGAGATGTCCGGATGAACGCAGAAACCACCAGCGACACCTACCCCGCTCCCGACACCGATGCGGCGATGATCCTCGGCATGGCGGCTACGGCGATGCCGTTCGCCCGCTCCCGCGAGGACCAGGCCGAGCGCTGGCTGCGGATCCTGCGGCTGCACGGCGAGGCCGGGGCCGCACTGCAGGCGCTCGGTGTGAGCGAGGGGCCGCTCGAATCGGCGCACCACGGCGAGGACGCCGAGCACGCCGCGCGGGCGAGCGCGATCGCTCCCGACGTGATCGCGAAGGTGAACGGGGCGGCCATGGCCCTCGCCAGCGAGCGGGGGGCGCACGCGCTCGCCACGACCGATGTGCTGCTCGCGGTGATGCGCGTCTACGGCAGCGACTTCGATCGCGTGCTCCAGGCGCACGGAACTGACCGCGACGAGGTTCTCGAGCGGCTCGGCGAGCGGGCCAGCTCACCTCGCCGCTGATCTCTCACACCGTCCCGCGCCCGTAAGATGCGCCGCCGTGGCGCGGATCCTGATCGTCGGCGGCGGGTGCAGGGGCAGGCGGCTGGCTTCCACGCTCGCCGATGAGCGCCACGCGGTGCGAATCACCACCCGGACCGAGGCCGGTCGCGCGGCGATCGAGGCCAGCGGCGCGGAGTGCTGGATAGGCACGCCCGATCGCCTGGCAACGCTGCGCGCGGCGCTCGACGGCGTGACGATCCTCTGCTGGCTGCTCGGCTCAGCGACCGGCCCAGAGCTCCAGCTGCGCGCCCTGCATTCCTCCCGGCTTGAGTTCTTCGCGACGCAGGCGATCGACACCACGGTGCGCGGCTTCATCTACGAGGCGTCCGGCTCTGTCCCGGCCGAGGTGCTCCGCGCAGGAGTCGAGATCGTGCGGTCGGTCGCCCAGCGAAACGCAATCCCGCTGGCGCTTCTGGAGGCCGACCCGAACGACGAAGCAGCGTGGCACGAGCAGGCCGGCGCCGCGGTCGAGTCGTTGCTCATCGGCGTATGAACGGCTGCTGAGATCAAGGCCGCCGAGCGGCGATCCGATGCGCCACCATGGGCGGCGCTCGCTCCCGATACGGCCTTCTCGTCTCTGCGCTCGGTGCGATCGTGCTGGCGGTGTCGGTGTTCCTGCCCTGGTACGGGCTGAGCTTCACCGCTTCAGGCATCGCACTCGTGCAGCAGAGCGCCGACCAGCTCGCCGCGCAGTTCGGAAACGCCAACCTCCAGGCCTATGTCGGTGCGCAGCATGCGAGCCTGTCTTTCCTCGCCGGACAGGAGTTCACCGCGCTCAGCGCGCATCAGGTGCTGAAGGACCTGAACGTCGTGCTGCTGGCACTCGCCTGCCTCGCGGTGCTGTGCGCGCTGACCCCGCTGGCGAGGGGCGACGCGGAGCCCGAGGCAGGGGGCGCCGCGCTCGCGCTGCTGGGGGCGCTGGCGACGGTCTGCGTCGCGTACCGGATCGTGCGCCCGCCGAGCGTCGCCGGCGAACTGGTCGCGCTCCGGGTACGCGAGGGCGCGTGGCTCGCGCTCGTCGCGTCGCTGGCGATCATCGCCGGCGGACTATGGGCTCGCGCACGCCTGCCCGCGCGAGGCTCGTCGGAGAAGAGGCTCGAGAGCGCGTGGTCGGGCCTCTCCGGCTGGACGCCCGAGGGCTGAGCCGGGACCGTCGCAGCGCTATCCTGAGCGCAATCATCTGAAAGCGGATCAGGTTTCTCTAACGAAGGGCGGTTCCCAGTGTCCGACTACGCGAAAGACGTGCTCGTCGACGCCGACTGGCTGTCCGAGCATTTAGGCGACGAGACCATCCGCATCGCCGAGGTGGACGAGAATCCGGCGCTCTACGCCGAGGCCCACATCCCGGGCGCGATCGGATTCGACTGGAAAGCGGACCTCCAGGATCCCGTCCGCCGCGACTTCCTGGGCCCGCAGGCGTTCGGTGAGCTATTCGGGAGCCGCGGCGTCTCGAACGACCACACGATCGTGCTCTACGGCGACCGCAACAACTGGTTCGCCGCCTACACCTACTGGTACCTGAAGTACTACGGCCACGACAAGGTGCTGCTGCTGAACGGGCCGCGCGAAAAGTGGATCGCCGACGGCCGCCCGAGCACCGCCGAGCTGCCGAGCTACGCGGCAGCGACCTTCACCGCGCAGGCCGGCGATGAGGCGATCCGCGCCTATCGCGACGAGGTCCTCGCCGCGCTCGACGCGCCCACGAAGCTCGTCGACGTGCGCTCGCCGGCCGAGTTCTCCGGGGAGATCATCTCACCCGCCGGCTACGAGCAGGAGGGAGCACAGCGCGGGGGCCACATCCCCGGCGCGGCCTCGATCCCCTGGGCACAGGCCGTGCGCGAGGACGGCACCTTCAAGTCGGCCGACGAACTGCGCGAGCTCTATGGCGGCAAGGGCGTGCTCAACGGCGATGACATCATCGCCTACTGCCGCATCGGCGAGCGCTCGGCGCACACGTGGTTCGTCCTGCATGAGCTGCTCGGCAACGACCGTGTCAAGAACTACGACGGCTCCTGGACCGAGTGGGGCAACATGGTCGCGGTCCCCGTCGAGAAGGGGCCCTAGACCGGGCCCGCCCGCGCCCGCCCGCGCCGCGGTCGTGCCTCGGCGCTGGTTCAGCTGCCGGGGCGGCGAGCGAGCGGCTCACGGTCGAGCGCGCCGGCTCCGAGCTCTTGCGGCGAGTCGAGCTCGTCGAGCAGGTGCTCGAGGATGCGGGCGGTGGCGCCCCAGATGAGGTGGTCTTCGACGAGGTAGGCGTCGGTCTCGAAGGTGATCCCCCGGCGCTCCATGCGGGTGCGCGTCCGACCGGCCCGAATGGCCGGCAGCGGGAGCTCGAGCACGGCGTCAACCTCGCGCGTCGAGAGCCGCCAGGCGCGTCCCTCTGCAATCAGGCCGACGAACGGGTGGATGACGTAGTTGGTCGCGAACGTCGAGGTAGGCGGTAGCTGCCCGAGGAGCCTGACCTCGGTGCGCGGGAGCCCGATCTCCTCCTCAGCCTCGCGAAGGGCTGTCTCGGCGAGGTCCGTGTCGGCGTCGTCGCGCCGGCCGCCGGGAAAGGAGATCTCGCCCGCGTGGCGCTTGAGGTCGGCGCGGCGCCTCGTCAGGACGACGTGCGGCTCCGCCGCCTCACCGGCGAGGAACAGTGGAACGAGCACGGCCGCTGGAATCTCACCGGCGGGGGCCGGCCAACCTGTGGCGCCGATGAGCGACGGCTCAGGCGGCCAGGTGAACTCGCTCAATGCGCTCCTGGAACATGACCTCGCCGTCCAGCGCACGGTGGACGGGGCACTTGGCGGCGATCACCCGTAGGCGTTCCACCTGCTCCTCGGGAAGCTCGTCCGGGAGCCGCATCACCAGCTCGAACTTCGTGGGACAGCCACGCTCGGCGGGGCTGTACTCGACGTCGACCTCCACGTGTCCGACGTCCCAGCCCTTGCGGGCGGCGTACATCTCGATCGTGATCGCCGTACATGACGCGAGACTGACGGCGAGCAGCTCGCGCGGGTCGGGTCCCAGGTCCTCTCCGCCGGCATCCAGCGGCTCGTCGACCGTCAACTGGTGGTCGCGCACCTGGACGGTGTGCCTCAGTGTCCCCCCGTCCCGTCGTGCGGTCGCTTTCATCCTTGTCAGCTCTGCAGATGCGCCCATGTCGTTCCCTTCAATTGGTGTGCTCCTAGATTCAAAGGTGTGCTCCTTGATCCAAATGATACTCCGCCGACGGACTACGAAAGGGGATTGAACAGCAGTCCGGTCAGCAGCTTGGGGAAGAAATAAGTCGACTTCGGAGGCATGTTCTCACCCGCGGCGGCGACTTCGCGGACCTGTTGAACGGGGGTGGGCCGCATCAGGAACGCGGCGTCGTACTCGCCCGAGCGGACCATCGCCAGCGCCTCGGCGGTGTCGCGAGCGTAAAAGAGGCCGTTGAAATGGGAGATGTCCTCGTCGCTGAGCCCGAGCGCCCCCTTGAGCACCAGCGCCTCGAGGACGCCGGTGTCGAGCTCGCGGTAGCCCTGCGAGCGCCCGGGGAGCGCCGCGTCGGCGATCGCCTGGTCCTTGAGCGTCAGGCGGTAGGGCCGCTGCGAATCCGAGTCGATGTACCCGAGCTGGAGCGGTCCCGTTCCCGGCGGCGGTGTGATCTGCTCGAGCGGCACCTCGGCGATCTCAAAGTCGCGCCGCAGGGCCTCGGCGAGCGCGTCCCGGCGGTCGGAGTCGAGCCCCCTGACCATGCGATGGGTTGGAAACACCGTCAGGCCGGGATCCTCCAGGGCGACGAGGCACATGAGGATGTAGCGGTGCTCGCCCTCGCCACCGACCTCATCTGCGTACGCCTGCATCGTCTCGTAGCGGTGGTGGCCGTCGGCGATCAGGAGCTCGGCGCCCCGCGTGGCCTCCTGCACAGAGGCGATCGCCTCGGAGTCAGCGACGCGCCAGATGCGATGGACGGTGCCGTCGGCGTCGGCGACCTCGCCCCAGGGCTGCTCGCGCGTGGCGGGGGCGAGTGCATCCCAGGCCACCTCTGAGGGATCGGAGTAGAGCGAGAAGATGGGCGAGATGTTCGCGTGCGTGGCGCGCGTGAGGCGCAGCCGGTCCTCCTTGGGGCCGGGGTGCGTGCGCTCGTGCGGCCTGATCCGCCCGGGTCCGTACTCCTCGATCCGCACGCGGCAGAAGAACCCGCGCCGCGTCAGCGTGCGCCCGCCCGGACCCGTGTAGTCCTGGGTGTGAGCCCACACCGCCGGCTGCTCGTCGCGCACGAGCGCACCCTGGAGCTGCCAGCTCTCGAACTGTTCGCCCGCCGCCCGATACGGGTCCGGCTCGCCCTGCGGCAGGTCGATCGCGACGACGTTGAAGGGCGAGCGGGCCACCAGCGCCGCGCGCTGCGTTGCGTCGATGACGTCGTACGGAGGCGCGACGACATCGGCGAGCGGACCGACGACGGCGGGATCGTAATGAAGCGCTCGCAGCGGCTGGACGTCGGTCATGGCGGTGGCGGAGGCTAGCAGCGGACCGCGCGGCGGGGGGGCGGCGAGGACGGCGGCCGGGCGGCGGCGAGGAGCGTCTGGCGGGCGGCGAGGCTCGGCTGGTGGGCCAAGCTGGCGTTTCGTCTCAACCAGACGGGAACATGTGTTCGATGGCACACCCCGCATACATACGCGAGAAGGCGCGCGAGATGCGAACCGAGCGCCGGTTCACGCTCGACCAAATCGCCGAGCGCCTGGCGCTGCCGCGCACGACGATCTACTACTGGATCAAGGATCTGCCGGTGTTGCATGAGGTCACTCACAGCGATAAGCGCCAGGCGGCGCGTCGCAGAGGCAATCGTGCGATGCAGCGGAAGTACAAGCTGCTGCGAACGGCGGCTTATCAGGAAGGTCTCGAGAGCTTCGACCAGCTGGCTCGGGACCCGACGTTCCGGGATTTCGTGGCGTTGTATATCGCCGAGGGGTACAAGCGCGGGCGGAACGAAGTCTCGATCTGCAACTCGGACCCTGCCGTATTGAAACTTGCCACGAGGTGGATTCGACGCTCGACGACCAAGTCCCCGGCCTTCTCGATCCAGTACCACGCGGACCAGGACCTGAATGAGCTGCGCCAGTTCTGGAGCGAAGCTCTCGACGTGGAGGCAGCGAAGATTCGCTTTCAGCGAAAGTCCAATAGCAACCAGCTGACGAGACGTACCTGGCGGTCGCGCTACGGCGTGCTGACTCTCTCCGTGGGCGACACGCTCTTACGCGCTCGGCTGCAGGGGTGGATGGATCAGATTCGGAAATCCTGGCAGTAGACTCGGGGCGACGGGGCGTAGCGAAGCCTGGTATCGCGCGGCCTTTGGGTGGCCGAGACCCCCGGTTCGAATCCGGGCGCCCCGATTTCATA
>DATMQG010000100.1:0-31591 GCA_035566835.1 Solirubrobacteraceae bacterium
CGGCGTGCGCACAGGGCATGCGGGTACGCTCGACCCGTTCGCGACCGGCCTGCTGCTCGTGCTCGTGGGCCGCGCAACCAAGAGCCAGCAGCGGCTGATGGAGCTGCCCAAGCGCTACGAGACGCTCGCTCAGCTCGGGGCTCTGTCGAGCACGGGCGACACCGAGGGCGAGATAACGCGCACCGGCCGCGTCCCGCCCGACCCGCCCCGGCTTCCCACCGGCGAGGTGCGCCTGCGCCCGCCGGCCCACTCGACCGTGAAGATCAAAGGCGAACGCGCCTACCGGCGTGCCCGCCGCGGCGAGCTCCTCGAGATGCCCGAGCGGACGGTCAGCGTGCATCGCTTCGTGCAGCTGTGGCGCGATCTGCCGAGCGTCCCCGGCGAGCTCCCGCGGGCCGGATTTGAGATCGAATGCGGCTCGGGCACGTACGTGCGGTCGCTAATCGCCGACCTCGGCGACGCCTACTGCCTCGAGCTGAGGCGCACGGCGATCGGTCCGTTCGACGTGCGCGATGCGCTCAGCCCGCCGACGCCGGGCGATCCGTGGGGTGCGCCCGGGCTGATCGCGCTCGACCACGCGCTCGCGCGCCTTGACGGATTCAGCCGCCCGCCGCAGCGGGACCGGAGCGGATGACCCGGCCGCGTGAGCTTCGCCATCGCCTCGGGGGGCAAGCCGCCCACGGCCACCGGCACTAGGCTGTGCCGCAGTGAAGGTCACCCCCCTGCCCGACGTCGAGCGTAGAGAGCGCAGCGTGGCGGTCGGCACCTTCGACGGCGTGCATCTCGGCCATCGCGAGGTGATCGACGGCTCGGACAGCGTGCTCACGTTCGACCCGCACCCCGTGTCGGTGGTCGCGCCCCAGCACACGCCCAAGCTACTGACGACGCTTGAGCGCAAGGCCGAGCTAATCGCCTCGCTGGGCGTGCAGGAGCTGATCGTGATCCCGTTCGACGCCGAGTTCGCCAGGCGGTCGGCAGACGAGTTCATCGACGACGTCCTGGTCGGCGCGCTGGGCGCCACGCGGGTCGCGATCGGCGAGAACTTCCGCTTCGGCCACAAGGCGCAGGGCGACCCGCGACTGCTCGCCGCCGACACGCGCTTCACCACCGTCGTCTGTCCACTGCTCGAGGTCGGCGGCGAGATCGTCTCCTCGAGCCACATACGCGGCCTGCTGCTAGCCGGGGAGGTGGCGGAGGCCAACGAGCTGTTGGGCGCCCCGTTCGAGCTGAGCGGTGAGGTCAAGCACGGGGACGAGCGCGGCCGGCGGCTCGGCTTCCCGACGGCGAACCTCGTTCCGGATGAGGCGCTGGTGTGCCCCGGCCACGGTGTCTACGCCTGTCTCGCGGACGGCCGCCCGGCGGCCGTGAGCATCGGCGTGCGCCCGACCTTCAAGACCGGCAGGGGCGAGCTGATCGAGGCCTACATCCTCGATTTCGACGCGGACATCTACGGCGAGATCCTGCGAATCGAGTTCCTCGACCGGCTGCGCGGCGAGCGCCGCTTCGAGAGCCCGCAGGCACTCGTGGCGCAGATGCACCGCGACGTCGAGCAGACCCGCGAGATCGCCCAGGCGCTTTCGGGCCGTTGAGCGTCTGCTACCGTCCGGCTCCATGGCTGCCATAACCAGCGAGCGCAAGCGTGAGATCGCGGCGACGTTCGGCGCGAACGAGAAGGACATGGGCTCAACCAAGGTCCAGATTGCCCTGCTCACCGAGCGGATCAACCACCTCACGGGGCACCTGCGCGAGCAGGGCAAAGACCACAGCTCCCGCCGTGGCCTTTTGATGCTCGTCGGACGCCGCCGCCGCTTCCTCGATTACCTGCAGCGCCGCGACCTTGAGGGCTACCGCGCGCTGATAAAAGAGCTCGGCCTGCGCAAGTAGTCCTGGCCAGGCCTCCTCGCCAGTCGATCTCCCAGGCGTCGAGCCGCCGCGCGACGGGCTCACCGCGGCCTTCGCCAGCGCCTGAGAGGCCCGCTCGCCAGACCCTCAGCCGCTCCCGCCCGGCGGGCCGCCGACGGCCCCTCCGCGCGCCCTGATCGCGTGACGCGGTCCGCTAAGCTGCGTTGGTTCGGATACTGAGAAAAAAGAAACGGACCGCCGACCGACGGGCGGAACAGGAAGGCAGTGAATATGAGTAGCGATGCCGTTACGCGGGTCTCCGCGGACATTGGCGCACACCGCCCCGACGGCGGGGCCAGCGAGATTTCGTTCGAGACCGGCAGGATGGCCAAGCAGGCATCCGGCGCCGTAGTCGTCCGCCAAGGCGACACCATGGTGCTCGCGACAGCCGTCGCAGGAAGCTTGCGCGACGTCGATTTCCTCCCGCTCACGGTGGACGTCGAGGAGCGCATGTACGCCACGGGCAAAATCCCTGGCTCGTTCTTCAAGCGCGAGGGCCGTCCCGGCGAGAAGGCCACGCTCACCGCGCGCATGATCGACCGTCCGCTGCGCCCGCTGTTCCCCAAGGAATGGCGCTACGACACGCAGATCGTCGCGATCCCACTCTCGATCGACCATGTCCACCCGTACGACATCCTCGCGATGAACGGCGCCTCGGCGGCGCTGATGCTGTCCGACATCCCGCTCCCCACGCCGGTCGGCGCGGTGCGGATCGGGAAGGTCGACGGCAACTTCGTCGTGAACCCCGACGAGGAAGACCTGACGAGTTCATTCGGCGGCGGCACACCAGGCGAGGAGGAGGGCCGCTCGGACCTCGACCTCGTGGTCGCAGGCACCGAGGAGGCCATCCTGATGGTCGAGGCCGGCGCCAACGAGATCCCCGAGGCCGAGATCCTCGACGCGTTGGACATCGCCCACGCCGAGATCAAGAAGCTCTGCGCGCTGCAGCGTGAGCTGGCCGAGAAGGCCGGCAAGGAGAAGAAAACCGTCGTCTCGGTGGCCGTCGACCCGGAGCTCCTCGAGCAGATCCGCGAGAGTCACGGCGCCCAACTCGACGCGGCCACCCAGGTCGAGGACAAGCTGGAGCGCCAGGAGGCCACCAAGGCGGCTGAGGCTGCCGTGATCGAGCATTACGCGGGCGAGTCGCCCGAGGGCGCATCCGAGGAGCAGCTCCTGAGCGCCAAGGCGCGCCGCGCAGCTGTCCAGCTCGCCTTCGACAAGCTCGAGAAGTCGATCATTCGCGAGCGCATCGCGGTGCACAAGAAGCGCCCCGACGGCCGTGGCGAGAACGAGATCCGCGACATCACGATCGAAGTCGGCGTGACGCCCAGGACCCACGGCTCGGCGCTGTTCACGCGCGGGCAGACGCAGGCTCTGAGCGTGGCGGCGCTGGGCACGCTCAAGGAGGAGATGCGCCTCGACACGCTCGGCCTGGAAACGAAAAAGTACTACTGGCACCACTACAACTTTCCGCCCTTCTCGGTGGGAGAGGCCGGCCGCATGGGCGGCGTCAAGCGCCGTGACATCGGCCACGGCGCCCTGGCAGAGCGAGCGCTCGCGCCGATGGTGCCCTCGATCGAGGAGTTTCCGTACTCGATCCGCGTCGTCTCGGACATTCTCGAGTCAAACGGCTCCTCCTCGATGGCCTCGGTATGCGGCTCCTCGCTCGCGCTGATGGATGCCGGAGTGCCGATCAAGCGTCCGGTCGCGGGCATCGCGATGGGGCTGATCAAGGAGGGCGAGGACTACGTCGTGCTCACCGATATCGCCGGCGTCGAGGACCACCTCGGCGACATGGACTTCAAGGTGGCGGGCACCGAGCGCGGCATCACCGCGCTGCAGATGGACATCAAGATCTCGGGCGTCACGTTTGAGATCCTGCGCGACGCGCTGACGCGGGCGCACGAGGCGCGCACGTTCATCCTCGCCAAGATGGGCGACGTGATCGGCTCACCGCGCGCGCAGCTCAGCCAGTTCGCGCCGCGCATACAGACGATCCAGATCGACCCGTCGCAGATCGGCCTGCTGATCGGCAAGGGCGGCGAAACGATCAGGGGCCTCTCCGAGGAGTTCGAGTCCCAGATCGACGTCAATGACGACGGCCAGGTGCTGGTCTACTCCGCCAACGGCGAGCTCGGCGACGCGCTCGTCGAGCGCGTGCGGATGATGATGAAGGAGGTCGAGGTCGGAGACGAGTACGTCGGCAAAGTCGTCAAGACGACGACGTTCGGCGCTTTCGTCGAGCTGGCGAAGGGGACCGACGGCCTGCTGCACATCTCCAACGTCTCACCCGGCCAACGTGTCGAGAGCGTCGAGGACGTGCTCAACAAGGGCGACGAGGTCAACGTGCGCGTGGTCGAGGTCGACCGCGAGCGCGGCCGCATCGGCCTGCGCCTGGCCGACGACCCGGACATCGCGGGCAAGTCGGTCGAGGAGCTCGTTGGCGTCGGCACCGGCGGCGGAGGCGGGCGCCCGCGCGATGGGGGCGGCGGACGCAACGGACGCGACCGCGAGCGCTCCGAGCGGGGACCGCGCCGTGACGGCGAGCGCGGCTCGGGCCGCCCGCGTCACGGTCGCAACTAGCACCGAGCCGTGGCTTGAGCGCCGAGCACCGAATAACCACGCTCGACTCGGGCGTGCGAGTCGTCACCGAGCGCGTGCCCGCCGTGCGCTCGGTGGCCCTCGGCTTCTGGATCGCCGCCGGCTCCGTCGTCGAGGACGAGAGCCAGGCGGGGATCTCGCACCTGCTCGAGCACATGCTCTTCCGCGGCAGCGACCGCTATGGCTCGCAGGAGATCGACCAGATCTTCGACGCGATGGGAGCGGAGGTCAACGCCGGCACCGACAAGGACACGACCTCGCTCTACACGCGCGTGCTCGACCGCCATCTCGAGCACGCGTTCGACGTCATGACCGACATGATCTGGCACCCGCGCTTCGGCGAGCTCGAGGCCGAGCGGGAGGTGGTGCTCGAGGAGATCGCAATGTATGAAGACGATCCCCAGGACCGGGCCTTCGACCAGCTCGGCCGCGCCATCTTCGGCGCCCATCCACTGGGCCGCCCCGTGATCGGGACCGCCGAGGTCATCGGGGCCGCCACGCGCGAGCAGCTGGCCGCGTTCCACGCCGAGCGCTACCGGCCGCAGAGCATCGTGATCGCGGCCGCCGGCTCGCTCGAGCACGACGCGCTCGTCGACATGGCTCGCGCGGTCCGGATCCCCGACGCTGCCCCGCCCGCGGCGGGGCGCCGGCCCGCGGCGCCCGAGTTCCAGCGACGCGTGAGCTTCCTCGAGAAAGACACCGAGCAGTACCACGTGTGCATCGGCGGGCAGGGCATCGCCCGCGGCGATGAGCGCCGCTTCGCACTCCGTGTACTCGAAGGGGTGCTCGGCGGCACGTCGTCCTCGCGCCTATTCCAGGAGGTGCGGGAGCGCCGTGGTCTCGCGTATTCGGTCTTCTGCTTCTCCAACCTGTACGCGCACACGGGCGAGATGGGGGTGTACGTGGGGACGCGCCCGGAGAACCTCAAGGAGGCCCTGTCGGTGCTGGGGGACGAGCTCGAGCGCGGGACGCACGAACCCGCGAGCGAGGAGGAGCTCGTGCGCTCGCGCGAGAACCTGAAGGGACGCATGGCGCTCGCGCTGGAGTCCACCGGCGCGCGCATGAGCCGCCTCGGCAGCTGCCTGCTGAACGAGCTGCCGATCCTGTCCGTGGGGGAGCTGATCGAGCGGATCGACGCGGTGGACGTCGCCGCGCTCAGAGAGCTCTCGCGAGAGCTGCTGGGCGCCGCGAGGCTCTCGGTCGTCGGCGTCGGTCCCGACGAAGAGACATTCCGTGCCGCGATCGAGCCCCTGGAGGGCGCGGCCGAGGCGGCCTTGGGCGATCGCAACGGGACCTCGCAGCGGCTCGGCGGCGCCGGCCCGGTCGCCGCCGAGGCGGCGGGGGGATGATCCGCGTCGCGGTGGCGGGCGCCGCCGGGCGGATGGGGGAAACCGTGTGCGCCGCGGTGGACGGCGCTGAGGACCTGGAGCTCGTCGGGCGGGTGGATCCAGTGCTCGGAACCGCCCTCGAGGAGGTTCTCCCAGGTGCGGAGGTCGTGGTGGACTTCACGCGCCCGGACACCGCGCTCGGCAACGCCCTGAGCTGCCTGCAGGCGGGTGTGCACGTGGTGATCGGAACCACCGGCTTCGATCCCGCGCCGTTGCAGGAGGCCCAGTCGGTGCCGCGTCGTCCTGCCGCGAACGTCGTGATCGCCCCGAACTTCGCGATCGGCGCCGTCCTGATGATGCGCTTCGCCGCAGAGGCGGCCGAGCATATGGCGAAGGCCGAGATCATCGAGCTGCACCACGAGGACAAGCTCGACGCCCCAAGCGGCACGGCCGTGCGCACGGCCCGGCTGATGGCTGCCGCCGGCGGACACGGCGAGCCGCCGATCCACTCCGTGCGGCTGCCCGGTCTCGTGGCCCACCAGGAGGTGATCCTCGGCGATCTCGGTCAGACGCTGACGATTCGCCACGACACGATCAACCGCGAGTCCTTCATGCCCGGCGTGCTGCTCGCCGTACGCCGCGTGCCCACGCTCGAGCAACCACTCGTCGTCGGGCTCGAGAAGCTGCTCTTCTAGCGCAGAAGCGCTCTCGGGGCCAGATATCCCCCTGTTTACGGGGCCTAAGCGGCTGGAGCCTCCGCCAATGTCAGCGGATTGTCAACGAGAACTGCGGCGAGCGCTTCGGCAGCCTGCTCGTCTGAGTGCGGGAGCAGGTGCGCGAAGGTGCCGAGCAGGGTCCTGGGGTCGTCGCCAAGGCGGGCGGCCACGATGTGCAGCGGCACGCCCTCCGTCAAGGCGATCGTCGCGGCCGTGTGGCGCAGGACGTGCAGGCTGCCCGAGGGGATGCCCGCCGCCTTGCGGTGCCGACGGAAGGCGTCGCTCACGACGTGCGGCTTGATCGGCTCGCCAAGCTCGTCAGCGAACACTAGGTCCTGATCCCGATACGCGGGTCCGGCCAGGTCCCGCTCAAGGCGCTGCGTGCCTGCGTGAAGGTTCCTGCCCAACTACCCCGGCGGCCCGACCGCGAGGGCCGGGCCGCCGGAGCCATCTCAGGTTGACGCTGTGGCCGCGCCGCTTATGGGCAGTTCACGACCGCGACGACTATGCCCGTCCCCTTGTGACCGGGGTCGGGCAGGTAGCCGGGGCTGGTTTTGACCACGGCGAGCTTGGGCGCGTTGCCCGTGATCGTCGAGCCGGACTGCGTGATCTTGCTCGCCCCGATTACCTCCATGTATTCCGGCACCGTCGGGGGCGGCCCAGAGCTGTTGCCGGTGTTGGTGGTCCATTCCTTGTTGCATTCGGCTGGGCTTGACGCTGTTTCGGCGAAGCCCTTGAAGGCCGACGGTGCGGGGCCGCCCGAGAGCTGGTTTTCCTTCCACCAGTTCGAGCCCCACCACTCGACTTCCGTGTTTGAGAACGTCACGGCGTGGCCGATCGCCGCGGTTTCGTCGCCGATCGTGAACGAGCCGTGCGCGAGCGCCGTGGGCGAGATCACGGTCACGGTCGTGGTGCCTTGGCTGGGTTGGTGTTCTTGATCGCCGCCGTATTCGGCGGTGATTGTGTCGCTGCGGACCGGTTTGGTGGACGACGTCGAGGTGGGGGTGTAGGTCACGGAGCAGCTGTTTGACGCCCCGCTAGGGGATTCCAGTTTGCATTTGGCTTCTGGGCTGAAACTGCCGGGCCCGCTGGTTTTGAAGCTGACCGTGCCCGTCGGGGCTGTCGGCCCAGTCGTGGCGGTGTCCGTCACCGTCGCTGTGCAGGTCGTTGACTGGCCTGCCACGACCGGCTGCGGCGAGCAGCTCACCGAGGTGCTCGTCGGGTGCAACGTGATCTTCAGGTGCACGGTGAAGTTGGGACCCTGGGCGGGGAGGGTCTTGACGGGGCAGGGAACGGGGTTGGTGGCGCCGCCCGAGTCGGCGATCGCTATATCCCACTCACCCGGTTTTGCGGGCGTGGGGATGACCGTCGCGTGGTCGACAGATGGCGTCGGGGTTGAGGTCCCGTCTGAGTAGTAGGTGGCCCCACAGTTGTTGTCTTTCAGTAACGCACGCAGGGACGTTTTGCTGGCGACCGGTCCGATCGTGGCGGTGCTCGGGGAGAACGCCCCGGCGCCGCAGTTGTTTGGCCCCGGCCTGGAGGCCACGACAACGTCTGCACCGAGATTCAGTTTGTATCCCCAACTCAGGGCGTTGCAGGCCGCGAAGGAGGCGCTTGAAAAGACCGCGGTGCCACCCGCTGGAATCACGAACGACCCTGGGCCGATCGCGCTTGCGGGCGTTGCCGCCAAGCCACCTCCAAGCGCTCCGATCGACATCGCCGCCACTCCGGCGGCGAGCTTTCTCTTTAGGTACATAATGGCTCCTTTCCTCCTGTGGGAACTACTCTTGTGGTCTCCGAGCGCTCACCCTCCAAGCCTCTTTCATGCGGACACTCCTCCCTCCGCCACGGGCCGTGTCTCTGGCGCCTGAGACTCCGTTGAGGTTTCAGCACTTCCCGATTGGGCTCCCGGCGACCGGCGGGGATTCCGCCGCCCGCACTACATGCTGAGGACCCATCGAGCTATGGCAAGCCTCCACTAGGTCCGCAGCAACCATCCGGGCGCCTCTCTTGAGATGCCGATCCGCGGCCGCTCCTCCGGTCCCCCGGCGTGCGCGCACCGCTTACCCTTATCGAGCGGCCACTACCCGCGATGCGGCCCGCCAAACGCGCGCAAACCAGCTCAAGCGGTCGTTCGCCGCGGCTTCGCCATCGCGGCAGCCGTTGACCCGCTGGACGTTGCCAGTGGGCTCGGCCATTCTCGGCAGGCTATCCCGAGCTTCGCCTGGCCTGGCGCGACGGCGAGGTGAAGGACACGCTTCTCATGCCTGCGCCTGGCAACGAGCCACGCCGCACCAAAAGCCAGCGCCGCCAGGCCGACCGAAAGCAAGGCGCGCACCGCTCCCGTGCTGACTTTCGCACCGGCAATCAGACAGACATAGCCTCCTCCCTGCAGCAGAAATCCGACTCCGAGCGACACAAG
Source organism: Solirubrobacteraceae bacterium (assembly GCA_035566835.1). GTDB lineage: Bacteria > Actinomycetota > Thermoleophilia > Solirubrobacterales > Solirubrobacteraceae > Palsa-744. Next base: position 8,970 of record DATMQG010000100.1, read on the forward strand.
GCCGATCTCACCATCCGCGCGTGCCGCGATCTGGCTGAGCATCGCTGCCGGGTTGAAGCCGATCGTGGCGGCGGACCGGACTCGGATATCCCCAGGAGACGCCAGCAGACCGCGACCCAGCATGTATCCGCCCAGCAGGTCGAAGCTGACCCCGACGGTAAATAGATCGTCCACCGAGAGAGGGGATGCCATCGGCCCCGATTGTGGTCTTCACGTCAGACGGGGCGCCGAGCCCGCGCGGCCATCTTGGCCCTCGGGCCGGCTCAGCTTGTCAACGCGATGTCAACGAACGTAGCCGGACGGGGCAGCACGGACGATCATGTTCGGCCCCGCACCCCCGCGAAAGCCCCGCAAGTAAGGATCCCCCGACACTCACCGATACGGGCCAGCACGGGGGGCCAGGAAGCTGCTTTTCTGAGTCCTACCCGCCGCCGGGCGACGTAGGTATCTGCGTGAGATACTGCAGCCGATGAGCGACCTCGGCGCGATCCTGACGGCGATCGTAACTCCCTTTGACCGGGAGCTGCGGGTCAACGAAGAGTCGTTCGTGGCGCTGATGCGCCATCTCGCGGATAACGGGTCAGACGGGTTCGTCGTCGCTGGGACGACCGGCGAGGCGTCCACGTTGACCGAGCAGGAGCAGCTGAGGCTGATCGAGCTGGCGGTGCTGGAGCGCCCGCCGGGCAGGACGATCATCGCCGGCACAGGTACGAACGACACGCGCCAAGCGGCCCACCTGACCGCGAGGGCGACAGAGCTCGGGGCCGACGCGATGCTGTCGGTGACGCCGTACTACAACAAGCCGAGCCGCCTTGGCCTGCGCCGCCACTACGAAGAGGTGGCCAGAGCGACCGATAAACCGATCCTGCTCTACAACATCCCGTCGCGCACGGCGACGAACATGCCACCCGACCTGCTCGCCGAGCTCGCGCAGATCGAGAACATCGAGGGCGTCAAGCAGGCCAATGCCGATGAGCTGCAGCCGATCGACGGGCTCGCGTTATACGCCGGGGACGACGCGACCTTCGCGCGGACGCTTGACATCGGCGGCGCGGGCGGGGTCCTCGTGGCGAGCCAAATCGTCGGCAACGAGATGCACCGGATGGTTGACGAGCCGGAGAACCGCGCGGAGATCGACGCCTCGCTGCAGGACGTGTACCGGACGCTGTTCCTGACGTCCAACCCGACGTGCACGAAGGCCGCGCTGAACCTGATGGGGCACAACGTCGGCGGGCTTCGGCTCCCGCTCGTGGAGACGACCGCGCGCGAGACCGAGGAGGTCCGCGCGATGCTCCAGCGCCACGGCCTCGTCGCGGTCCCGCCCGCGCGAGCACCCGCGTGAGCTCACGGCTGCGCGTACTTCCCCTCGGCGGCCTGGGGGAGATAGGCAAGAACATGACCGTCGTCGAGCAGGACGGGCGTATCGTCGTCGTCGACGTCGGGCTGCGCTTCCCGACCCCGGAGATGGTCGGGATCGACCTCGTCCTACCCGACTTCTCCTACCTGCGCGAACGCGCGGCCGACATCGAGGCGATCGTCATCACGCACGGGCACGAGGATCATCTCGGCGCCCTGCCGTGGGTGCTGCGAGAGCTGGGACCGCGCCACCTGCCGCCGGTCTACGGTGGCCCGCTGACGATCGCGATGGCGCGCTCCAAGCTCGACGAGCACAAGCTGCGCGAGGTGGAGCTCAACGACGTGGCGCCGGCCGACACGCTCGAGCTCGGCCCGTTCTCGCTTGAGCTGGTGCACATGACGCACTCGATTCCCGACTCGAGCGCGGTGGCACTCGGGACCGACCTCGGGACGGTGCTGATCACCGGCGACTACAAGTTCGACCAGACCCCCGTCGACGGGTCGCCCGCCGACGTGTCCCGCCTCGCCGAGTTGGGCCGGGAAGGCGTCCTGCTGCTGTGCGGCGACTCCACGAACGTCGAGCGCGAGGGCTTCTCGCCCTCGGAGTCGGTCGTCGGCCCGCACCTGGAGGAGGTCTTCGCGCGCTGCGAGGGCCGCATCGTCGTCACGAGCTTCGCGTCGAACATCCATCGCGTGCAGCAGGTCGTCGATGCGGCCCACGCGCTTCACCGCAAGGTCGCGCTCGTCGGCCGTTCGATGCGCAAGAACGTCGGCATCGGTCGTTCCCTCGGGCACATCGAGGTTCCCGAGGGCCTGCTCGTCGGCCCACGCGAGATCAACGACTTCCCGGACGAGCGCGTCGTCATCATCTCCACCGGCTCGCAGGGCGAGCCGCTGTCGGCGTTACGCAGAATGGCATACCGCGACCACCCGCAGGTGGAACTCAAGAACGGGGACACGGTCGTCTTCTCCGCCACGCCGATCCCCGGCAACGAGCGCGCCGTCAACGAGACGATCGACCGCCTCTACCACATCGGTTGCGACGTCATCACACCGTCCGACGCGCCCGTCCACGCCTCGGGCCACGGCTACGCCGAGGAGGTCAAGCTGATGCTCAACCTCGTCAAGCCCCGCTACGTGATGCCGTTCCACGGCGACTTCAAGCGGCTGCGGCTCCACGCGCAGCTCGCCGACGCGGTCGGCGTGTCACCGGAGGACATCTTCCAGGGGGAGAACGGGCTGCCGTTGGACATCGACGAGCGCGGCGCCCGCTTCGGCTCCCCCGAGCAGTCCGGGATGATCTTCGTCGACGGCGTCGAGATCGGCGACATGGCCGACGTCGCGCTGCGCGACCGTCGGATGCTGTCGGCCGACGGGATCTTCATCGTCGTCGTGACGATCGCCGAGCAGGATGGAAGCTCGGTGGCCGAGCCGGAGGTGATCTTCCGCGGCGTGCCGTTCATCGACCAGGCCGACGAGCTGCTCGAGGAGATCCGCGCCACCGCCGACCGCTCGCTGCGGCGGGCCGCGAAGGAGGAAATCCGCGAGGTCGACCTGCTCGGGCAGGTCCTGCACGACGATCTCGCGAAGCTAGTCTACGACCGTCTGAAGCGGCGGCCGATGGTGCTGCCCGTCGTCGTCGAGGTCTGAGCGGGCCGGCAGGCGCACGACGAAGCGCGCGCCCGTGCCCTGCGCCCGCTGGCCGATCTTCGATTGGTCGAGCGTGACGGAGCCGCCGTGCGACTGCGCCACCGCCTGCACGATCGACAGGCCCAGGCCAAAGGAACCCCCCCTGTCGCCCGCTCCGCGGACGAAGCGCTCGAAGATGTCCGCTGCCAGCTCGGGCGCCACGCCCGGCCCCTCGTCCTCCACCACCAGCTCGGCGCTGCCGTCGGGCGCGATCCCCGTCGTCACGTAGATCGCCGTCCCCGGCGGCGTGTGGCGCAGTGCGTTCTCGAGCAGGTTGATCGTGAGACGATGAAGCTCGTCGCGGGAAGCCTCCACGATGACGGGATGCACATCGAGTGAGATGTCGTGCTCACCGCTGACCGGGCCGAGCTCCGCCGCCGCCTCGACGACGGTCTGTGCCAGGTTCAGGCGCTCGCGCTGGACGACGCGACCCACATCGGTGCGTGCCAGGAGCAGCAGGTCCGCCACCAGGCGGCGCATGCGCTGAGAGGACCGCAGCGCCGAACGCGCGGCCTCACCCTGATCTCCGCGCAGCGTCTCGGCGAGCAGCTCGAGGTTCGCCAGAACGCTCGTCAGGGGTGTGCGCAGCTCATGCGAGGCATCGGCGACGAACTGCCGCTGGCGGGCGAGCATCGACTCGGTCTCCGAGCGCGCCGCGTCCAGCTCACGAAGCATGCCCTCGAGCGTCCGCGCCAGCTCAGCGACCTCATCTTCGGCCGCGGACGCGGGTATGCGCCGCGAGGGATCCCTCGTACGGGCGATCTCCGCAGCGGCCGTCGTAAGCTCCGCGATCGGCGTCATCGCGCGTCGCGCGATCGCCATTCCGGCGAGCAGGGCAAGCGCGGTCCCGGCGAACACCCCCACGAGCAGCAGCAGCTCGACGCGCTTGACCGTCGCCTCCGTGCCCGCCACCCGACGCCCGTACTGGATCCACACGCGGCCGATCGCTTCTCCGGTCGCGCCGAGGACGAGTGCCCTCGTCGTGACCACGCGGTAGCCGTTCACGGTCGTCGGTTTATTCGACAGGGGACCGAGGTACGGCGCGTGTTTGGGGTCCTGGGCCAGGATCCCGCCCGCTTCGGTGACGACCTTGATGACCCTGTCCTCGGCCGAGGAGACGTCCGGGAGCGGCGGGCTGATCCTCAACGTCGGCCCGGAGATCTTCAGATGCGAAGGGAGCTGTCTGGCCGTGTCGGATACCTGCCGGTTGAAGTCTTCGCGGATGCGGTGGACCGTCAGCGAGCCGATCGCGACGGCGAACGCGCACAGGATCACGAACGTGAGCAGCGCGGAGACTCCGGCGAGCCGCGTACGAATCGGCAGGCGGTCCAGGAGCGCCGAGCAGCGCTCGATGGCGCCCCTCACCGGCGCGAAGAACCTACGCGCGAAGGACGTAGCCGGCTCCGCGGATCGTGTGCAGCAGGCGCGGCTCGCCGTCGGCCTCGAGCTTGCGCCGTACGTTCGACACGAACACCTCGATCGTGTTCGTCGTCGAGAAGGGGTCATAGCCCCATACCTCGTCGAGTAGCCGCTGGCGCGATATGACGATGCGCTCGTTGCGCATCAGGTACTCCAGCAGCTCGAACTCACGCTGCGTGAGGTCGATCGGGCGCTCGGCGCGGAGCACCTCGTGCGTGTCGGTGTTCAGCGAGAGGTCGCCGACGCGCAGCGGCGCCGAGCCCCGCGGCGGGCGGCGGCGCAGCAGCGCGCGCATGCGCGCCAGCAACTCCTGGCGCTCGAAGGGCTTGACCAGGTAGTCGTCCGCTCCCGCGTCCAGCCCCTCCACGCGCGAATCGAGCGCGTCGCGCGCGGTGAGAATCAGGATCGGCACGTCGTCGTCGGCGCGCAGCGAGCGCGCGACCTCGAGCCCGTCGACCTCCGGTAGGCCGAGGTCGAGGATCACCAGGTCCGGTGCGAACGCGCGCCCCTGTTCGAGCGCGACGCGACCGTCCGCGGCGGAGCGCACCTCATAGCCCTCCATCCGCAGTGAGCGCTGGAGTGCCTGGGCTATGTCCTCGTCATCCTCGACCACGAGGACGCGTGGTGCGCGAGCGAACTCGTTCATGGGTCCCTGTCTAGCGACCTGCCATAAAGCGATGGTAACGGTCCGGATGCGCGTCTCGAGGGTGAGGGAGGTGCGCGGCGCTCGGCGTCGAAGTTGCGCTGGATGCCAGCAACACGCAAGCGCACCGCCGCGCGCTCCCCGAAGGCTGCCCGCAAGCCGGCTCGGAGGCGGCGCACGCGTGCTCGGCGCGCTCGCACACGCGGCCTCGCAGGTCTCGGCCTGCCGCTGCCACGAGCCCGACCGCGCCTGCCCGAGCTCGACCAGCGCCAGCGCGACGTGCTCGGCCTCGCGCTCGTCGCTCTGGGCGTTTTCATCGGCTTCGTCCTCTACGGCCGCTGGGACGGCGGCCGGGCGGGGCGCTGGCTCGTCGTGGCCCTCGGCTGGGCGATGGGCGGCGCGCGCGAGCTGGCCCCGGTGGCCCTGCTCCTGGCGGGCGGCGCGCTCTTGATGCGTCCGGTGCTGCCCGCACTGCGTCCCCTGCGCACCGGAGCGATCTGCCTGTTCGCCTCGATCACGCTCGCGCTCGCGGCCGGCACGCTCGGCGTCAGCTCCGGGCCCGCCGCCGGCGGAGCGCACGCGAGCCCGTGGGTATCGGCGCACCTGCAGTCGCACGGCGGAGCCGTCGGCGAGGCGCTCTACCAGGGAACCCATCGGCTCGTCGAGAGTGTCGGCGTGAACATCCTCGTCGTGTTCCTGTTCCTGGTCGGCGTCACGCTGTTGACGGGCGCGTCGCTGGCGACCCTGATCCGCGCGACCGGAAACGGTTTGGTCGATACGACCCGGCTCGTGCGCGCGCGCGTCGCCGCGCGCGATGAGACGGGCCTGGCGCCGCAGGCGCCGGGCGGGCACGGAGGCCTGCCCGCCGCAGGACCGCCGGAGCCCTACCCCGGCCAGCTCGTCGTGCGGGCAACGCACGTCGAGGCGCCGTCACACGATGCGCTGATGCAGGGCGCGTGGGACGCCGACACGGCAGCGGAGCCGCCGGAGAGCGGCGCGGATGAGCCCGAGGAGCAGCGACCGATCGAAGATCGGCCAACGGGCGAGTCAGCGCGTCCCAGGGCGGGCGCCTCCGAGCATGAGGAGCTTCCCGGCGTCGCGCGCGCCGACCCAGGCGAGCTGACGCCTCAGGGCAGGCTGCGCGAAGCGGTCACGGGCGATCCCGACTTCGCGTGGCAGCTCCCGAACGCCGCCCGGCTGTTGACCCGCTCGACCGGCGAGCAGGCGCGCCCCGACACCGCGGGCCAGGAGCGGACGGCCACGACCCTGATGGAGGCGCTCGGGCATTTCGGCGTCGACGCGAAGGTGATCGGCACGGTCGCCGGACCCCACATCACGCGCTACGAGCTGCGGCTCGCGCCGGGCACGAAGGTCGGCAAGGTCGCCCAGTTGAAGGACGACCTCGCCTACGCGCTCGCGGCGACCGACATCCGTATCCTCGCCCCGATCCCGGGCAAGCAGGCCGTGGGCGTCGAGGTGCCCAACGCCCGCCGCAAGATCGTGCGCCTGGGCGACGTCTTTCAGGATCCGCCCAAGGACTGGTCGCCGCTGACCGTCTGGCTGGGCAAGGACGTCGCCGGCAAGGCGATCGGCGCCGATCTCTCGAAGATGCCGCACCTGCTCGTCGCGGGTACGACAGGCGCGGGGAAGTCGGGCGCCATCAACGCGATGCTCTCGAGCGTCCTGCTGCGAGCCACGCCGCACGAGGTCAGGCTCGTCCTCGTCGACCCCAAGCAGGTCGAGCTCAACCACTATGAGTCGATCCCGCATCTGCTGACGCCGGTGATCACGAGCCCCCGCATGGCCGCGAACGCGCTGCAGAACCTGGTCAAGGAGATGGAGCAGCGCTACGGGATCATGTCCCTGGCGCGCACGCGTGGCCTGATCGAGCTCAACGCGGCCCGCTCCAAGCGGGGCGAAGCCCCGCTCCCCTACATACTCTGCGTGATCGACGAGCTCGCCGATCTGATGATGGTCGCGCCGGCCGACGTCGAGGACTCGATCATCCGCCTCGCCCAGAAGGCGCGCGCCGTCGGCATTCATCTCGTGCTCGCGACGCAGAGCCCGCGCGTCGACGTGATCACCGGGATGATCAAGGCGAACGTGCCCTCGCGGATCGCCTTCGCCGTCTCCTCGCAGACGGACTCGCGCGTAATCCTCGACCAGAACGGGGCCGAGTCGCTGCTCGGTCAGGGCGACATGCTGTTCAGCCCCGTGGGCAGCTCACGCCTCCAGCGTATCCAGGGCGCCTACATCGACGAGGCCCAGATCGCCGCGCTGACCGACCTCTGGCGCCGCCAGGGCGAGCCCGAGCTGCGCGAGGAGCTCCTCGCGGAGGTCGAGCGCGAGGATGGCGCGGGCTCCGGTTCGGGCGACGAGCTCGACCCCGACGAGGACCCGCTGCTGCGCGACGCGATCGTCCTGGTGGCAGAAATGCAGACGGCGTCAACCTCGATGCTGCAGCGTCGCCTGCGCCTGGGCTACACGCGGGCCGGCAGGATGATCGACATGCTCGAGCGGCGCGGGGTGATCTCCGGCTATGAGGGATCGAAGCCGCGGCAGGTGCTGATCACGGAGGCGGAGTTGCCGCGCGTGCTGGAGGGATTGGAATCCCGACCCACGTCGCCCGCGGCGACCGTCACCGACTAGCCTCTTGAGCGACATGCCCGAGATCGGAGCAACGCTACGCGAGGCGCGTATGCGCGCGCGCCTGGACGTATCCGAGATCGAGGCCAAGACGAAGATCCGCGCGAAGTACCTGCGCGCCCTCGAGAACGAAGAGTGGAGCCTGCTGCCCGGGCCCACCTTCGTGAAGAGCTTTCTCCGCACCTACGCCCAGGCGCTGAACCTGGACGCGCGGGCGCTCGTCGAGGAGTACCGACTGCACCAAGAGGGTCCGGCGGACGGCGCGTTCGATCCGATCGCTTCCACTCCCCAGCGCACGCGACGGCGCGTCCCCGGGTCCCGGCCCTCACGCGGATACGTGCTCACCGTAGGAGCGGTCGCAGCGCTGATCGTGCTGCTGATCGTGCTGCTCGCCGTTGGCGGCAGCGGGGGTTCGAAAGCGCCCAAAAGCGTCGCGAAGGCGAAGGCGACCCACCACCGGGCGACCGCCGGGACCCGCCCCGCGGCGACCGCTAGCGCCCCCGTCGTCAGCCTCGCACTGCGACCGAGCGCCGTCGTGTACGTGTGCCTGCTGGGCGACAACGGCCGCAAGCTCATCCCCGGCCTCGAACTGCAGCCCGGCGAAACAACCGCCACCTACCATGCCAGGCGGTTTGAGATCACGCTCGGCAACAGCGAAGTGACGATGTACGTCGACGGGCGCCGCCGCTCGGTACCCGCGTCGACCCAGGCGATCGGCTACTCGATCACGAAGGCGCGCGGCCGCCAGCCCCTCGCGGCGGCACAGCTGCCGACCTGCCGGTGAGCGCCCGCGCGGGAATCGTCGTGACCGGCACCGAGGTGCTGACGGGAAGGGTCAGCGACCGCAACGGTCCCTGGCTGGCCGAACGGCTGCGCGAGCTCGGGGTCGATCTGGCGTTCACGTCGATCGTCGGCGACCGCCCGCAGGACATCGAGGCTGCGCTGCGCTTCATGGCCGGCCAGGGAATGGACGTGGTGCTCACCAGCGGCGGCCTCGGCCCCACTGCGGACGATCTCACGGCCGAGGTCGTGGGGCGCTTTCAGGGTCGTGAGATGGTGCTCGACCAGTCCCTGGAGGAGGCGATCGCCGAGATCGTCGCGCCGCTCGCCAAACGCTGGCCGAACCTCGATCGTGAGGCGATCCGCGCGAGCAACCGCAAGCAGGCGACGATACCCGCCGGCGCGACCGTGCTCGCGCCCGTGGGCACAGCGCCCGGCCTGGTCGTCCCGCCCGCGCACAACGGTGACGGGCCAACAGTCGTGGTGCTGCCCGGTCCCCCGCGCGAGCTGCGGCCGATGTGGGGGGCGGCCGTCGAGACCGAGGCGCTGCGCGATGCCCTGGCTGGTGCCACGACCTACCACCAGCGGACGCTGCGCATGTTCGGGATCCCCGAGTCCGAGATCGCCCTCACGCTGCGCGAAGCCGAGGCCGAGGGCGTGGACCTTGGCGCGCTCGAGGTCACGACCTGCCTGAAACGGGGCGAGGTCGAGGTGGTGACGCGCTATGAGCCCTCCGCGCAGGAGGCCTACGACGCCTTCGAGCGCGTGCTGCGCGAGCGTCACGCCGACACGCTCTTCTCCGACGACGGCAGCACCGTCGACGAGCAGGTGGCCCGAATGCTTCGCGCGAGCCACCAGACGGTCGCCGTGGCCGAGTCCTGCACGGGCGGCCTGCTCGCCGCGCGCCTGACGGAGCTGCCGGGCTCCTCCGACTACATGAAGGGCGCCGTCGTGGCCTACTCCGACGAGGTCAAGGTCGCCCTGGCGGCGGTTCGGAGCGAGTTGATCGAACGTCACGGCGCCGTTTCGCAGGAGGTCGCCGAGGCGCTCGCGGACGGCGCCCGCTCGCAGATCGGCGCCGAGCTTGGCGTGGGGGTCACCGGCATCGCCGGTCCGGGCGGCGGCAGCGAGGAGAAGCCAGTGGGGCTCGTGTGGATCAGCGTCGCCGCCCCGGGCGACACGCGCCTGACCCGGTCGGTGAACCTCCCGGGTGGGAGGCTCGACATACGCGACCGCGCGACGACAGTGGCGATGCACCTGCTGCGCCGCGTCCTGCTCGAAGTCGCCCAGCCGCGCCGTTAGCGCACGGCTAGCATCGCCTCGAGCATGTCCCGTGGTCCGGCAGCCCGGCTGTTCGTCGCGGTCGATCCGCCGCCGCAGGCATGCGAGCAGCTGGCGGCGTGGACGCGGGCAGCCTCTGCCGGCCTGGGCCTGCGCGCGGGGAAGGGTGGCCGCCCGCCGCTGCGCCTGCTCGCGCCCGAGACGCTGCACCTCACGCTGTGCTTCCTCGGCAGCCGGCCGGTCGGCGAGATCGAGGCGATCGCCGGCGCGCTGAGCCCGGGCAGCGGGCCGGTGGGGGAGCTGCGTGTGGGGGCGCCGGTGTGGCTGCCGCCGCGGCGCCCGCGGGCGCTCGCGGTCGAGGTTCACGACGACGACGGCGAGCTGACCGCGCTGCAGGCGGACGTGAGCCGCGCGATCGCGGCGGTCAGCGGCTGGGAGCCGGAGCGACGGCGCTTCCGCGCCCATATCACCCTGGCGCGGATCGGCGCGGGCTCGGTGCTGCGCTCCTCGCGGGGCGAGTCCCCGCTGCCCGCAACCCCGCCGCTGCGATTCACGCCCGCGGCGCTGATCCTCTATCGCTCCTGGCTGTCCCGGGCCGGAGCCAGCTACGAGCCGCTCGTGACGTGCGCCCTGCCGCCGACTGCGGCTTGAGCGTGCGCGGGGCTACTGTTGGCGCTCGCAGAAGGGGCTCGACCCGTCGCCCACCGACACGAGCGAGAATCCCGCCGGGCAGCTCGCACCCGGCGCGTCGGGTTCTTCCAGGCTGGCGCAGGGGTTGCCCGTGCCGTCTTCGCATATCGGTTCGACTGCGCCGGGGGCTTGGGCGGAGGACAGGGGGCAGAGAAGAGCCGCGCCCGGGCCCGAGCGTGCGGGGCTCGAACCGTCTTCACACGCCGCTTCGCTGCCGTCGGCGCACGAGAGCGGCCCGCCGCGGCTCGCGACGGCGGCGGACCCGTCTTCACAGCTCGCGGCGGACGCCCCCCTGGGGCTCGCCGGTGAGGTCCCGGCTGCCGCGGGGGTTCTCGCGGCGCCGTGGCGGCGATGGTCTCGCTTGGCCGCGTGCCGGCGACGGGCACTGGGACGATGTGACGAGCACGCGCGCGCGCCGTGCCGGGCATGGGTCGCGCACGGCGCCTTGGCGCCCGCGGCGATCGCCGGAAATGCGAGCAGCGAGAGCGCGAGGAGCGTGCGGAGGTGGGGGAGGCCGGTGTTCAAGTGTGGGATCCCCGGGGAGGGTGGCGGACGCAGCGGACGACGTTGGCGCGGGGCGACCTCCGGTCGTCGCTGCTGGCTTGGGACACGAGTGGGCGTCTCGCATCTGGACGAAGGTGCGAGGTCAGCGAACCGTTTCAACGTTCGGTTCCGGGAGCAGATGCGAACAGCTGTTCCGTCCGGGGCGGCCTCTAGATTGCCCGTTCCATCTCGAAACGGAGGAGCTAGACCATGTCCGTGACCGACCAGGAGAAGGCCGCCAAGGCGCGCGATGCCGCCCTTCAGGGTGCGCTCACGCAGATCGAGCGCGAGTTCGGCAAGGGCACGGTCATGCGCATGGGCGACGAGGGCGCGCAGGTGCGCTGTGACGCGATCCCCACCGGGGCGCTGTCGCTCGACCTGGCGCTGGGCATCGGTGGCGTGCCCCGCGGGCGCATCGTCGAGATCTACGGCCCGGAGTCCTCGGGCAAGACCACCCTGATCTATCACCTGCTCGCCGAGGCCCAGAAGCTAGGCGGCGTATGCGCCTTCATCGACGCCGAGCACGCGATGGACCCGCTGTATGCGAAGGAGATCGGGGTCGATATCGACGAGCTGCTCGTCTCCCAGCCCGACTACGGCGAGCAGGCCCTGGAGATCGCCGACATGCTCGTGCGCTCCGGCGCCGTGGACGTCGTCGCGATCGACTCCGTCGCCGCGCTCACGCCGCGCGTGGAGCTCGAGGGGCAGATGGGCGACCAGACCGTCGGCGCCCAGGCGCGGATGATGTCCCAGGCGATGCGCAAGCTGGCTGGCAACCTGAACCGCACGCAGACGCTGTGCGTTCTAACGAATCAGATTCGGGAAAAGGTCGGAATAATGTTTGGATCTCCGGAGGTCCAACCGGGCGGCCGGGCGCTGAAGTTCTACGCCTCGCAGCGGCTGGACATCCGGCGCATCGAGACGCTCAAGGACGGCACCGAGGCGGTCGGCAACCGCGTGCGCGTCAAGGTGGTCAAGAACAAGGTCGCGGCCCCGTTCCGCCAGGCCGAGTTCGATATCGAGTTCGGCAAGGGGATCTCGACGTCGGGCTGCCTGATCGACCTCGGGCTGGAGCACAACATCGTGTCGAAGTCCGGCTCGTTCTTCTCATACGGAAATGATCGCCTCGGCCAGGGGCGCGCCGCCGCCAAGGCGCATCTCGAGGCGAACCCGGAGATCGCGAAGCAGATCGAAGAGAAGATCTATGAGGCGCTGGGACTGGGCAGGGACCTCGTGACGCCGATCACCCATCCGGGTACAGGCGACCGTGAGACGACCAGGCCGGCGCAGGAGACCTCGCCGCCGGCCGTCGCTGCGGCTTAGCTTCTCGGCCACGGAACGGCTTTCCGCGCAACTCGGGAGCGTCGCCCGGGCGACCGAGGTGCTCGTCGCGACGCGAAAGCGGGTCTTTGACAGCGGGCAGGTCTCGCATGGTGAGATCCTCGAGTCCCGCCGCGAAGTACCCTGACGCCCGACTGCGTGGTGCTTGCGAGAAGGAGGCTGAGCGGTGAATAAGCCGGTGTTGTTTTGCTACGACGGATCCGACGGCTCAAAGACGGCGCTGCGCGCCGCAGTCGAGCTGATCAAGCCAGCCGATGCCGTCGTGTTGGTCGTATGGACGCCAGCGGCGGTCCAGTTGGCTCGAGCCGGCTCGTTCCTCGTCGCCGTACCGAATGAGGGCGAGATCGACGAGCAGGAGGCGGCGGCGGCGCGAGAGCTCGCAGAGGAGGGCGCCGCGGGTGCCCGCGGGCGCGGCTACAACGCCTCCGCGCGAATCGCGCAAGCCAACGAATCGGTGGCCAGGACGATCGATCAGATCGCCCGGGAGATCGACGCCGGGCTGGTTGTCTGCGGCCAGCGCGGTCGCGGCGCCATCGGCAGCGCTCTCCTCGGCAGCGTCTCCCACGCGCTCGCGACACACACCAAGCGGCCGTTGCTCATCGCCCCGCAGCACCCGTCGTAACGCCAGGCACATCCCGGGCGCCATCCGCAGCCTCGACGTGGTGGCAGTTGCCGATCGCGAGACGGGCGAGCGCGGCCTTGACGGTGGGCACACGAGGTCTGGCCCGGCCGGGCAGGATCACCATCGCCAGAAGGAAGCCCAGGGCGAAGATTCCGACCGACCACCAGAACGCGGTGGTGTAGCCGTGAACCGCCGCGGCGTTGGCCAGCCCTGCCGTGTGCAGGTGACCGGCCGTGTAGCTCGCGACGGCGGTGGCGAAGATCGTGCTCAGCAGGGAAGTGCCGACCGACCCGCCGACCTGCTGGGAGGTGTTGACCATCGCCGAGGCGACCCCGGCCTCGCTTCCCTCCACGCCCAGGGTCGCCGTCGAGAACGCCGGCGCGAAGATGCATCCCATCCCGAAGCCGAGGACGAGCAGGCCGGGAAGGACGTTGCTGGCGTAGCTTGAGCCGGGCGTCAGGCGCGTGAACAGGAACATCGCGAGCGCCCCGAGCGTCAAGCCGGCGAGTACGAGCGGCTTTACCCCCGTGTGTTGGATCACGCGGGTCTGCACCGTGGTCGACGTGACCACCAGAACGCCGGTCAGAGGGAGGAACGCCAGGCCGGTGGTGAGCGGCGAGAGCCCGAGCTGCTGCTGCAGGAAGTAGGTCAGAAACAGAAAAACGGCAAAGATACCCGCGCCGGCGAGCGCGATCGTGGTGTAGGCGCCGCCGCGGGCCCGGTCCCAGATGATGTGCAGGGGCAGCAGCGGATGCTTGGCTCGGCGCTCGATCAGCACGAAAGCCGTCAGGAGCAGGGGGCTGGCGACGAGCGCGACGATCGTGGCCGTCGCGCCCCAGGAGTGGGTCTCGGCGTTGGAGAACCCGTAGACCAGCGCGAACAGCCCCAGCGCCGAGGTGAGAACCCCGGGTATGTCGATCGGATCCCGCTCCGGAGCCCTCTGGTTGACCAGCAGGCGCAACGCCACGATCGTCGTAGGCACGGCGATCACGAGGTTGACGTACAAACACCAGCGCCAGGACAAGACCTGCGTGAGCGCGCCGCCGAGAATCAGCCCCAGTGAGGCGCCACCGCCGGCGATCGCGCCGAAGATCCCGAACGCCGTTGGGCGGTCGGGAGATCCCTCGAAGGTCACCGTCAGCAGCCCCAACGCCGAGGGTGCGAGCAGCGCGCCGAATGCACCCTGGAGGGTTCGGGCGGCCACGAGCACGCCGAAGGACTGGGCCAGCCCGCCGATCGCCGAGGCGATCGAGAACCCGACCAGGCCGGCGATCAGCGTCCACTTGCGTCCGAACAGGTCACCGAGCTTGCCGCCCAGCAGCAGGAGGCTGCCGAACGCCAGCGCGTAGGCGGTGATGATCCACTGCCGGCTCTGGGTGGAGAAATGCAGCGCGTTCTGGGCCGAAGGGATCGCGATGGTCACGATCGTCGCGTCGAGCACCACCATCAGCTGCGCGACGCTGAGCAAAGCCAGGACCGCCCATCGATTCGGTTCGCGACGCGCGGAGGCCAGTGACATCGGGTGGGCCACATTCCGGTCAGTGCCGCGACCATCGACCTCAGCCATCCCGTGACGGTAACACCGCGAAGCCGGCGGCGAACAACCGGTGATCGGTGGCGCGACCCCTCTTCCGTGCGTACCGGGTGAGCGCGGCTCGTCGCCGGGATGATCGGCGGCGGATCAGACCGTTAGCCGATCTGTTCGGCCAGCTCGACCATGATCCCCTCCGGGCCGCGGCCGTAGCAGAGCCGGTAGCTGTCCTCGTAGCGCTCTCGCTCGCCGACGAGCTCCGCGCCACGGGCTCGCAGTCCGGCGACGACCGCATCGATGTCTTCGACGGCGAATGCGACGTGGGGGATACCCGGCGTGTTCGCCGGCGCGTGGCTACCATTGGCCTGTGAGCGCCCGGAGAGTGCCCGGTGGGGTGGTGCATAAGCTGCCCGCGGACCTGCGTATGGCGCTGATCGCCAACGGGACGGCACTCGATGCCTGGAAAGACATCACGCCCTTGGCCCGCAACGAGTTCATCTGCTGGGTCGAGGATGCCAAGCAGGACAGGACCCGGGAGCGCCGCATTCGGCGCACGCAGGAGGAGCTGGAGGAAGGCCAGCGCCGGCCGTGCTGCTGGCCGGGGTGCAAGCACCGCGAGCGCACCGGCAGGTAGCGTTCGCGCGCTCACCTGCTGCAAGAATGAGCTCCGGCGGAACAGCGATCGTGAATCAGGTGCAGAGCAAGCGGAAGGACACGGGTGCGCGGGGACGCAGGCGAGCCCCGATCGCCGACCGCAAGGCGCGGGAGTTTCTTCGGAACGCCGATCCGGTGCTCGCGCGCCTGATCGACGCGCGGCCGGACTTCCGTCCGCGGGCGTGGATGGACGAGCTGCCTCCGCTCGACGCGTTCGCAACCCTGATCTTCCAGGTCGCGGGCCAGCAGCTTTCCGTGAGCGCGACCCGCACGATCGTGTCTCGTATCGAGCAGCACTTCGGAGGGCACCTGCCCTCACCGGCGGAGCTTCTCGCCGCCGACCCGCATGTGCTGCGCGCCAGCGGCATGTCGACTCGGAAGGGCGAAACACTGCGGGCGCTCGCCGAGCGATTCGTCGACGGACGCCTGAGCGAGGAGGGGCTCGCTCGAATGACGGACGGCGAGGTCGAGGCGGCCCTGACCGACGTTGCGGGAATCGGGCCGTGGACCGCGCGCGGCTTCCTCCTGGTGGCCCTCGATCGGCCGGACGTGTTCCTTTCGGGCGATCTGGCGCTGCGGCGCGTGATCCAACGGACCTACGGATTCGACCACCCGCCGACTGAGGAGGAGCTGGCCGAGCTCGCGGATCGCTGGCGGCCGTATCGAAGCCTTGCGGTGAGCTACCTCTTCGCCTTTGAGTACGAACCGTGAACGCGACGGACTTGGCGGAGCCCGGCCTCGTTGGAATTATCGGCGCCGGCCGCCTGGGCCAGGCGATGGCACGGACGGCGCTCCGCGCAGGCCGTCGGGTCGTGATCGCCAATAGCCGCGGGCCCGAATCGCTGGCGCCGGTCGTTTCCGCGCTCGGTGATGGAGTGTCTGCCGGAACCGTCGAGCAGGCGGCGGCAGCTCCCGTCGTGGTCCTCGCCGTGCCTTGGGAGCGAGTCCGAGGCGCCGTCCAGGGACTCGAGTTGAACGGGCGGATCGTGATCGACGCGACGAACGACTTCGCCGCGACCGACTTCGAGGGCGGAGACCTTGGCGCGAGGACGTCGAGCGAGCTGGTCGCCGGGCTCGCTTCGGGCGCGCGCGTCGTAAAGGGCGCGAACACCTTCGTCGCCGCGGTGCTCGGTTCGGATCCGCACGAGGCTGCGGGCCAGCGCGTGATTTTTATCTCGGGCGACGACGTCGACGCGAAGTCCGAGGTGAGGAGGCTGTTCGAGGACGCGGGCTTCTTTGTCATCGACCTCGGCGATCTGGTCACCGGCGCAAGGATGCAACAGATTCGTGGCCCCCTCGCCGGCGTCAACCTGATCCGGCTTCCCGACGCCGACTAGCGATGTTCCTCGCGTGTGCTGGGCGGAGTGAGCGTCCTCAAATCTCATAGACCTCCTCGTACTCAAGCGTCATCAGTCCCTCTAGCACGAAGGGGAGGGCGCTCATACGCTCGCGCATCGCGTCCACGTTCTTCCCTTCGAGGATGATGACCACTCCGGGACCGACTGCGCGGCGGTAGATGGCTTTCATCACGCCCTCGTCCTTGAGTTGTCCGACGACCCGCATCTCGGCGTCGATGAACGGTCCTAGCCTGTCCGGTTCGGTGATCGAGCCTCTTGCAATAGCGATCATGTCCGACTCCGTTGTAGATCCCGCCGCCGTTTCCAGACGCCGCGTTGTGGCTCGCCGAGGATGAGCCGTTCAAAGTGACACCGCCTGCGCGGCCATTGCAGATCCCGCCGCCGTCTTCACCTGCCGGGTAGGACCGTGGGCGTTGGAGTCGGAATGCCCGGCGAGGTCGGGTTGAACGTCACCTCCAGCCCTTCGCCATTGACCGCGGTGCACTGCCTCCTCGACGGGCACGCGACGCTTCGGAATTCGGTGGGCGACCCCGGGTACGGGACGATCAGGGTCGGGGTGGGGGTGCCCGGCGAGGTCGGGTTGAAGGTCACCTCCCGCCCCTCGCGATTGACCGCGGTGCACTGCCTCCTCGACGGGCACGCGACGGGTTTGAGTTCGCCGCCGCCGATCAGGGTCGGGGTCGGGGTGGCTGACGAGGTCGGGTTGAACGTAACCTCCTGTCCGTGCCAGTCGACCGCGGTGCACTGCCTCCTCGACGGGCACGCGACGCTCCCGAGCCCATTGAAGCTGTCGATCGGGTTCGGAGTCGGGGTGCCCGGCGAGGTCGGGTTGAAGGTCACCTCCCCGACGTCGCCGACCGCGGTGCACTGGGTACTCGACGGGCACGCGACGCTGAAGAGGTAGCCGGGGCCGGTGAGGGTCGGGGTCGGGGTGCCCGGCGAGGTCGGGTTGAACGTCACCTCCCCTTCGGAGCCGACCGCGGTGCATTGGGTGCTCGACGGGCACGCGAGGCTTAGGAGTTCGACGCTGAAGTCAAGACCGATCGCAGGAGACGCGTTCGTGCCCGGCGAGGTCGGGTTGAAGGTCACCTCCCGCCCTTCGTTATCGCCCGCGGTGCACTGCGTGCTCGACGGGCACGCGACGCTTCGGAGCCTATGGCGGCTGTCGATCGGGTTCGGAGTCGGGGTGCCCGGCGAGGTCGGGTTGAACGTCACCTCCCCGGGGTAGCCGACCGCGGTGCACTGGGTGCTCGACGGGCACGCGACGCTTTGGAGTTCGATGCCGAGCGTGGTCGGCGCGCCGTAGCCCGCGGGCGACGCGGTCGCCATCGCACCGACCGGCATCAGCAGCAGCAGGCCCATCGCCACACATGCTGATACAAGTAGGCCGCGTGGAACCTTGAACGCTCTCATCTCACACTCCGATCTCTAGAAGTTGAAGATGTCGTCCGGTAGGTTGCGGCTCACGGTCCCTTTCCAGCCGGTCCCGTAGATGATGGTGGCACCTTTGGTCTGGTAGTTGTAGATTCCTCCGCCCTTGCCGGATGCTGTGTTCTGGGTCACCGAGGCTGAGTCGTTCAACTTGAGCACATTACTGTTGTAGATCCCGCCGCCACTGCCAGTCGCCGTGTTGTGGCTCACCGAGGACGTGCCGTTCATAGTGAGCCCGACGCCGTATTCGGGTGTGACGGGCCCTTCAGTCGTATCGCAGACCCCGCCGCCATTGCCGCTCGCCGTGTTGCGAGTGACACTCGAATCGTTGAGCGTGATCGCTCCCGGATCTTCGACGAACAGTCCGCCGCCACAGCCGGAGGCCGAGTTACCGGCGACGGTCGATTTGTTGAGCGTCGCACCGGCGCCGAAGTAGGTAGCGATGCCGCCGCCGTTGCCAGACGCTGTGTTGCCCGTGACGGTCGAGTTGTTGAGCGTGATGCCGCCACCTTCGCCAGACGAGATGCCGCCGCCCGTGTTACCCGTGACGGTCGAGTCGTTGAGCGTGACTTGAGCTTCGAAAAGGCTGATCCCGCTCCCGCTGAACCAACTCCCCCCCTCATAGCCACCGGTGATAGTGAGGCCGGTAATAGTGACCCTAGGTCCGCCGGGGTGAAAGAACACGCTGAGGACGGCGCCGGGGTTCAGCGCGCTGTTATCGCCATCGAGCGTCGCGCGGCCGCGTCCGATAATCGTCACGACCTGGTAGCCGACGATTGTGGTATCGCCATGGCAGGTCCCGCTCACGCTGAACGTCGCTTCGCCTTCGAACGGCACCGCGTCCACGGCTCCCTGAAGCGTCGTATAGCTCAAGCCCGTGCGGGGGTTCGTGACCGAGCACGTCCCCGCTACCTCCTTTGCCTTCTTAGCTTGGCCGACAAAGACCCACGCTCCCGAGTAACCCCCGATAGCCGCGGTCGAGGCGTCAGAGGACAGTGCCGCAGAAAGACCGAAATACCTACCTTCAGTAGTTGGTTTGACGATTTCCCGAAGCGACCAGGACGATCCCGATCGCACGAAAACCCACGCCGCGCTATCTTCGCTAAGCAGCGCGAGGTTCCCGTCCGCGGACAGCCCAACAGCTTGGCCCAGGCGGCTAGAACCGCTGAACTGTGCCTGTTTGGTCCAGGTCGAACCAGAGCGGACAAACACCGATTCGCCGACCAAGGCAGTGTTGCCGTCGCTCGATAGCGCTAGCCCATTCCCCGCTTCCCAAGGGGCCGACGCTACTGGCAAGGGAGGGCCCTGCTGTACCCATTCAGACCCGGAGCGGACGAATACCGTCGCCGCGGGTGGTGGTGGATGGCAGGGTTCCGACCAGCAGGGTGCGTTTGCACCTACCAGCGCGGTGCCGCCGTCACCCGAGAGTGCGACCGAAGCGCCGAAATTGTTTCCATAGCCCGTGACTCTAGGACCCTGCTGGGTCCACGTCGCACCCGAGCGAGTGAAGAAATAGGCTGCCCGACCAGGGCACCCCATGAGCGCGGTGTTGCCATCGGACGAGAGAGACACGCTGGCGCCACAGCCTCCATAAAATTCGTCCCCCAGAAGCTTCCGGCCCTGCTGCGTCCACGACGAGCCTTCGCGCGTAAACACCCAAGCGGCGCCCCGACCGCCGTTATCGCCACTCCCCCCGATCAACGCCGTATTGCCATCGTGCGAGAGGGCGATCGATCCGCCGAATGCCCCGGCGGGGCTCCACAACGAGCCTATTGCGTCGGCGGGGTGAAGTTCCACCTGCTCAGGCCAACTCGACCCCGACCGCGTATAAACGAGTGCGGCACCAGGGCACGTGTTCCCCACGAATAGGGTGCTTCCGTCCCCGGCCAGCGCGACGCTCTTCCCACCGAGATCCGCCGAGCACCCGGGCCCGAGGGGGAAGGGCCCTGACCAAGGCAGTAGCGGACCCTGCTGGACAAACGGGTCGGACCGAAGCGGGCTGCCCGTGAAGGTCCGGCTCAACGTTTCCGCCGACGCGCCGCTCGCCATCAGCAGCAACAGGCCCATCGACGCTCCAACGCACAGGCCTGCTCGCCGTAGCGCTCGCAACGTCCTCATCACCCCAACCCCCTTGCCTCCACGCAGAACAGACCCAAGCGCTGCCCATAGAAGTCAAGCACATTCCATTCCGCTCGAAGCGGCGATCCGCAGTAAACCGTAAACCCCACGGGAGGACACCCTTATGACGCACCCAACCGAGGCGCGGCCATCGCCGCTGCCACTGTCGAAAACCGAGCCGGGTCTAACCAGAGCATGACCAGGGTCGAAATGGCCATCGCGGAGGTCGGCCAGACGCTCTACGGCACGCCCGAGGGCGCGAGCATCAAGGCACCGAACCTCGCGAGCGTGATGGCCCGCCGCAGGGCGTGGCTCGAAGCGGGCGGGGACCGGGATGCGGCATGAGCGGCGTGGGCGAGAGCATTCAGGAACTGACCAGGCGGCTCGCGCGGCTTGAGCGGGGCCCGGTGGACACCTTGCAGGCACCATCGGCCGAGTCTTTTCAGCGGACCCTCGGCGAGCGCCAGCAGTTGGAGATGCTCCAGCGCCGGGATTTGGTCAGGAAAGAAGCCGAAGCTCGCGAGAGTGCGAGCGCGAAGCGTCGTAAGCGTCGCGACAAGCTGCAAGACGAGCTGCGCAAGATTCACGCGGAGCGCACCGAACGCTTGCAGCAGCATGAACGTCAGCGCACACGGCTCTTGGAGGGGTTCGCTAAACCCGAATCCGAAGCGCAGGACGGTTTGCGTGAAATCGAGCGGGAAGTCGAGCAGGCAGCGCGGCTCGTTCGAGAGAAGGTGAATCCGCGTGTCTAAGCAGCCAGATTTCGAAGAAAGGCGCGCGAAAGCGGCCAGCTTGGGAAAACACCTTAGAGGGCGCGGCGGTGGGTTCGAGCTGACCCGCGCGGGTAGCCCGCAGCCCCCCGTCGGTACGCAATCGTGCCCGCGCTGCGGGGGTCGCCGCTTGGTCCAGTCGGCTGACGGTCGTCACGTCCCGTGTCCTCGCTGTACTTCGGCAGGTGAGGGGGAAGCGGACGGTGAGCCGACGCCGCAGATAGTCGGGAGCGGCACGGCGGACGGTCGCCACCGCAGCGCCGACGATTACCTGGTGGCGCGCAAAAAGAGAGAGCTGACGGAACTGCGGGAACGCGTCGAGGAGGATGAGGCTTTCCGAGCCGCGTACATGCGGACGCTCGCGCTGGCGGCGGGCAACGGGCCCGGTTCGCGTCACCGGAACAACGGCCGATGAGACTCTCCCCGCAATGGGCGAGGAGGCTATCTCCGCATCATCGCGTCATGGCGGGTCAGAAGCTCGCGTTTCACGAGGCGGGGCATTACACCGTGGCGCGGCAGCAGGGCGCCCCGGTCGTGTCCTGCGAGGTCCGCCGCGACGACGGGGCCACTTATGGGGCGCAAGTGATGAGCGACCCGCGAGGCAAGATCGCGGTCCTCATGGCGGGCGGCATCGCGGAAGAGCTGGTTTGGGGCCCGAGCGGGACGGAGGGCTACGGCTCCGAGGACGACAAGCGCCAGCTCGCGGCCGTGCTCCACGCGCTGCACCCCGCATGCCACGCGTACAAACTGGCCGAGGGTGAGCGGATCGCCCGCTCCGCGCTATCTGAGCGGTGGGCTTTGCTCGAAGGGGTCGCCGAACGACTCTGGCTGACGGGTCGCTTCCCGTAAACAAGCCCTGTCCCCGAAGGTCCAACTCCTCCCTTCGGGTCGACAGCGCGCGACCGTCACCCGCTCCCCGGTAGGCGGTCGCACAGAGACGCGCTCGGGCGGGCTTCGCTTCCCCATGCGCCCGTCCGGCGCGTCTCACCTAACAGCTTGCGCGCGAGCGCGAGGTCAGACAGGCACATAGCGGGACGCGCGGGTTTGTCGGCCTTGGCGCGTCCCGCTATTTGTGCGTTTAATGCATACCCACCATTGATCCCGTTGGTGCCGTTAGCGCCGTTAGCGCCGTTGGCTCCGTTGGTTCCGTTTGCTCCGTTTGCTCCGTTAGTTCCATTTGCTCCGTACCGCGAGGGCCGGGCCGCGTGGGCCTTGAAGGTCTCTGCGTGCCCTTACCGGCTCCCTACGTTTTCTTGGGGCGGATGAGTTCCCCGCCTTCGAAGCCCATGAGTTTCAGTCGCGCGGCGACGGTGCCCGCTCCTTCAACGCTTTGCAGTTCGCCCGAGCCCGCCCCGAATTCGAGTTTGCTGGGGGCCGCGCCGATGCTCGTGCCGGGTTCTATGTTTGGCTTCAGCATCCCGTGGAATTCGACGTTGCCTGCGCCACCCACGCAGATCTCCCGCAGGACGATGCCTTCGATCCTGTCCCTGAAGACGCCGCCTGCTTCTTCGATCAGCACCGAGGACCACTCGAGCTTTTCCGGGATCACTTCCGGCAGCCCTTTGGCGCCTTCGCAGGTGGGTTCTTCGCAGTCATAGAGGGTGACTCCCTCGAAGGCGCCTTTGCCGGCGCCGCCGCCGGTCGGGTTGGCGAGGTCCCCGCCCACCAGCGTCTGGCACGTGAACGCGCCGACTTTTGTGTTTGAGAGCGTGAGGTGTCCCCACGCGAAGATGGACTGGCCGTTTTCAAG
>DATMQG010000101.1:0-20931 GCA_035566835.1 Solirubrobacteraceae bacterium
GTCCTGCTGAACGCGTCGCTGATCGGCGCGGCGGCCGTCACGCTCGCCACCTCCTACGCGTTCGGCGACGTGTTCGGGGCCAAGCACTCGCTAAACCGCGGCCCGCTGGACGCAAAGCTCTTCTACGGGAGCTTCGCGCTGATGGTTCTCGCGGCGGCGGGCATCGTGCTGATCCCGAACGCGCCGCTCGGCCTGATCACCACCTCCGTGCAGGCGCTCGCGGGAGTGCTGCTGCCGAGTGCGACGGTCTTTCTGCTGCTGCTCTGCAACGACCGCGAGGTGCTGGGCCCGTGGCGCAACCCGCCGTGGCTCAACGCGATCGCGAGCGTGATCATCGGCGTCCTCGTCGAGCTCTCGCTGATCCTCATGGCCAGCACGATCTTCCCGAAGCTGAACGTCGTCCACCTGTTCACCTACCTTTCGCTCGGCCTCGTCGCGATCCTCGCCGGGATGGGGATCTACGTGCTCCGCACCCGGACGACGGCCGGCGCGATCGCGCTCGAGCCGGTCTCCAGGGAGAGGCGCACGACGTGGACCATGCCGCCGCTCGCGCTACTCGAGCGGCCCGTATGGTCGCCCGGGCGCAGGGCGGCGATGCTCGTCCTGCGCGGCTATCTGCTCATTGCCGTGGTGCTGCTGGTCATCAAGACGTTCCAGCTCGGCCACTGAGCGGGGACGGCGGCGCGGCGGCCGCGCGGCCACCCGCAGCCGCTCGCGCCCCCGCCGCTCTATGTTGAGCTTCGGTGCTGCCGTTCTGGATCTCGATCGCGCTGCTGTCCCTTGCCCAGGGGGCCCTGGTAGCGCTGCCGCGCAGGCTGGCTGCGCCGCGGCTGTCCTTCTTGCGCGGGCGCCGATGGGCGCTCGTGCCGGCCCTTTCGATCATCGGCTTCGTCCTGATTGCGCGCGGCGCCGAACACGCGAGCGCCGAGGGCCTGACCTACCTGGCTCTGTGCACCGTGCCGCCGCTGGCCGCGCTCGCGCTCGGGTGGCTCTCGCGCGGAGCGCGCCCCGCCAGGGCGCTGCTCGTGCTGCCGCTGTTCGCGCTCGCATGGGCCGATCGCGGCGGTCTCGCCGGAGACGCCGCGGCGCTCACCCTCTCGGCGCTGAGTTGCGTGACGCTCGCCGTGCTGCTGGCGGCCGTGACGCCGCCCCGCTGGCTGGCCGCGGGCATCGTCGCGATGGCGCTCGCCGACACGGCGCTCGTGGTCTCCGACCTGTTGCGAGCGCCCAACAACGCGCTCAACGCAGCGCACCCCGCGGCGGGGCTGCCGCGGCTGCAGAGCGCGGCGCTCGGCTCCGCTGTGATGGGCTACGGCGACCTGTTCGTGGCGGCCTTGCTGGGCGCTCTACTGGCGGTCGCGGCGGGGCCTTCGCTTCAGCTGCGCGGCGCGGCGCTCACCGCGATGCTGGCGCTCGGCTTCGACCTGCTGTTCTTCTTCGTCGACGAGCTGCCTGCGACGGTGCCCGTCGCCGCGGCGCTCGTGGCGCTGATCATGCGCCGGCGGCGATCCGCTTGGCGGTTGGGAACTCGGCCGGCTCCGCGAGCGGATCGCCAGTCGCCTCGCCGAGCTCGAATTCCAGCCGCGCGGTGACAGCGCGAGCGTTGGACTCGACGGCTGGGGGGGTGGGCACCGCGCGATCGGAGGCAGCCCCGGCCTGCTCGATGCGCCGCACCTGGGGGATCACGCGATGGTCGAAGGAGCCGACCGCCTCGTTGTAGGCCGAGGTCGCCGAGTCGAGCTGGCGCCCGACCTTCGCAAAGGGCTCGACGAACCGGCCCAGCCGCCGATGAAGCTCCCGTGCGGACTCGGCGATCTCGCGTGCGGACTCGGCGATCAGCTCCTGACGCCATCCGTAGTGAACGGCCCACAGCAGTCCAATCAGCGTCGTGGGGGTGGCCATCAGGACCTGCTGCTGGACGCCGTACTCGATCAGCGCCGGATCCGCCGCGAGCGCCGCCTGGTAGATGCCGTCGGAGGGCACGAACATGACGACGAACTCGGGCGTCGAGTCGAATTGACCCTGGTATCCCTTCGACGCGAGCTTCGCGATGTGCTCACGCGTCTGGGAGGCATGGCGCGCGGTGTGCAGCTCGCGATCCGACTCGGTGGAGGACTCGAGCGCCGACAGGTAGGCGTCGAGGGGGACCTTCGAGTCCACGACCACCAGCTTGCCGCCGGGCAGGCGCACGAGCATGTCCGGTCGCAGCGATCCGCTCGAGGTCTCGATCGTGCTCTGCTCGACGAAATCGCAGTGGGAGACCATGCCCGCCATCTCGACGACGTTGCGAAGCTGGATCTCGCCCCAGGAGCCGCGCGTCGTCGGTCGCTTCAGCGCGGTGACCAGGTTGCCGGTCTCCTGGCGCAGCGTGCCCACGCCCTCACCGAGCTGGCGAACCATCTGAGCGAGCTCGCCCTGCGCCTGCCTGCGCTCGCGCTCGAGGCGCCCGATCTCGCTCTCCATGCGGCCGAGCTTCTCCTCGACGGGCCGCACGATGCCCTTGATCTCCTCCGCGCGCCTTGACATCTCGCCGGCCGCGCGCTCCTCCTCGGTGCGGCGCGCCTGCTCGAGGCGCTGCGCGAGCGAATCGCCGGTCTCGCGCAGCACGTCCACCGAGATCGAACGCAGCTCCATGCGCCGGCGCTCGCGGCTCGCCTTCAACAGCGCGCGGGCGCACCCGGCGGCGAGGAGAACTCCGACGATGAGCAGCAGGACGCTCAGGGCACTCATGGCACGACCTCTCGATTGCTGGAGCGCTTAAAGGTGTCATCCCGCCCGGACATCTCGCCCCTTTTTGCCGCATATCGCTGGGCGGCCTCTTCGAGGACGCCCAGCATCGCGGGCGCGGCGGGCACGAGTCGAGCACGCTCCGGCACGGCGGCGATCACCTGCCGCTCCGGAGGAGCCGGCGACAGGGACCGGATCACGATGTCATCGCGAACGACCGACAGGGCCAGCTCGGGGATCAGGGCGACGCCGACGCCCGCCGCCACGAGGCCCTGGACGGTCTGATAGTCGTCGCTCTCAAACGCCACGTTGGGCTCGAAGCCGGCTGCGTGGCAGCTGCGTATCACGTGGCGAGCGCACTGGCTCGAGCGGGACGTCTGCACCCAGGCTTCCCGGTCGAGATCCTGCAGTCGGATGCGCCCCCGCTCGGCCAGTGCGTGCTCGCGTGGCAGCGTCAGGTACATCGGGTCCGCGAGCAGCCCTACCCGGGTCATGCCCTGTGTCGGGAGGCTCTGCCCGGCGAACTCGAACAGGAGCGCCAGGTCGAGCTCGCCGGCACGCAGGCGCGGCACGATGTCCTCCGGTTCGCCCTCGGCGAGCGTCAGCTCGACATCGGGGTGCGAGGAGCGGAACGTCGCGATCGCCAGCGGCATCAGCGTCGCGCCGGCCGTCGGGAAGGAGGCCATGCGCAGGCGCCCCCCGCGCAGCCCGGCGATCGCCGAGAGCGCGTCCTCCGCTGCGTCGAGACGGGCGAGGATGCCCTCGGCGTGACGCACCAGCGCCTGGCCGGCGGCCGTCAGGCTGACGCCGCGGGGATGGCGCTCGACGAGCGTGAGGCCGGTCTCGGCCTCGAGCGCCGCGATCTGCTGGGAGACGGCCGACTGCGAGTAGGACAGCGCCTCGGCAGCGCCGGAGAAGGATCCGCGGTAGGCGACCTCCTTGAGCACTCTCAAGCGGCCCACGTTAAGCATAAGCTTTACTTATAGCGCAAATCAGAAAGATCAGTGGATCTGATGGCAGGAGGGTGTCAGCATAAGGAGAAACCAATCGAGAGACCACTTCCAGCAGAGAGAGAACACAGGAGAGAAGACATGTCCATCAAGATCATCGTGTCCTACGACGGGACCGCAAACGAGAACGACGCGATCGCCCTGGGCCGCGTGTTCGCCGACGCCGGCGCCGAGCTGGCGCTCGCCTACGTGCGCCACACGCACGAGCCCGACCGCGACCGCGAGACGCTCGTCCAGAGCCAGGCGCAGGAGCTGCTCGACCGCGGCGCGACGCTCCTGGGCGACCCCAACGTGGCGCGCCACGTGGTGACCGACCGCTCGACGCCGGAGGGACTGCGGGCGCTTGCCGAGCGCGAGGGCGCCGAGGCGATCGTCTTCTGCTCTGACTCGCACACCGCCAAGGGTCACGTCTCGATCGGCAACTCGGCCGAGCGCCTGCTCGACGGCGGCCACGCCGCGATCGCGATCGCGCCGGTCGACTTCGCCGAGACCGCGTCTGTTGGGGGGATCCGCCGGGTCGTCCCCGTCGGTGACGGCGACGGTGGCGCCCAGGCGACAGCCGAGTCGCTCGCGGCAGCGCTGCACGCGGCGCTCGCGCCCGTCGCCAACGACCAGGCCGACCTGCTGGTGTTCGATTCCCGCCCGGATGCCGAGCCGGGGCAGACCTCGCTCAGCTCCTCCGCGGCGCATCTGATCGAGATCGCCACCTGCCCGGTGCTCGTCGTTCCGCGCGGCTCGGTCCTGCGGTTCGACCGGACGCCCGCGGCGGTAGGCGTCTAGACGCTTTAGGGGTGGCGTCGCCGCGCTCGGCGCGGCGGCGTCAGCGAACTGCGCGCCCGCGACGACGCGCGAGCAGGTAGCGTACGAGCGCCTGCATGAAGTCGAGCGTGCCGCCCGTCAGGTGCGCGGCGCGACCGCTCCATAGCCGCGCCTCGGCGCGGCGCAGCGCTGCTCGGTGTGCTCGTGGCGCCACTAGTGGGCACGGTATCGTGGCGGGCGTGCCCGTCGCCGTCAAGACCACCGTCACAGAGCTCGCCGACTCGCGCGTGCGCCTGCAGGTCGAGGTGCCGCCGGAGGAGCTCGAGGGGCGCCTGGAGCGCAAGGCCCAGCAGCTCGCCCGCGAGCTGAAGCTGCCCGGTTTTCGCCGCGGGAAGGTGCCGGCGCCACTGGTCATCCAGCGCATCGGTCGTGAGGCCGTGCTCGAGGAAGCCGTGCGAGACACGCTCTCCAGCTGGTATGCGGACGCGATCGAGTCCTCCGGCATCGTGCCGGTGGGGGATCCGCAGGTCGACCTCGGCGAGCTGCCGCCCCAGGGCCATGCACTCGAGTTCGCGATCGAGATCGGCGTGCTTCCGAAGGCCGAGCTCGGCGAGTACCTGGGACTCGAGGTCGCCCGCAGCGATCCGCAGGTCTCCGAGCAGCAGATCGAGCAGGAGATCGACGCGATGCGCGAGCGGCTGGCCCGGTTGGAGACAGCAGCGCGCCCGGCCGCGGAGGGTGACTTCGTCGTGGTCGACTATGTCGGATCGCTCGCCGGCGAGGACGCCTCGGACGGACGCTCGAAATCGGAGCCGTTCGCGGGCGGGGAAGGCCGGGACCAGCTGATCGAGCTCGGGGCCGGCAACCTGATCCCCGGATTCGAGCAGGGGCTGCTCGGGGCGAGCGCCGGCGAGACACGTACGATCGCGGTGCCGTTCCCACCCGACTACCCCAACGAGGAGCTGGCCGGTCGCGAGGGCTCGTTCGAGGTGACGGTGAAGGAGGTGAAGCTCAAGCAGCTGCCGGCGCTCGACGAGGACTTCGCGGTCGACGCCGGCTTCGACGACGTGCAGGAGCTGCGCGAGGACATCCGCCGTCGGCTGCTCGAGGTCGAGGAGGAGCGCATCGAGAGCGAGTTTCGCCAAAGCGCGCTCGACGCTGCGGTTTCGCGGGCGCGCGTGCCGGTCCCGCCGGAGCTCGTGAAGGCGCGGGCGGGTGAGATGTGGGAGCGGATGGTCCACTCCCTCTCGCATCGGGGGATCTCGAAGGAGGCATACATGCGGGTGCTCGGCCGCCCCGAGCAGGAGATCATCGCCGACATGGAGCCCGATGCCGAGCAGGCGCTGCGCCGCGAGGCCGTGCTCACCGCAGTTGTGGAGGCGGAGCGGATCGAGCCCACCGAGCAGGAGCTGCTGGACGCGCTCACGCCGGTGGCCGAGCGCGAAGGCCTCGAGCCGCAGAAGCTGCGCGACGAATTGCGCGAGCGTGGCAGGCTCGATGAGGTGCGCGAGGATCTGGCGGTGCGCGACGCGATCGACCTCATTGCGGCGCGAGCCGTTCCGATCCCGGCGGCGCAGGCCCGCGCGCGCGAAGCGCTGTGGACACCCGAGAAGGCCGCGGAGGCCGAGGCCGGCAGCGAGGCCGCCACCGCGGCATCCGGCCGCCTATGGACCCCCGCCGATCAAAGATCGACCAGCTAGCCTCTAGAGGAATCCGGTACGCGAAGTGAAACAAAGGCGAGGACCATGAGCCCACTTGTCCCAATGGTCGTTGAGCAGACGTCGCGAGGAGAGCGAGCCTTCGACATCTACAGCCGCCTGCTCAACGAGCGCATCATCTTCCTCGGCACGCCGGTGGACGACCAGATCGCAAACCTGATCGTCGCGCAGCTGCTGCACCTCGAGTCCGAGGATCCCGAGAAGGACATCTCGCTCTACATCAACTCGCCCGGGGGATCGGTCTACGCGGGCCTCGCGATCTACGACACGATGCAGTTCATCAAACCCGACGTGCAGACGATATGCGTCGGCATCGCGATGTCGATGGGGGCGCTGCTGCTGGCGGGCGGCGCGGAGGGCAAGCGCATGGCGCTGCCCAACGCCAAGATTTTGATTCACCAGGTCTCATCGAGCTTCCAGGGGCAGGCGACCGACATCGAGATCCACGCCAAAGAGATCATCGACGTTCGGCGCCGGCTCGATGAGATCATCGCCAAGCACACGCACAAAGACCTCGAGCAGGTACGCAGCGACACCGAGCGCGACTACTTCATGAGCTCCGAGGAGGCGAAGGGGTACGGCATTATCGATCGCGTGATCTCGGAGCACTAGCTTCGGATCGCCTGGACGAGCCGCGGGGGAGATCAAGGGATATGGCCAGACCGACAGATTCCAACGAGCAGCTCCTGTGCAGCTTCTGCGGCAAGTCCCAGCGGCAGGTGAAGAAGCTGATCGCCGGTCCGGGCGTCTACATCTGCGACGAGTGCATCGACCTCTGCAACGAGATCATCGACGAGGAGCTCGCCGCCCCGCCCGCGTTCGACCTCGAGAACCTGCCGAAGCCGCGCGAGATCTACAACGTGCTCGACGAGTACGTCGTCGGCCAGGACCCCTCCAAGCGGACGCTCTCGGTCGCCGTCTACAACCACTACAAGCGCGTGCAGATGATGATGTCCGGCGACTCGGACATCGAGCTGCAGAAGTCGAACATCCTGCTGCTCGGGCCGACCGGATGCGGCAAGACGCTGCTGGCCCAGACGCTCGCGCGCATCCTCAACGTGCCCTTCGCGATCGCCGACGCGACCGCGCTGACCGAGGCCGGATATGTCGGCGAGGACGTGGAGAACATCCTGCTGAAGCTGATCCAGGCCGCCGACTACGACGTCAAGAAGGCGGAGACGGGGATCATCTACATAGACGAGGTCGACAAGATCGCGCGCAAGGCCGACAACCCGTCGATTACGCGTGACGTCTCCGGCGAGGGCGTGCAGCAGGCGCTATTGAAGATCCTCGAGGGAACGCAGGCGTCGGTGCCGCCCCAGGGTGGCCGCAAGCACCCCCACCAGGAGTTCCTCACGATCGACACGACCAACGTGCTGTTCATCTGCGGCGGCGCCTTCGCGAACCTCGACAAGGTGATCGAGCGGCGCATCGGCCACAAAGGCGTCGGCTTCGCCGCGGCGATCGAGAAGAAGGCCGAGCGCGACACCGGCGAAGTGTTCGAGCACTGCCTGCCGGAGGACCTGATCGAGTATGGGCTGATCCCCGAGTTCATCGGCCGCCTGCCGGTGATGTCTGCCGTCCACCAGCTCACCCGCGACGACCTCGTTTCGATCCTGGTCGAGCCCCGCAACGCGCTGGTCAAGCAGTTCCAGCGCTTCTTCGCCTTCGACGGCATCGAGCTCGTGTTCTCGGAGGACTCGCTCACTGCGGTCGCCGAGAAGGGCCTCGCGCGGGACACCGGCGCCCGCGGGCTGCGCTCGATCATCGAGGAGATCCTGCTCGAGGTGCAGTTCGAGCTGCCTTCGCGCCGGGACGTGAAGAAGTGCGTCGTCACGAAGGAGACGGTCGAAAAGGGCCTCACGCCGACGCTGGTCACCGAAGCGGCACCCGAAGAGGCAGACGCAGCCTCGCTGCGCGAGGAGTCGGCCTGAGCGGGCGGATGGGTATCGCTACCATCGCGGCTATGCCCAGATCGAAGACCAAAGCAAAGGCCGCGCGCGAGCGCATCAAGAGCCTGCCGTGGGCCGCGGCGCTTCAGGCCGGCATCGTGCTCCGCCGTCGCTGGACGGCTCTCTCACAGAAGGACCGAGATCGCCTGATTCGCCTGATGCGCGACTCCAGAGGGCGGTTCTCGAACCTCAGCGGCAGGGATCGCGACGAGCTGCGGCGCGTGGTCCGCAAGGCCGACCTGAAGGGCATCGGTCGCGACCTGCTCGCACTTCGCGGCGCGCGCCGAGGCCGCAAGCGCCGCTGACCCAGCGGACTGCGTGGGCGACGTGGAGGAGCTGACGGGGGGCGAGCCGCGCCGCGAGCTCGCAGCCGACGCCAGCACGCCCTCGCGCGCCGGCGAACGGAGCGACGCTGGGGCCTCCTCCGCCTGGACCGAGACGCAGGCCGAGCAGCACCTGCGCTCGCTCGAGCTCTTCGGCATGCGCTTCGGCCTGGACCGAATGCGGCGCATGATGACCGCGCTCTCCTCTCCCCAGCGAAGCTTCGAGGCGATCCACGTGCTGGGTACCAACGGGAAGTCCTCCACCACGCGGATGATCGCTGCGATCCTCGAGCGCCACGGCCTGCATACCGGTACGTATCTCTCGCCGCACCTGATCTCCTACAGCGAGCGGGTGCAGGTGGGCGAGCGCGATCTCAAGGCGCATGCCTTCGCGGCCGCCGTCGCGCGCGCGGCACGGGCCGCCGAGCAGGTCAACCGGACCCTGTCCGACGATGACCACGTGACCCAGTTCGAACTGCTCACGGCGGCCGCAATCTGGGAGCTGGCGCGGCGAGGCGTCGACGTTGCGGTGATCGAGGCGGGCCTGGGTGGACGCTACGACGCGACCAGTGTCATCGACTCGCGCTTGACCGTCCTCACGAACGTCGGACTCGAGCACACACGGTGGCTGGGACCGACGCTGAAGGACATCGCCGAGGAGAAGCTCGCGGTCGTGCAGCCCGGCGGGACACTCGTGCTCGGAGCCGGTCTCGCCGAGGCGGCGCTCGCCGTGGCGGGGCGGGTGGCGCGCGAGCGCTCCGCGCGGATCGTGACCGCGGGCAGCGGCACCGACGCGCCAGCGCTACTCGCGAGGGGGTCCTTCCAGCGGCGCAACTTCGCGCTCGCGCGCGCCGCCGCGGAGTCCTATCTCACCAGCGCGGGCATCGACGTCAGCGAGGCCGCTGTGAGCGAGGCCGCCGCGTCGGTTGAGGTGGTGGGCCGCCTGCAGATCCTCGACGGTGAGCCTCTGACTGTGCTCGACGGCGCCCACAACCCCGACGCGATCCTGGCGCTGTTGGAGTCGCTGCCCGAGGTGCTCCCGCCAGGCGCCCCCATCGCCCTCGTCCTCGGGGTGCTCGAGGACAAGGACGCGGCGGCGATGCTCGCGCCGCTATTGCAGGTGTGCGAGCGTGCCTGGTTCACCGCGCCGCCCAGCGCCCGCGCGCTGTCACCGGCAGCGCTGCAATCGCTCGCCCGCCAGCTCGGCTTTGATGCGGTCGCGTGCGAGCCCAAGCCCTACCGCGCGCTCGCCGAGGCGCGCCGCTGGGCGAGCGAGCACGGCGGCGCCGTGCTGGCGACGGGCTCCGTCTACTTGGTGGGTGATCTGCTCGGCCAGGTCGAATCCTCCGGTACGATTGAACGCCCGCAAGCTCGTTCGCGGAGGTCCACGAGATGAACGAGGAAGGCCCATCCGTGCTCACGATGATCGGCGCAGTGGCGCTGATCGTGGCGCTCGTGATCCTCGCATTCTTCGCTGCTGGCTACGGGTTCGGCCGCCTGTTTCTCTAAACTCAGCCGGCCGATGCCACCCCTGGCTTATTTCGGAGTTGAAAGCAGCGGCTTGAACCTGGTCATCGACCTGCTGATCCTGTTCGTTGTCGTCGTCTATCTCTCTCTGATCTACTGGACCTACTCCGACGCGCGGCGGCGGATCCTCGATCCGATGCTCGTCGGCTGCGCGACGGCCGCGTCGTTCTTCCCCTTCGTCGGCACGATCGTGTACATGATCCTGCGCCCGCCCGAGTATCTGGACGACGTGCGCGAGCGCGAACTCGAGATGCAGGCCGCCGAGGCGCGCCTGGACGATCTCGATCACGCGCTCTGTCCGCACTGCGACTACCGGATCGAGCGCGACTTCATCCGCTGCCCCAGCTGCCTGCGCAAGCTCAAGGAGCGCTGCGTCAGCTGCTCGCGACCGCTCGAGCGGGCCTGGACGATATGCCCGTATTGCGAGGCGGACGTGCCCGGAGCCGCTCCGAGACGAACGCGGCGTAACCGTCCGGCGCCCGGAGTCGAGAGCGAGCTGACGCAGATCGACATCGCAGCCGACGAGGGCGAGACGGTCGCGCCCGTCGCTGCCCCGGAGCCGACGATCAGCCCGCGCGGCGCCGAACGCCCGCGGCGTCCGCGCACCAGCTCCTGAAGGCCCCCGAAGCCGAGCAACAACGCATGGAGCGAACGCTGATCCTCGTCAAGCCCGACGCCTTCTCCAGGGGGCTCAGCGGCGAGATACTCGCGCGCTTCGAGCGCAAGGGCCTCGAGATCGTCGCGCTGCGCCACATGACGGTCACACGGGAGCTGGCCGAACGCCATTACGCCGAGCACGCGGACCGGCCCTTCTTCGGGGAGCTCGTCGAGTTCATTACCTCCGGCCCGATCGTCGCGATGGCGCTCGAGGGCGCGCACGCCGTCAGGGCGGCCCGGCAGGTGATCGGGGCGACCGATCCCCTGGAGGCGGCGCCGGGCTCGATCCGCGGCGACTTCGCGATCGAGGTAGGGGCGAACATGGTTCACGGCTCGGACTCGCCGGAGTCCGCCGCACGCGAGATCGCACTGTTCTTCGGGGAGCTGTAGCTGCAAGAGCGCGGCACGGACGGCTCGCGGGCGAAGCCGGCGTCGGCGGGGCCGCTGCCCCTCGTGCTCGCCTCGCGCTCCCCGCAGCGGCGGGCGATCCTCGAGCGCCTCGGCGTGAGCTTCGAGGTACGGCCCTCGAACACGCCGGAGCTCGCCGCGGGCGAGCCGCGGGCAATGGCGGTCGAGAACGCGATGCGCAAGGCCCGTGCCGTCCGGCGGCCGGGGCGCGCGGAGGCGGTGATCGGCTGCGACACGATCGTCGTGCTCGACGGCACGGTCTATGGCAAGCCCGCCGACGAGCGCGAGGCCCGCGCGACGCTCCGCGCGCTGAGCGGCGCCACCCACGAGGTGCTCAGCGGACTCGCGCTGCTGCTGCCCGGTGAGGAGCGCACGGCACTGGCGCGCACGGCCGTGACCTTCCGCGCGCTCGAGCCGCAGGAGCTCGAGCGCTACGTGGCCACGGGCGAGTGGCGCGAGCGCTCCGGCGGCTACGCGATCCAGCTTGCCGGAGCCACGCTCGTGCGCTCCGTGGAGGGCGAGATCGAGAACGTGGTCGGCCTGCCGCTGGCGAGCCTGATCGGGATCTATCCCGAGCTCATGCGCCGTTGAGCGAGCGATCGCGCCGGCGGGCACCCCGCCGGCGCTTCGAGGCCGGGGCGGTGCCTCCTCCGTGGCCGATTTGCCTGCAAATCCCCTGCCAGCGCTGTCGGGCGCCAGCGGCCGTCCGCTACACTGCTCCCGGGTACGCTCCCGGTCAGCGCTGGCGCCCAGCACGTCGCGAGGCGGCGACGCGAGACCGAGCACGAGCGGGCCCGCTTTCTCTATCTATGGGCCCTTTTCAAAACATCTGGCGGTCTGAGGCGGCAACTGCCCGTCGCAGGAGCCTGTGAGCATCTTCACCTACCTCACGGGGTTCGGCGGTCGCGACATGGCGGTCGACCTCGGCACCGCCAACACGCTCGTGTACGTACGCGGACGCGGCATCGTGCTCTCGGAGCCAAGCGTCGTCGCGATCGACTCGCGCACCGGGGAAGTGCACGCGGTGGGAATCGAGGCCAAGCGCATGCTCGGCCGCACGCCGGGCACGATCCAGGCGATCCGGCCCCTCAAGGACGGGGTGATCGCCGACTTCGACGTGACCGAGGAGATGCTCAGGCATTTCATCCAGAAGGTCCACCAGAACCGCTGGGCGCATCCACGCGTCGTCGTCTGCGTGCCGTCGGGGGTGACCGGGGTCGAGAAGCGGGCCGTCGAGGAGGCGTGCCTGTCAGCCGGCGCCCGCACGGCGTACCTGATCGAGGAGCCGATGGCTGCCGCCATCGGCGCGGGGCTGCCGGTAGGGGAGCCCACCGGCTCGATGGTGGTCGACATCGGCGGCGGGACCTCCGAGGTCGCCGTCATCTCGCTCGGCGGGATCGTCGTCTCGCAGTCGATCCGGGTCGGCGGCGATGAGATGGACGAGGCGATCATCAATTACGCCAAGAAGGAGTACAAGCTGCTGATCGGCCAGCAGACCGCAGAGGAGCTGAAGCTCGAGATCGGCTCGGCCTGTCCGATGTCCGAGGAGCTGCAGGCGGAGATCCGCGGGCGCGACATGGTCGCCGGGCTGCCGAAGACGGTGGTGCTCACGAGCGAGGAGATACGCCAGGCGCTCGAGGAGCCGCTCAGCCAGATCATCGAAGCGGTCAAGGAGACGCTCGACCGCACGCCGCCCGAGCTCGCGTCGGACATCATGGACCGCGGCATCATGCTCGCCGGCGGCGGCTCGCTGC
Organism: Solirubrobacteraceae bacterium; assembly: GCA_035566835.1. Taxonomy (GTDB): domain Bacteria; phylum Actinomycetota; class Thermoleophilia; order Solirubrobacterales; family Solirubrobacteraceae; genus Palsa-744. Next base: position 12,836 of record DATMQG010000101.1, read on the forward strand.
TGCAGGGCCTCGACGAGCGCCTGCGCGAGGAGACGCAGATGCCGGCGCACCTCGCCGAATCGCCGCTGACGTGCGTGGCGGTCGGCTCGGGGCGCTCGCTCGAGGAGTTCGAGGCGATCCATCGCTCGAACCGCACCTCGCGTAACCGCCGCCGTAGGTAGGCGTAGATTGAAGGACGCGCCGCGGCGGTGCAGCGGTGCGCTCGAACCACCCGCGACGGTAGTCTGTACCGCGAACGCTTCGGAAGGTCTTTATTCGTGCATGACAAGACGGTCCGGCGTCGACGCGCGCTGCTGGTGCTGCTCGTCGTCCTCTCCCTGCTGCTGCTGACCGCGTACTTCGGTGAGGCGCCGAGCGGGCGCCTGCATTCGGTGCAGCGAGGCTTTCTGACGGTCGTCTCGCCGATCCAGGACGGCGCCAACAAGGCGCTGAAGCCCGTTCGCGACCTCTTCGGTGGCATCAGCGACACGTTTCACGCCAAAAGCCAGCGCAACGAACTGCGCAAGCAGGTCGCCAAACTGCGCCGCGAACTGGTCGCCGACCAGGGCGAAAAACGCTCCTACCGGGAGCTGCTCGGCGTGTTCCACCTCGACAACCAGCTGAGCATCGCCAACTATCACCCCGTGACCGCCACGGTATTCGCCAAATCGCCCAACATCTGGTACTCGACCGTCACGATCGACAAGGGCGAAGCGGCGGGCGTGCACATCAACGATCCGGTGATCAACGGCGAAGGACTGGTCGGCAAGGTCACGCAGGTCGCCTCCGACGGAGCGGTCATCAGCCTCATCACGGACAGCACCGTGGGAGTCTCGGCGCGACTCGGCACGACCAGCGCGACGGGCATCGTGCAGCCGAAGGTCGGCGATCCCAACGACCTGCTGCTGCAGTACCTGCCCGCGAACACGCAGGTCGGAAAGGGCGAATATGTCGTCACATCGGGGACCGTCGCGAGCCCCGACAACTCGCTGTACCCGCCGGGACTGTTGATCGGACAGGTGACTTCCGTCAACGAAGAAAGCGCCTACAAGTCGGTCAACGTGCATCCGATCGCCAACCTGCACAACCTCGACGTCGTGCAGGTGCTGACCGCGGCGAGCGGCTCGCTGCCGGCGAACCTCGGCCGCATCGCAGCGAGCCTTCCGGCGGGTCAGAACCCGAACGGCGGTGCAACCGGCGAAGCGCTCGCCTCGACGGGAGCCCACCCGTGACGCCGCCCGGCGCCGCGCTCGTGACGCGCATCGCGGCGCTGTCGGTCGCGCTCGTGCTCGTCCAGATCGGGGTCGTCTCCGAGGTGCCGTTGTTCGGCGTCAACATCGACCTCTCGCCGCTGCTCGTCGCCTTCGTCGGCTTGTTGTGCGGCTCCACACTCGGCGCCGTCACCGGCTTCGCGGTGGGCCTGCTCGTCGACCTCGCGCTCGTGCAGACGCTCGGCGTGACCTCGCTGATCTTCACCCTGATCGGCTACTGGGGCGGGCGCCTGCGTGAGTTGCGCGACCCGCAGGCGGCGCTGACGCCGCTGCTCGTCGGGGCCGCCGCCTCCGTCGTCTCGCTGGTCGGATATTCGCTGATCGAGTTCCTGCTCGGCGTCGACGCGCCCGTCAGCCTCGACCTGCTGCGCCAGATCGTGCTCGGCGTCGTCGTGAACACGATCGCCGCCGTGCCGATGTGGGCGCTCGTGCGGCGCGTCCTCGAGAGCGCCTTGCCCGACGACCCCCGCCGGCGCCGTCGCAGGCGCGCGTACACGACCGGTGGGCTGAGCCCGCTGTCTCGCTCATGAGCACGCTCGAGCGCGTCCGTCCGAGCGAGCCGCACATGCCCGTCTCGCCGCAGCTCGCCATGCGCGTGGCGATTATCGGCGGCGTGGCGATGGCGATGTTCGCGATCATCTTCTTCCGCCTGTGGTTCTTGCAGGTGCTCTCCGGCGAACAGTACGTCCAGCAGGCTGACGCCAACCGCTCGCGGGACCTGCCGATCGCCGCGCCGCGCGGGGAGATCCTCGACCGGGGCGGCCAGCCGCTCGTCTCGAGCCGCACGACCAATGCCGTGCAGATCGTGCCGTCGGCGTTGCCGCCTGCGGGCGCGCCGCGGCTCGCTCTCTACCGGCGCCTGGGGCGCCTGCTCGGCCTCAGCCCGGGCGGCATCGAGGCGCTTGTCATCCACGGGCGCTCGACGCTGCGCTATGCGCCGGTGACGATCAAGACCGACGCGGGGGCAGGGGTGCTGACCGTGCTCGCCGAGCGCCAAAGCGAATTTCCGGGAGTCGTTCAGCAGCCGGTCTCGATCCGGGACTACCCGCACGGCGAAATGGCGGCGCAGGTGCTGGGATACGTGGGCTCGGTCTCCAAACTGCAGCTCGCGATGCGCGCCTTCAACGGCGTTCAGCAGGGCACGGTGGTCGGGCAGGAAGGGCTCGAGTACTACTACGACCGCTATCTGCGCGGTGAAGCGGGCGTCCAGCGGGTGGAGGTCAACGCCAGTGGTTATCCCGTCGCGAGCCGCCTCTCGCCGAAGCTTCCGCACGCCGGGCACAGCCTCAGGGTGACGCTCGACCTGGGCCTCCAGAAAGCCAGCGAAAAGGCGCTGCTGGAAGGGATCGAACACGCGCGTTCCTCGGGAAAACCGGCGAACGCCGGCGGCTTCGTCGCGATGGACCCGCGCAACGGCCAGATCCTCTCGATCGGCTCCTATCCGAGCTTCGACCCCAACAAGTTCGCCAAACCGCTCACCGAGGCGCAGTTCAAACAGCTCCAGGGGAACAGCGTCGAAGGCGGCCCCCTCACCGACCGCGCGGTCAACGGCACGTATCCCACGGGCTCGACGTTCAAGCCGATCACGGCGATGGGGGCGCTCGAATCGGGCGTGCTCGACCCCAATGCGGGACTCGGGGCAGGGCAGTGCATCTTCGTCTCGACGCAGCAGTTCTGCAATGCGGGTCACGCCGACTACGGACCCGTGAGCCTCGTCGACGCGCTGCGGGTGTCCTCGGACACGTACTTCTTCGAAGTCGGCGAGCTGGCCAACAGCCACGGCGACGTGATCCAGCGCAAGGCGCTCGAACTCGGCATCGGCCGCAAGACCGGCATCGACCTGCCCGAAGAGCTCACCGGGACCGTCCCGAATCGCCTCTGGCGGGCGCACCAGAACGACCTCGAGCTCAAATGCCGCGCGCGCACCCATCGCTCCAGCTGTGGCATCGTGGCCGAAATCCGCCCCTGGAGCGTCGGCGACAACATGCATCTCGCCGTCGGGCAGGGGGACCTCGTCACCTCGCCGCTGCAGATGGCGGTCGCCTACTCGACGCTCGCCAACGCCTTCATGCACGGCGGCGAAGGCACCGTCGTCACGCCCCACCTGGGGTTGGAGGTCGACGATTCCACCGGGGGGCTGGTCCAGGCACTCAGCCCGCCGCCCGCGCGCCACGTGCACCTCAACTACTCGGATCTGAGCCTCGTGATGGAAGGGATCCACGACGCCGCCAGCCAGCAGGGCGGGACCTCCTTCGACGTCTGGAGCGGGTGGGACCAGGCGCAGCATCCGGTGTACGGGAAGACGGGCACCGCCCAGCGCGAACCGAAGGAAGACCAGTCCTGGTACATGTGCTATGTCGGCGACCCGCAGCGGCCGATCGTGATCGCGGTCACCGTCGAGCAGGGCGGCTTCGGAGCCGAAACGGCCGCTCCGATCGCCCGCCTGATCGCCTCGAAGTGGTTCGGCAAGTCCTCCAAGTTCGTCGCCGGCGCCTCGAAGACGCGATGATCGCTCCCCGCACCAGCATGGGAGGGCGCCGGCGGGCTCCCTCGTCCCGTCGCCCGAGCGCATCCCGCGTGAGATCCTGATGCCGCTCAGCCCGATCAAACCGACGGAGGACCCGCCGGTCCCAGCGCCGCGTCAGCTGCGCCTGCCGCTGGACCCGGCGCTCACGCTCGCGGTGATCGGCCTGGCCGTCTGCTCGCTGGTGACGCTCGGCGCCGCCACGCGGGATCTGATTCCGGGCCAGCCCGGCTACTACGTCAACCGCCAGCTGATCTACCTGATCGTCGGCGTCGTCGCGATGGTCGTGCTCTCGCGCATCGACTACGCGCGCCTGCGCCAGTTCAAAAACGGGATCTATGCGTTGCTGATACTCAGCATCCTCGCCGTGCTCGGCCTCGGACACGCCGTGCGCGGCTCACAGCGCGCGATCAACCTCCCCTTCTTCTCCTTCCAGGCCTCCGAGCTCGGGAAGGTGCTCCTGATCCTGGCGATCGCGGCGCTCGTCGTCGATCGCGCCCGGCGGCTGCGCGAACGCGAGACGACCGCCCGCGTGATGATCGCGGCGCTGGTGCCGGCGATGTTCGTGATCGCCCAGCCTGACCTCGGATCCGGCATGGTCTACATGGTCGTCGCGTTCACGATGCTGTTCGTGGCCGGCACCAGCTGGCGGCACCTCGCGAGCCTGCTCGCGCTCGTGGCCGTATCGCTCACGTTCGTGCTCGTCGCTGCACCCGCGGCTGGCGTGCACGTGCTGAAGCCCTATCAGGTGGCGCGCCTCACGGCGTTCCTGCACCCCTCCTCTAACCCGCAGAAAGAAGGCTACCAACAGCAGGAGTCGAAGATCGCGATCGGCTCGGGTCAGAAGTTCGGCCGCGGCGCCAACTCGTCGCAGACCCGCCTGAACTTCGTCCCCGAGGACCACACCGACTTCGTCTTCGCGGCCGTCGGCGAGCAGTACGGGTTCGTCGGCGCCGCGGCCGTGCTGCTGCTCTACGCCCTCTTGATCTGGCGCACCCTGGGGATCCTCGTGATGGCGAAGGACCTGTTCGGCTCGCTGATCGCGGCCGGTGTAGCGGCTATGCTGATGTTCCAGGTCTTCGTCAACGTGGGAATGACCATTGGGATCATGCCAATCACCGGCGTAACGCTGCCACTCATGAGCTACGGCGGCTCGTCGGTCATCACCACCCTGTTGGCGGTGGGCCTGTTGCAATCGATTTACGTTCAGGCGCGCGCCACGGCATCGCTGAAGGGCCGCGTTCTGCGCTAACAGACACGAATGTCAGCCGAGCACCCCTCATCACACCGCCAGGAGCAGCCAGCAGGCAGCAGCCCGCCCGCCCGGCGCCCGGTAACGCGGCTCGCACCGACCCGGTGCCGACGCGAGCGCTCGGCGACTTCCCATCCCGAAAGACTGGATCAAATTGAAAAAGCAAGTACTTGTCAGCGTCGACCGCGCGGAGACGCGCGTGGCGCTTCTGGAGGCGATCGGAACACCCGCCGCCTCGCGACAGTCAGCGAACGATCGCGGGCGCTCGGCCCGGTCCGGGTCTGCGACCCGTGCGACGGGCGGATCGCGCAACGGCAGCAAACGCGTCAGCGGACGTCCGCCGGCCGGCTATCGGATCGCTGAGCTCTACATAGAGCGGCGCGGCGGCCGCTCGATCGTCGGCAACATCTACAAGGGTAAGGTGGACAACGTGCTGCCCGGCCTCGAGGCGGCGTTCGTCGACATCGGCCTCGAGAAGAACGGCTTCCTGCACGTCGACGAGATCGTGCTGCCCGGCGTCGAGGCGCCCCGGCGCGGGCGCGGCAGCGGCGGCGGTCGCCGTATCGCCGATCTCCTCTCACCCGGTCAGGAGATCGTGGTGCAGGTGGTGAAGGACCCGCTGAAGACGAAGGGCGCGCGCCTGTCGATGGAGCTGACGATCGCCGGCCGCTACATGGTCTACGCGCCGACCGGCGAGGGCGTGGGCGTCTCCCGCCGGCTCGAGGACCGCGAGCGCGAGCGTCTGCGCCGGCAGACCGCCAACCTGGAGCTCGGCGGCGGCGGGGTCATCATCCGCACCGCCGCCCACGGGGCCAAGCGGGCCGACTTCGAACGAGAGCTGAAGTACCTGCACAAGCTCCATGAGGTGCTCGTCAAACGCGTGCACGACACGGACGCCCCCGACCTCGTCTTCCAGGAGGCGGACCTCTCCGTGCGTGTCGTTCGCGACATCTTCTCCGAGCATTTCGAGCGTGCGATCGTCGATGACCCGCAGCAGTACCACCGGCTCGTGTCCTTCTTCACACGCACCGCCCCAGAGCTCGTCGAGCGGGTGGAGCTGTGGGAGCAGAAGGAGCCGCTGTTCGAGGCCTATGGGGTGGACAAGGCGATCGAGGGGGTGCTCTCGCGGCGGGTGGACCTGCCCAGCGGGGGCTACCTGATGATCGACTACGCCGAGGCGCTGACGGTGATCGACGTCAACTCTGGAAGCTTCATCGGCCGGGGGAAAGGCGCCGGTCTCGAGGACACGATCACGAAGACCAACCTCGAGGCCGCCGAGGAGGTCGTCAACCAGCTGCGCCTGCGCGACATCGGTGGGATCATCGTGATCGATTTCATCGACATGGCTCGCGCGCGCAACCGCGACGCGGTGATGAAGACGTTGCGCAAGACCCTCGACGAGGATCGCACGAAGACGTTCACGGCCGAGATCTCGAAGCTCGGGCTCGTCGAGATGACCCGCCAGAACGTGACCGAGGGCGTGCGGGAGATCATGAGCCGCCCATGCCCCACGTGCGAGGGCGAGGGGGTGATCCGCTCGGAGGAGACGATCGCGATCGAGTTCGAGCGCAAGCTGCGCGATGTCGCCGCCGAACATCCCGAGGACGAAGCGTTCCTCGTGCAGATGAACCCGCGCGTCAGCACCCAGTTCACCGGCCATGGCTCGCGCGTGCTGCACGCGCTCGAGGCGCAGACCGCCAAGTCGTTCCTGTTCGAGGGCTCCGAAGGGCTCGGCCTCGAACACTTCGCGATCACCTTCATGGGCACGCGCGAGCAGGTCGAGGAGCGGGCGCTGCCGTTCCGCCAGGGCGACGAGGTGCTGGTCGAGATCGTCGAGCCGCACATGTACGACGCGGAAGACGCAGTCGCGAAAATCGACGGCTACATCATCTCGATCGCCGGCGCCGCGGCGCATGTGGGCGAGAAGCGGATGGTCCGCATCGACAAGGTGGGCCGCACGGCGGCGAGCGCGCTGCTGCTGGACGAGTCAGGCGAGGTCGCTCGCCCGCCCGCCCGCCCCAGCGCCGCCAAGGGCGCGGGACGCCAGCGCCGCGGCGCCGCCGAGCCCGCCGAGGCCGGCGCCGTCGCGGAAGGCTCGAAGGCGCGCGGGCGCGGCCGGCGCAGGCCGGCTGAGAGCGAGGATGCCGAGGCGCGCCGGGAAGCTGGCCTGAGCGAGTCCCCGACGACGCTCGACTCCGAGCCCGAGGAGGAGATCGCGATGGACGCCACGCTCCCAGACGACGCGCCCGAGGGCGGGATCGAGGAGGATGGCCTACAATCGAAGCCTCGGCGTCGTGGCCGCAGAGGCGGGCGGCGCCGTTCCGCTGCCAAGGCCAAGGCGAGCGGCGACTAGGAGCGTGCCGGGCGGCGCCGGAGCGCCTGAGCCCTGCGAGGAAGAGAGCCGAAAACGGACATGTACGCGATCGTGAAGACGGGAGGCAAGCAGTACCGCGTCGAGCGGGGCCAGCGCCTGCTCATCGAGCGCCTGCCTGCCGAGGAGGGCGCGGACGTAGCGCTGCAGCCGATCCTCTACCGCTCCGAGGAGGCCGTGTTCGACAAGGCGGGCCTCGAGACGGTGAAGGTCACGGCGAAGGTGCTCGGCCACGTGCGCGGAGAGAAGCTGCGCGTATTCAAGTTCAAGCCCAAGCGGGGCTACAAGCGCCGCACCGGCCATCGCCAGGAGCTCACCCAGATCGAGGTCACGGAGATCGTCCAAGGCGCCCGCAAGGCGGCCGCCAAAGCGAGCGCGAAGGCGCCCGACAAACCGTCCTCGAAACCGGTCGCCAAAGCGGGCGATAAACCGTCCTCGAAACCGGTCGCCAAAGCGACCGACAAACCGACCGACAAACCGTCCTCGAAACCGGTCGCCGCCAAACCGGCCGGCGCTAAAGCGGGAGCCGATAAACCGGCGGCGAAAGCGCGGACCGCCAAAGCGCCCGCCAAGACGCGGGCGAAGAGGGAGCAGGGTCCAGATGGCTCATAAGAAGGGGCTCGGCTCGAGCCGCAACGGGCGTGACTCGAACGCACAGCGTCTCGGCGTGAAGACTTTCGCGGGACAGGCCGTGACCGG
>DATMQG010000102.1:0-18035 GCA_035566835.1 Solirubrobacteraceae bacterium
CGAGCGGCGATCGCGCAGGCCGGGGTGTGCGACCTGGCGGGCGCCTACAGAAGGTGGCGCGGGGGAGCGGCGCGCGCGCTGATGGGCGGCGGTCCGGGGCAGTTTCCCGAGCGCTACGCCGCCGCGGATCCGGCCGCGCTCGTGCCGCTTCAGATGCCCGCGCTGCTGGTGCACGGTGTGCTCGACGAGGTCGTCTCGATCGAGCTCAGCCGCAGCTACGCGGACGCCGCTCGAGCGGCCGGGGGCGCGGTCGAGCTCGTGGGGATCGAGGGAGCGGCCGGGCGCCACCGGGCCCACCTCGACCCGCGCTCCACCGCCTGGGCCGCTGTCACGCAGCGGCTGGGTGGGCTCGCGGGCGAGTTCGGCGCGGTGGGAGGCGGCTAGGTGACGTAGGACCGCGCCAGCTCGACCAGCAGCCGCACGCCATAGCCGGAGGCACCGTTGCCGACGTACTCGCGGTCGAGGTCCCACGCGGAGCCGGCGATGTCGAGATGTGCCCAGGGCACATCGCCGACGAAGTTCGACAGGAATGCTCCGCCGACGATCGTCCCGGCCTTGCGGGCTTCGGGCGCGTTGTCGAGGTCGCCGTACTTGCCCTTGATCAGCTCGTCGTACTCCTCGTGCAGCGGCAGCCGCCAGACGATCTCACCGCTCCGCTCGCCCGCGCCCGCGATCCGCGCCGCGAGCTCGTCGTCGTTTGACATCAGCCCGGCGTAGGTCGAGCCGAGCGCGATGATCACCGCGCCGGTGAGGGTCGCCAGATCCACCACGAGCTCCGCGCCCTCGGCGATCGCGTGGCAGAGGCAGTCCGCCAGCACGAGCCTGCCCTCCGCGTCGGTGTTGTTGACCTCGATCGTCTTACCGTTGGACGCCCGCACGATGTCGCCGGGCTTGACCGAGCGGCCGCTGGGCAGGTTCTCGGTGGCCCCGACGACGGCCAAGAGCCTCACCGGCAGGCGCAGGCGGCCGATCGCCGCGACGGCCTCGATCACCGCCGCACCTCCCGACATGTCGAACTTCATCTCGGCCATTTTCGCGCCGGGCTTCAGCGAGATGCCGCCGCTGTCAAACGTAACCGCCTTGCCGACGAAGCCGAGTCGCGGGCCGCTCGCCGCGGCGGTGGCTGCGGTGGGTGGGCCCTCATATCGCATCGTGATCAGCGCGGGTTCCTGCTCTGATCCCTGGGCGACGGCGGCAAATGCCCCCATTCCGCGGCCGATGATGCCCTCGCGACCCTCGACCTCGACGGACAGGCCCTCGATCTCCTCAGCGAGCGCTCGCGCCTGCTCGGCCAGCGCCGTCGGGGTGAGGTCATTGGCGGGCCTGTTCTGCAGGTCGCGCGCGGCGTTGACGGCCTCCGCGAGCACCGCCCCCTCGGCGGCCGCCGAGCTCAGGTCCTCGGAGCTTGAGAGCGTCAGGGTCTCCAGGTGCTTGTGCCCCTCGCCCGAGCCCTCGGCGCCCGGGCTGGACTTGAAGCGCTCGAAGCTGTAGTCGCCGAGGATCGTCCCCTCGACGAGCGCCGCGGCGATGTCTCGCCCGCCGACGGGCACTTCCCAGCAGAGCGCCCGTGTCGAGATCTCGCGAGCGCGCGCGCGGGCCGCGGCGGCCGCCACGCGCGCACGCTCCGGCGTGAAGTCCTTGCGCGCGCCGAGTCCGACCACCAACCAGCGCTTGCCCTGCGCATGGCCCAGCGCGAGCGCCTTGAAAGACCCGCGCGCCTCACCCGAGGCGAGCAGCTCGCCAAGCTCCGAGGGCGCCTCCGCGCCCGGCTCCTCGCCCTCGAAGACGCCGATCGCGACCGTGTCGGCATCGCTCTCGCGGCCCGGTCGGCTGGTCGTGGACACCTGCATGGCCAGCGCACGATATCCGGCTCGCCAGCGCTCCGTCGCTCGACGTCTCCGATCTCCGCGATCGCTCTTGCGCGCCGTTGCAGGGCCACCTGCACTGCGGCCGCCAAGTCGGCACCGCGAGGCGGTCCACTACCATTCGGAATCTCGCGTCCTTCTCACCGACCGACAGAAGAGAGCTCCTCCGATGCCAAAAACCGTGATCCTCGGCACCGCCCGCACCCCCATCGCCAAGATGGGCGGCGGCCTGTCCTCGCTGGACGCCACCGAGCTCGGCGGGATCGCGATCGAGGCGGCCCTCGAGCGCGCCGACGTCGAGCCCGAGCAGGTCGATCACGTCGTCATGGGCCAGGTGCTTCAGGCCGGCCAGGGTCAGATTCCCTCGCGCCAGGCGCAGATGAAGGCGGGAATCCCGAAGGAGGTCTCATCCGAGACGATCAACAAGGTCTGCGCGTCGGGGCTGCGCGCCTCGGTCATCATCGACCAGGCGATCCGGGCCGGCGACATGCAGGTCGGCGTGGGCGGCGGCATGGAGTCGATGTCCCAGGCGCCTTACCTACTTCCCGGAGCCCGCTTCGGCTACCGCATGGGCGACGCCAAGATGCTCGACGCGATGGTCCACGACGGGCTGACGAACCCATTCTCCGGCAAGCAGATGTTCGTCGAGGCGACCGAGGTCGGCGATGAGCTCGAGATGACCCGCGCGGACCTCGATCGCTGGGCGCTGCGCTCGCACGAACTGGCGCTGAGGGCGACCGACGAGGGGCGCCTACCCGAAGAGATCGTCCCGGTGACCGTGAACGGGCGCAAGGGCAACACCGTCGTCGAGCTCGACGAGGGCCCCCGGCGCGACACGTCGCTGGAGAAGCTCGCCGCGCTTCCGGGGCTCGTCGGCAAGGACGGCTCGCACACCGCGGGCAACTCGCCGGGCGTAAACGACGGTGGGGGCGCGCTCGTGCTCGCGTCCGAAGAGTGGGCGAGCGCCAACGGCAAGGAGGCGCTGGCGGAGATCGTCGCCCATGCCCAGAGCGCCAACGACTTCGCCTACCTGGCGACGACGCCGGCGAGCGCGGCGAAGAAGGCCCTCGAGAAGGCCGGCCTGCAGCCGGGAGACATCGACGTGTGGGAGATCAACGAGGCGTTCGCCTCGGTCACGCTCAACTCGATTCGCATGCTCGGGATCGACGAGGACAGGGTCAACGTCAACGGCGGCGCCGTGGCGCTCGGCCACCCGATCGGTGCCTCCGGCGCGCGCATCCTTGGAAGCCTCGTGCTCGAGCTCCGCCGTCGCGGCGGCGGCCTCGGCTGCGCTGCGATCTGCTCGGGCGGCGGCCAGGGTGACGCCGTGATCCTCAGGGTCTAGTGAGCGCGTCAGCGAACGGTAAGCGGCCTCTGCGCGCAGCCGCCTTCTTCGACCTGGACAAGACCCTGATCGCGGGCTCCTCCGGTGTCTACTTCGCGCGCGCCGCCTACGAAACGGGGATGATCTCGCGCAGGCGCCTGGCGCGCGACGTCTACGAGAACCTCCGCTTTCGCCTGCGCGGCTCCACCGACGAACGCGCCGACGATGTGCGCCAGCGCGTGGGAGCGATGATCGCCGGCGTCCGCGTGCGCGATCTCGAGCGCCTGTCCCCGCGCGTTCTGGCGGGCGTCCTGCCGCGCTTGTACCCGGAGATGCTCGCCCGCGCCTACGCGCACCAGGACGCCGGCGTCCCCGTCTACATCCTCACGGCTGCATCGCAGGAGATGGCCGATCTGCTGGCTCACGTGCTCGCCTTCGACGGCGGTCTCGGCTCGCGCTCGGAGATCGTCGACGGGCGCTACACGGGTAGGCCGGCCGGACCGTTCAACTACCGCGAGGGAAAGGTGCTCTCGATGCGAGAGGTGGCCGACCGCGAGTGCATCGACCTCGACGCCTCCTACGCGTACTCGGACTCGGAGTCCGACGTGCCGATGCTGCGGGCAGTGCGCCATGCGGTGGTCGTCAACCCCGACCCCCATCTGAGCCGCATCGCCGCCGCGGAAGGCTGGGAGGTCGTGCGCCTCGACCGTCTCGGGCGCCGCCTGAAGCTGCTCGCCGCGGTCGGCGCGGGGACGATGCTGGCTTCGCTCGGACGCGTCGTACGCGAGCGCCGGCCCCCTCGCGGCGGCGGCGCCCGCCGGCAAGCGCCGGGGCGCCCCGGTCGCATACGACGGGGGCGCACCAGCGCCCAGGCGCGACGCCCGCGCCGCGGCGGGCGAGCACCGTCGGGCGCGCGCAGGATGTAGCGTGAGCGGTCGATGACGTCGACCTCCAGCTCCCCAGCGCATCGCGGCAAGATCCGCGTGGTTGTGGCAAAGCCCGGGCTCGACGGCCACGATCGGGGCGCGAAGATAATCGCACGCGCGCTGCGTGACGCCGGCATGGAGGTCATCTACACGGGGCTGCACCAAACTCCCGAGCAGATCGTCGAGACCGTGATTCAGGAGGACGCCGACGCCGTCGGCCTCTCGATCCTCTCGGGCGCGCACATGACGCTCGTGCCGCGGGTGGTGCAATTGCTCCGCGAGCAGGGGATCGATGACGTACTCGTGACGGTCGGCGGCACGATCCCGGCCGAGGACATCCCCGAGCTCAAGTCGCTCGGCGTCGCCGAGGTCTTCACCCCGGGCGCGCCGACGCAGGCGATCGTCGATTTCATCCGCGACGCGACCGCGGGCGGGCGGGTATCCAGTTCTTGATTGACTCGTCAGTCAACCGCTGAAGCGAGTAGGATCGCTTTCAACACACCCAAGGAGTTGCCTGAGAATGAAGATATGCGTCCTGGTTAAGGAGGTTCCGGACGCCGCCGTCGAGAAGAGGCTGGATCCCTCGACGGGGCGCATGGACCGGAGCGGTGAGAAGAACCTCAACCCGTATGACACGCACGCGATCGAGGCGGCGATGCAGATCAGGGAGGGCGGCGCCGTGCCGGTCGAGGAGATCGTCGCCGTGACGATGGGCCCCGAGAGCGCCGTGCGGGCGCTGCACAAGGCCGTGTCGCTGGGCGCCGACCGTTCGGTGCATCTGAGCGACCCGGCGGTTGCCGGCTCCGACGTGGCCGCGACCGGCTACGCGCTCGCGCAGACGCTGCAGCGGGAGAGCCCGGATCTCGTGCTGCTCGGACAGCAGTCCGACGACGGCGAGTGCTACACGATCGGCGCCGTCGTGGCCGAGCACCTGCGGATGCCGTCGCTGACGCAGGTGATCAAGATGGACGTCAACCCCGACTCGCTGCGCTGCGAGCGCCAGGCCGAGTATGGATACGACACCGTTCAGGTCAAGCTGCCGGCGGTGATCTCCGTCGGCGACGCGATCAACGAGCCGCGCTACCCGTCGCTGAAGGCGATCATGGGCGCCAAGAAGAAGCCGCTCGACGCCCTCACCGCGGCCGACGTCGGCATCGACGCCTCGAAAGTCGGCGCGGAGAACTCCGGGGCCCAGTGGATCGCTGCGAAGGCGCCTCCGGCGAAGGCGGCCGGGCAGATCATCGAGGACGAGGACACCAACGAGACGGTCGAGCAGATCATCGCCTGGCTCGACGAGCGCAAGCTCATATGAGGGTGGCGCAGGCGGCCGGAGGCCGGCGAGCCGGGCCCCTCACCTTCAATTTGGCGTCGCGGACGATGAGCGAAAGGAACTGAACTGACATGGCGAACATCCTGGTCTACGCGCTGCACTACGACGGCGCGATCAACAAGAACTCGCTCGGTGCCGTCTCCGAGGGCGCCAGGCTCGCGTCCAAGCTGGGCGGCGAGGCGCACGCGATCATGCTCGGCGAAAACGTTCCGAGCGATCTAGCTGCCTCGCTCGGCAAATACGGCGCCAAGAAGACGCTTGTCGCCGAGGGCCCCGAGGGACTGGCCCAGCCGCTCGTTGACGCCATGGCGGCGGCGATCACCGAGGGCGGATACTCCTACGCGCTGTTCGGTGGCGGCCTGCTCGGCTTCGAGATCGGGGCCGGCCTGGCAGCGCGACTCGGCGCCGGTGTGGTGATGGAGGTCACGGCCGTCCGCGCCGAGAACGGCGAGCTGATAGCCGAGCGCCCGATCCTCGGCGACTCCGCGATCTCGGAAGTCAAATACCGCTCGGATGTGGGCATCATCATCGGCCGCTTGAACGCGTTCGAGATCGGTGAGTCCGATCCCGCCCAGCCGGACGCTGCCGTGGAGCCGCTCTCGTTCGAGCTGAGCCCGCATGCGCAGCAGGCGACGATGGTCACGCGCGGAGAACAGCGCGGCGTAGACGTCGACATCGAGGGCGCCGACATCCTCGTCGCGGGCGGCCGCGGCCTCGGAAAAGCCGAGGGCTTCCAGCTGGCGGAGGACCTTGCAGCCGCGTTCGGCGGCAACGCAGCGGTCGCCGCCACGCGCGCGGTGGTGGACGCGGGCTGGTACCCCTATGCGGCGCAGATCGGCCAGACCGGCAAGACTGTCGCGCCGAAGCTCTACCTCGCGGCCGGCATCTCGGGCGCGATCCAGCACAAGGTGGGGATGCAGGCGTCGGAGAACATCGTCGCGATCAACAAGGACGCCAACGCGCCGATCTTCGAATTCTCCGATCTCGGCGTCGTCGGCGACCTGAACAAGATCCTGCCGAAGCTGACCGAGGCCGTGAAGGCGAAGCGGGCGAGCTGAGATGAGCTCTCACAACGGCAGCGTCGCGCCGGCTGCCTTCCCACCGCCCGTTGACTCACAGAAGGAATTCATCAAGCGGGGGCTCGATCCCGAGGACGAGCTGATCGAGGTCGGCGTGGTGATCGTCGGCGGCGGCACGGCCGGCCTGGCGTGCGCAAACCGCCTGCTGCAGCTCCTGGCCGACGATCCCGAGACGATGGAGCGCCTCGGGGAAGTTCCCGTGGCGGTGATCGAGAAGGCGAAGACTTGCGGCGGTCACAATCTCTCCGGCGCGGTGATGCGCCCCGCTGCGCTGCAGGAGCTGTTTCCGCAGCAGAGCCGCGAGGACTGGCGCAGAGAGGGCTTCGCCTTCGGTGAGGTCTCCAAGGAGGCGGTCTACCTGCTGCCGAGCGCCAAGACGCGGCTGCGGATCCCCGCGCCTCCAAACTTCAAGAACCACGGCAACGAGGTCGTATCCGTGTCGGCGATGGCTCGCTTCCAGCAGCGCCAGGCCGAGGAGGGCGGTGCCTACATCCTAACCGAGACCGCCGCGACCCAGCTGATCGAGCAGGACGGGCGGGTCGTGGGAGTCCGTTCGGGGGACAAGGGCCGCGGCAAGGACGGCGAGCCGCTATCGAACTTCGAGCCCGGGACCGACATCAAGGCGCACGCCACCGTCCTCGCCGAGGGCTGCTGGGGCCATCTCACCGGTGCTGCGATCAAGGAGTTCGACCTCGCCGCCGGTCGCGAGCCGCAGGTGTGGGAGCTCGGCGTCAAGGAGGTGTGGAAGGTCCCGAAGCCGCTCGACCGCGTGATCCACACGCTGGGCCCGTGGCCGCTGAAGATCTCAGCGAAGTACGGACACGTCGGCGGCACGTGGATCTATCCGATGAAGGACGAGAAGACCGGCGAGGATCTCGTCAGCATCGGCTTCGTGATCGACCTCGAGTACGCCGACGCCACCACCTCCGGCCACGATCTGCTGCAGCAGTTCAAGATGCACCCGCTCGTCAAGGGCATCCTCGCGGGTGGCGAGCGCGTCGCCTGGGGGGCGAAGGCGCTGCCGGGCGGCGGCTGGTGGTCGATGCCCAAGCTGGCGATGCCCGGGGCGGTACTCCTCGGCGACGCCGCCGGGATGGTCGACACGGTGGCACTGAAGGGCGTGCATCACAGCATCATGTCGGGCAAGCTCGCGGCCGAGTCGATCTACGCCGCGCTCGTTCGCGGTGAGTCCTCGTTCGAGTCCTACGAACAGGCAGTCGAAGAATCGGTGATCGGCAAGGAGCTCTACGAGGTTCGCAACACCCGCCAGCCGTTCCAGAAAGGCTTCATCCAGGGCCTCCCGTTCGTGAACCTGATGATGGGCACGAAGGGACGCTTTCCGGGCGGGCGCTGGAGCTGGCATCGTGACGACGCGAGGCCGATGTTCATCGGCAAGACCAAGGACGCCTACCCCAAGCCGGATGGGAAATACACATTCGACAAGCTCTCCTCGGTGTTCATCAGCGGCAACGCAACGCGCGACGACGCGCCGAACCACATCCGCGTTCAGAAACACGTGCCCAGGGAGATCGCCGAGACATGGCGCTGGATGTGTCCCGCCGGCGTCTATGAGATCCCCGAGGACGCGCGCGAGCAGGGCGAGGTGGACGTGGTCGTCAACTACACCAACTGCGTGCAATGCGGGGCGATCACCGCCAAGGGCGGCCGGCTCACGACGCCCGAGGGCGGCGACGGACCCCTCTATCTCCTCACCTGATAACCCGAACGCGCCCGGGAGCGGCGCTACAGGGCCCGCCTGGCTACGCTCCCTACCGTTGCCGACGTCTCACGCAAACTGCGCAACATGCGGGTTTGCAGGGTGTTACTCGCTGTGATGAGGAACGCCCCAGCATGCGCAGCCCGTCCCGGCCGACGGGTCGGGCGCCCGACGCCGGCGTTCGTCAGCGGCTTCGCGTTCGTGAGCCGCCTCGCGCTCGTCTGCTGCTTCGCGTTCGCCGCTGCGTTGGCGCCGGTCGCCGCGAGCGCTGAAACCGGGGGCTCCGGGATGGCAGGCGCCGCGAGCAGCGGCGCACAGAAACCCCAGCCCGGCTCGAGCACCGTGATCCCCTCGGCGACCGTCGAGCAGTGTGCGACTTCCTCGGTGCAGGCCGAACGCTCCGTGACGTTCTCCGGCGAAATGACGGCCGCGCCCGGGACCGGGCGCATGTCGATGCGCATCGAGCTGCAGGAGCGGCTGCCGGCGGAAGCGACGTTCCACACGGTCGCGGCGTCGGGGCTCGGCGTGTGGCGCGCGGCGGCTCCCGGGGTCAAGGTGTATCGCTACATCAAGCAGGTCACCGACCTCGCCGCTCCGGCCGTCTACCGGGCGGCCGTCCGCTTCCGCTGGCTGACCACGAAGGGCAGGTTGATCAGGGCGCTCGAACGACGCACGCCCACGTGCGAGCAGCCCCTGTTCCTCGCCACGGGGACGAACCCGCCCGTCACGGGAGCCTGAGCCGAACCTGGGCGCCGCGGGCGCCCTCGGCCCGGGCAGGGACCGGCCGCTAGAATGGTGGGACGATGAAGGCGAAGATCCACCCCAACTACGTCCAGGCGCACGTCCGCTGTACGTGCGGTAACGAGTTCACCACGCGCGCTACCCGCGACGAGCTGCACGTCGAGGTGTGCTCGAATTGCCACCCGTTCTACACGGGCCGGCAGAAGCTGATGGACACCGGCGGACGGGTGGAGCGGTTCCAGCGGCGCGTCGCCAAGGGCCGCTTGCACTCGGCGCAGTCTCGGTCCGCGCAGTAGCGCATGTCCTGGCGCGCAGCCGCCGACCCTTCAAAGGTCGGCCAGCCTACGACGCCAGCCGAGTCGCGATTCCTCAGCGCTGCGGTGGCCGCTCCGCCCACCTCGCCGCCAGCGACAGCGACGGCCGCGCGCGACGGCGCGGCAGGCGGTGCGGTCCCGGCCCCGACACGTGAGGGTGAGCTGAGCGCGCAGCGAGACGCTCCGGTCGGCGGACAGGCCGTGCTCGAGGGCGTGATGATGCGAGGGGTCGCCCACTGGGCCGTGGCGGTCCGCAAGCCGAGCGTGGAGCAGCTCGAGGAGGGCGAGCGCCCGCCCGAGGAGCCGGCGCTCGGGGAGATCGAGGTCACCACGCATCCGCTCACCTCGGTGTTGAAGCGTCATCGTCTTCTGCGCCTTCCGATCGTGCGCGGAGTCGTCGCGCTCGGCGAGTCGCTGATGATCGGCTTTCGGGCGCTTGAGATCTCGGCCAACGCGCAGCTCCCCCCCGAGGACGATCAGGAGATACCGCGCGGCGTCTGGGCGGGGACCGTCGTGTTCGCGCTCGCGTTCGCGATCGTGCTCTTCTTCCTCATCCCCGTGGGCCTGACGAGCCTCATCAAGGGGCAGCTCGGCTCGTCGTTCCTGTTCTGGCTGGTCGAGGGCATCGTGCGAACGAGCATCTTCCTCGGCTACCTGCTGCTGCTTTCGCGGCTGCGCGACCTGCGCCGGGTCTTCGAGTATCACGGCGCCGAGCACAAGACGATCTCCTGCTTCGAGGCCGGGCTGGCGCTCACGCCGGCCAACGCGCAACGCTTCTCGCGGTTGCATCCCCGTTGTGGCACGAGCTTCCTGCTCGTTGTCATGATCGTGGCGATCTTCGTGTTCGCGCCGATCGGCCTTCCGGCCTGGTACTGGCTCGTGTTGACGCGAATACTCGGCGTGCCGCTGATCGCGGGAATCTCCTTCGAGCTCATCAAGTTCGCGGGGCGCAACCGCCGCAGGCGCTGGGTGCAGGTGCTGATGTGGCCCGGAATGAAGCTGCAGCTGCTGACGACCCGCGAGCCCGACGTGCCACAGCTCGAGGTCGCGATCGCCTCGCTGGAGGCCGTCCTGGCGCTGGAGGCGCCCGGCGAGCTCTCGGCAGCCGACCTGGTGGGCTTGGAGGTCGTGGCCTAGACAGGCTCAGTGGCCGGAACCGTGCGGCGGACCTGCTCGCGCCAGCCGTCCTTCACCCGCTCGAGCGGGATGTCGCGCATCCGGCGCAGGTAGAAGAAGAGCTCGGCGCCTAGCCCTGCCAGCAGTGTCTCCGCGAGCATCTCCGGGTCGCACTCGGGGTCGGCTTCTGCGAGCAGCAGCATCACATGCAGTCGATGCACACGGTAGGCGGGGTGTGCGAAGCGGGCGGGACCGCTCTCCGCCGCCACCAGCAGTTCGGAGTGCGCCTCGAGCGTGTCGAGAAGCGCTTCGCCGAAGGCGATCAACCGCTCTTGCGGCGGGGCCCCGGGGCCGAGCGGTGGCGCACCGCGGATGATGGCTTCCTGGAAGTCGCGCTCACGCTCGGAGAGCAGCGCGGCGGCAAGCGAGGCGCGGGAGCCGAAGCGGCGGAAGAGCGTGCCCTTGCCGACGCCCGCGGCCTCGGCGATCTCGTCCATCGACACGAAGCCGGCGCCGCGCTCGTCGAAGAGGCGTCTCGCCGCACAGAGAATTCGCTCGCGATTGCGCGCCGCGTCGGCGCGCTCGAAGCTCTCTGGCTCAATCTGGGGCAGCTCGAAAGCAGAGCTCATGTAACTCATCATACTAAACGGACTTCGGTCCGATTCTTTGCTATGCTGGTGTCAGATTCAGAAGCGGACTAAGGTCCGGAACATCATCAAGCTAAGGAGCCTCCAATGAGCGTCGCAACCCAGCAGGACATCTCCATTGGGACCTGGAGCATCGACAAGGTCCATTCGCACGTCGGCTTTGCCGTCAAGCACATGGTCGTCTCGAACTTCCGCAGCCGGTTCGAGGACTACGACGGTGCTCTCACCGTGGGTGAGAACGGCGAGCCGCGACTCGAGGGTACGGTCGCGGTCGACTCGATCGTCGTCAAGGACGAGAACCTCGCCGCTCACCTGAAAGCGCCGGACTTCTTCGACAGCGAGCGCTACCCCCAGATCCGCTTCCGCTCCACCGCCGTTCGCGTGCAGGAGGGCGGCGAGCTCGAGGTCGAGGGCGAGCTCACGATCAAGGACCGCACGCACAGCGTGACCGGACGCGGCACGATCACCGGTCCGCACGAGGACATCGCTGGCAACGACAAACTCGGCGTCGAGCTCGAGGCCGTCATCGACCGGCGCGAGTTCGGGCTCGAGTGGAACGCACCGCTCCCCAAGGGCGGCTTCGCGGTCGACAACGACGTCAAGCTGCAGGTCTCGCTCGAGCTCGTGAAGCAGGCGTAGGACTCATGCGTATCCTCGGGCTCTCGGGCAGCCTTCGCCGCGACTCGCACAACACGCGCCTGCTGCGTGGGGTCGCCGCGCTGCTCCCGGACGGGGTCGAGCTGGACGTGTTTGACCAGCTCGCGGCGATCCCGCCGTTCAGCGAGGATGACGAGCACGAGACTCCCCCGGCGGTCGCGGCCCTGAACGCCGCGATCGCCGGGGCGGACGCCGTCCTCGTCGCGACGCCCGAGTACAACGGGTCGATCCCGGGCGTACTCAAGAACGCCCTCGATTGGGTCTCGCGCCCGATTGCGAGCACCCCTCTGATGGGCAAGCCGGCGGCGGTGATCGGGGCGAGCACGAGCCTCTTCGGCGCCATCTGGGCTCAGGCGGAGACCCGCAAGGTGCTGAGCACGATTGGCGCGCGGGTCGTCGATCGCGAAATACCGATACCCCAGGCCGACGAGGCTCTGGGCGCTGACGGGCTGCCGCTCGACGATGACGCGCGCGAGCTGCTCGACGCGACGCTGACCGAGCTGATCGAGCTCGCCAGCTCGCAGCGCCTCCCGGCCTAGACGGCCATCTGCCGAGGAGCCCGGCCGCCTAGACTGGCCGGAATGATCCAGGAGCTCGTAAAGCAGATCGAGACCCGCTTCGCCGAGCTGGGCGAGCAGATGACCGACGCCGAGGTCATATCCGACCGCGTCCGCTACGCGGAGGTGGGCCGCGCATACAGCCAGCTCGAGCCCGCGGCGAAGCTGGCGGCCGAATGGCGCCGCGCCCAGGACGACGCCGGGGGCGCCGAGGAGATGCTCTCTGAGATGGGCGAGGACGCCGAGCTGCGCGACGAGCTCGCGGCCTCGCGCCAGCGGATCGAGCAGCTCGAAGAGGAGATTCGCCTGGCGATGGTCGAGCGCGACCCCAACGACGAGAAGAGCGTGATCGTCGAAATCCAGGGCGGCGCCGGCGGCGAGGAGGCCGGGCTGTGGGCCGGCGACCTGTACCGCATGCTGACCCGCTACGCCGAGCGCCTCGGCTTCCAGACCGAGCCGCTGGATGTCGGCGAGGGCAAGTACACGTTCGCGATCAAGGGCGACGGGGCCTACTCGGTGTTCAAGTTCGAGGGCGGCACGCACCGCGTCCAGCGGGTGCCGCAGACCGAGTCCCAAGGGCGGGTCCACACCTCCACGGCCACCGTCGCCGTGCTCCCCGAGGCCGAGGACGTCGATGTGCAGATCGACCCGGGCGACCTCCAGATCGACGTCTACCGTTCCTCCGGGCCGGGCGGCCAGTCGGTCAACACCACCGACTCGGCGGTGCGCATAACGCACAAGCCCTCGGAGATTGTCGTCTCGATGCAGGACGAGAAGTCACAGCTGCAGAACCGCGAGAAGGCGCTGCGAGTGTTGCGGGCACGCCTTTATGAGCGTGCGCTCGCCGAGCAGCAGGCCGAGCTCGCGGCCGACCGCCGCTCGCAGGTAGGGACCGGCGACCGTGCGGAGAAGATCCGCACCTACAACTACGGCGAGCGGCGGGTGACCGACCACCGCATCAAGCTGACCGTTCACAACCTCGACCAGGTGCTCGAGGGGGACCTGGGGGAGCTGACGGCGGCGCTACAGGCGGACGAGAAGCGCCGGCGCCTGGAGGCGCAGGCGGTCGCGTGATGATGGCGGTCCGCCACGGGCGGCTTGCGGGGCACACAGGTGCAGGGGCGGCAAGCGGGCCCCGCCGCGCGTCGAGGGCCCATACCGTCGGCGACGCGCTCGAGGGAGCGATCACCGCGATCACGGCGGCGCGCTGCGAGACGCCGCGGCTCGACGCCGAAATACTGCTGGCGCACGTGCTGGGGGTCAGCCGCGAGCGCCTCCTGCTCGACCGGGAGCTGCGCGTGGAGGGCGCGGCCGTGCGCGCCTTCCAGGACGCGGTTCGCCGGCGCGCCGTCGAGCGCGAGCCGGTCGCCTACATCGTCGGCCACCGCGGCTTTCGCCACCTGGAGCTCGCCGTCGATCGCAGGGCGCTCGTGCCGCGGCCGGAGACCGAGCTGCTCGTGGAGGTGGCCCTCACGCTCCCCCGCGGGTCCCGCGTGCTCGACGTCGGCACGGGCAGCGGTGCCGTCGCGCTCGCGCTGAAGCACGAGCGCCCCGACCTCGACGTGAGCGCGAGCGAGCTCAGCGAGGACGCGCTCGAGCTGGCACGCTCCAACGGCCGGCGGCTGGGCCTTCAGGTGCGCTGGCTGCGTGCCGACCTGCTCGCGGGCGTGCCAGACGAGTTCGGCGCCGTGCTCGCAAATCTCCCCTACGTCGCCGATCGCGAGCGCGCCGGGCTGGCTCCCGACATCGTGCGCCACGAGCCCCCGGGCGCGCTCTTCGCCGGAGGAGACGGGCTGTCGGCGATCCGCGCGCTGCTCGAGCAGCTGCAGCCGCGTGAGCGGGTGGAGTTCGTCGCGCTCGAGGTCGGCGCCGGCCAGGCGACCGCAGTCGGCGAGCTGACGGGGGCCGCGGGCTTTCGGACGGTGCGCCGCGAGCGGGACCTCGCAGGAGTAGAGCGCGTGGTGGTCGGGGAGGGCCGGCTGCGATGAGCGCGACGTTGGACGCGAGCGACGCGAGGAGCCTCCAGGAGTGCGTGGCGGGCGGCGGCGTGGCGGTGTTTCCCACCGACACGGTCTACGGCCTGTGCTGCGATCCCGAGGACCGGGACGCGGCACGACGGCTTTATGAGCTCAAGGGCCGGCCGGCCGCGCGCGCGTGCGCCGTCATGTTCTTCGCGCTCGAGCCCGCGCTGCTGACGCTCAGCGAGCTGCCCGACGCCGAGCGCCTCGCGCTGCGGGCGCTGCTGCCGCGGCCGGTGACCGTGCTGCTGGCGAACCGCGGTGGGCACTTCGCCGCGGCCTGCCGCTCGGACCCGGGGACGCTCGGCCTGCGTGTGCCGCGCCTGGCCGACCCGCTCTGCGCCCTCGGTTCGATCTCGGCGCCGGTCATGCAGTCGAGCGCCAACATCTCCGGCGAGCCCGATGCGCGGCGCCTGCAGGACGTTCCCGCTCGCCTGCTCGACGGTGCCGACCTCGTCCTGGACGGCGGCGAGTTGCCCGGCACCCCCTCGACCGTCGTCGACCTGCGCGACTTCGCGAGCGAACGACGGTGGCACGTGCTGCGCGAGGGCGCGCTTGCATCCGAGCAAGTGCGGGAGCTTCTCAGCAGGGCCAGCTGAGGTGCGGAGATCCCGGGCCCCTGCTAGCCTCGTCACAGCTGCCGCGACTGGCGCCTGAGGTGGAAACGACCACCGGGAAGCGGCAAGCGTTTGCGCCGCGCGCCTGGGCACCAAGTCGCCGTCGCCTGCCAAGGAGAGCGCCGTGTCCGAGCTGAGCCCCGACTACTTCAACCGCCCCGTCGCAGAGGTGGACCCGGAGATCGCCGAGGTCCTGCGCGGCGAGCTGGAGCGCGAGCAGCGCACGCTCGAGATGATCGCCTCGGAGAACTTCGTCCCCCGCGCCGTGCTCGAATGCCAGGGCTCGGTGCTCACGAACAAGTACGCCGAGGGCTATCCCGGTCGTCGCTACTACGGAGGCTGCGAGTGGGTCGACATCTCCGAGCAGCTCGCGATCGACCGCGCCAAGCAGCTGTTCGGAGCCGAGCACGCGAACGTGCAGCCGCACTCCGGCTCCCAAGCCAATGCGGCCGTCTATCACGCGCTGCTCTCGCCGGGAGAGACGATCATGGGGCTGTCCCTCGCCCACGGCGGCCATCTCACGCACGGCATGAGGCTCAACGTGTCGGGCCGCCTGTATGAGATCGCCGCCTACGAAGTCGATCCCGAGACGAGCCTGATCGACATGGACGAGGTCGCGCGCATCGCGCGCGAGCGGCGGCCCAAGCTCCTGCTGGCGGGCTGGTCGGCCTATCCGCGCCAGCTCGACTTCCCCCGCTTTCGTGAGATCGCCGACGAGGTGGGCGCGCTGCTGATGGTCGACATGGCCCATTTCGCCGGTCTGGTCGCGGCTGGGCTGCATCCCAACCCGGTCGAGCACGGCGCCGACGTCGTCACGACCACGACGCACAAGACGCTCGGCGGCCCGCGGGCGGGCGTGATCCTATGCAAGGCGGAGTACGCGAAGAAGATCGACTCGGCTGTGTTCCCGGGCCAGCAGGGCGGCCCGCTCGAGCACGTGATCGCGGCGAAGGCGGTAGCGTTCAAGATCGCGGCGAGCGAGCTGTTCGCAGAGCGCCAGCGCCGCACGGTCGACGGGGCGCGCGCGCTTGCGCAGGAGCTCCTGAAGGCCGGCCACGGCGTCAACGTGCTGACGGGCGGCACCGACGTTCACCTGGCGCTGGTCGACCTCCGCGCGGCCGAGCCCGAGCTCACCGGCAGGCGGGCGGAGGACCGACTGCACGAGCTCGGGATCACCGTCAACCGCAACGCGGTGCCATTCGACCCGCGCCCGCCGATGGAGGCGTCCGGTCTTCGCATCGGCACGCCGGCGCTGGCCACGCGCGGGCTGCAGCGGGACGACTTCGTCGAGGTGGGAAGGATCCTCGCGACCGCGCTCACCCCCGAATATGAGGCGCGTGCGGGCGAGCTCGCGGAGCGCGCGACGGCGATCGCCGAACGCTACCCGCTCTACGAGGAGCTCGCTGCCGGCGCGCCCGCATAGCCCGAGGTAACCGACGGCACCGCGGGGACGGGCTTCCCGCTCGAATCACAAGGGTCCACAAGATTGGGGTCAAAGCCCTGCTGGCGCAACTCGACGCTCCAGACGGACGGGTAAGGGCGATTGCCCTCGTAGAAGACGCGGACGACCTCCGGGTCATCGGTCGGTGCCACGTCGGTGATGTCCGGGAACACGAACAGCGCCCAGCGAATCTGCTGCCATTGCTCTCGCGCGCCGTGAACGGGGAGGTCGAAGTGTCGAGTCATGGGCCGGTTCGAGGGGCGCTGTCTGTCAGCTGGGATCGGGAGCATCTACTATGCATCATAGTACATCGCCTCGCGCCTTCGGACCGGGGGCGCGCCCGTGGTGGCGCGCCCCGAAGGGCCGGCCCGGTCCTGCGGATCGGGATCAGTATCCCGAGCGGTAGCCGCCGCCTTCTGCGGCTTCGGCGGCGGGAGCCGGCGTCACCGGTGCGCTCGTCACGGCGTTGCCGCTCGGCGAGAGGACGTACCAGAGGGCGCCGAACTGGTTCAGGCCCTGGCCGGCGGTGCTGCCGGCCTGTCGGTCGCCTACGTAGTAGTAGAGCGGGTGGCCGTTGTAGGTCACCTGGCGAGCGCCACCCGGGCCGGCGATGGTGCCGATCGCGGCCGCCGCGGCCCCGCCCTTGGCTTGCGGCGCCACGGCGCTCGTGAACGCCGGCCATACGGCGAGTCCGGCGGGTGACAGGGTGCTGACCCCGGCCCTGTCGGCTTCGAACAGGTAGAGCGCGCGTCCGTTTGCATCGACGAGGGTCTTGCCGAGTGACGTCTGCTTGACGCTGACGGCGCTCGCGGCGGCGAGCGGCGATGCCTTCTTGGCGCTGCCTCCGGCGACCGCGAACACGAGCACGGCGACGCCGACGAGAGCGACGGCCAGACCGAGAGATGCGGGGCGATTGCGTTTCATCAGATTTGCTCCAGTCATGTGGGGGAGGATCGCTGAACCTCTCGCTGAGAATCTCGGGGTGGGCGGTTCAGGCGCTCGGAATAAAAGACCCCGAAGCGAGCCCGATCTTCCCGCGATCTACGATTCTGCGTAGGAGATCACCCGCCGGCCTGCTCGGCGCCCTCGTCAGCGCCGCCATCGCGCGAGCGGCGCTCGAGGGTCGAGGCGAGGACGATGCTGGCCTCGTACAGGAGCAGCATCGGCGCCAGCTCCAGCCCGGTGGTGACGGGGTCGGTCCCTGGCAGCAGCAGGGCCAGCGCGGTGATGATGACGATCGCGTAGCGCCTGTGCCTGCGCAGCTGGCGCGTCGAGACGACCCGCGCCTGGGTGAGCCCGATCACCGCCACCGGGATTTGAAACAGCAGTCCGGAGGCTACGAGCGTGAGCAGGATGAACGAGTAGTAGCTGCGCGCCTGCACGAGCGCGTCGAAGGAGCTCGCGTTGAAGTTCTGCAGGAAGCCGACCGCTCCGGGCAGCACGACGAAGTAGCCGAACAGGATCCCGCCCACGAACAGGAGCGGCGCCGTGACCAGCAGCGGCAGCGTGGCTCGGCGCTCACGCTTGCTGAGCGCGGGGATCACGAAGGCGTACAGCTGCCACAGGATCACCGGCAGCGCAAGCAGCAGTGCGAAGTAGCCTGCAACCGTCACCGTCTGGGCGAACGGCTCGCCGATGCCGAGCGTCACGGGCTGGCGCCCCTGCGCCACGCTCGGGGCGACTGCG
>DATMQG010000103.1:0-18728 GCA_035566835.1 Solirubrobacteraceae bacterium
CCGTGCGACGGGTCGCCTACGCCGTCGAGCAGGCGCGCGTCGGTCAGAAGACGGACTTCGACAAGCTCACGCTGGACATCGAGACCGACGGATCGATCGATCCGCAGGCGGCGCTGCGCGAGGCGGCGGAGCTGTTGATCAGCCAGCTGGCGATCTTCACCGACGCGGACCGCATCCAGGAGCTGCGGGCGGCGCCGGGCGGCCAACTGGACGGTCACGGGCTGGCCGTAGGCGGCGGCGGAGCCCCCGCCCTGCAGGGAGAGGAGTTCGGGATCCTGATCGAGGAGCTCGAGCTCGGCGTTCGCTCCTACAACTGCCTCAAGCGCGCCGGCATCCAGACGGTGGGCGATCTGATCTCCAAGTCCGAGGCCGAGCTGAACGCGATCCCGAACTTCGGCAAAAAGTCGATCGACGAGGTCATCGAGACGCTGCACGCGCGGGGGTTGAACCTGCGCCAGGACTGAGCAGGACGGCCGTCTAGACTCCCGAAACCATGCGCCACCAGAGGACACGTAACAAGCTGAGCCGGGACTCCGCCCACCGCAAGGCGCTGCTCATGAACCTCAGCAAGGAGATCATCGAGCACGAGCGGATCGAAACGACACAGGCGAAGGCCAAGGCGGTCAAGCCCGAGATCGAGAAGCTGATCACGCTGGCAAAGCAGGGCGACCTGCACGCCCGCCGCCAGGCGCTCGCCACACTCTCCCAGGACAAGTTCGCCGTCCACAAGCTGTTCGACGAGGTGGCGCCCCGCTACGCCGAGCGCCACGGCGGATACACGCGTATCCTCAAGCTCGGGCCGCGTCGCAGCGACGCGACCGAGATGGTCTTCATCGAGCTCGTCTGATCGATCCAGGCGGGCGGATGCCGTCGCCTCAGTCGTCGACCCCCTCCTCGGCCTCCTCGGCCGTCTCGCCCGCCGCGACGATGTCGCCCTCGGTGAAGAGCACGCCTTTGGGCGGGGCACGTCCGCCGCGATGATCACCAAGCTCACGATCGAATACGACGGCACCGGCTTCGCGGGCTGGGCTCGCCAGCCCGGAAAGCGGACCGTTCAGGAGGAGCTCGAGCGGGCGCTGCGGACGGTCCTCGGCGAGGTGGGCGAGGACGGCAGCCCGCTCAAACTGGTGGTGGCTGGGCGCACCGACAGCGGGGTCCACGCATGGGGTCAGGTCGCGAGCTATGCGCACGAGGCGGTCGACCCCCTGCGCCTCAACGGGCTACTGGCCGAGGACGTGGCGGTCCTCTCCGCCGAGCCGGTCCATCCCTCCTTCGACGCCCGCGTCGACGCCAGCACCCGGACCTACTGCTATCGGGTGCTCGCCCGCCGGACCCGCAGCGTGTTCGAGCGCGCGCGCGCCTTCTGGTCGCCCGGGAGCCTCGATCGCGACGCGCTCGCGGCGTGCGCGGACGCGATCGGTGGAACACACGACTTCACGGCCTTCACACCCGCGGAAACCGAGCATTCGCATTTCGCCAGCCGCGTCGCCCGCGCCGAGTGGCTGATCCACGGCGAGATGCTCGAGTTCTGGATCGAGGCCGACAAGTTCCTCCGCCACATGAACCGGGTGCTCGTGGGGACGATGCTCGACGTGGCTGGCGGCCGTCGCACGCTTGACGAATTCACCACCCTGCTCGAGGGAGGGCTGCGCTCCGATGCCGGCAGAACCGCGCCGGCGCACGGGTTGGCGCTGGCGAGCGTGTCATACGAGAGCGAGCACCCGGCCGGCGGCGGCTCCGCGTAACGCGGCGGTCACGCGCCTGGGCCCAGGGGGCCCCTATCCTGGACTGGATCGATCATGAACGTGCTGCTCACAAACGACGATGGAATCGAGGCCGACGGCCTGCAGGCGATGAGGCGCGCGCTGATCGGACTCGATGACGTGCGCCTGGCGGTGATCGCGCCCGACGGCAACCGCTCGGCGATGGCGCGCTCGATCACCACGCGCAGGCCACTGTGGGTCGCGCAGGTGCCCTTCGCCGACGGCACGGTCGGCTATGCGACCGACGGCACGCCGGTCGACTGCGTGCGGCTCGCGAGCCTCGGCCTGATCGAGAGCTTCTCCGCCGACCTCGTCGTGTCGGGAATCAACCACGGCGCGAATCTCGGCGACGACATCACGTACTCGGGCACCGTCGCCGCGGCGCTCGAGGGAGTCGTGCTTGGCCTGCCCGCAATAGCCGTCTCGCAGCAGTCGGGGGCACGCGCGCTCGACTACCGCTTCGACGGCGGCTTTGACTTCGAGATCGCGGCCTCGTTCGTGGCGAGGCTCGTCGAACGCATCGAGCAGGTGCCGCTACCGGCCAGGACACTGCTGAACGTCAACGTGCCCGCAGGTCCGCCAAGCGGGGTGGAGGTCACGAGCCTCGGCAAGCGCATCTACAGGGACGAGCTGAAGCTCGACCACGAGGAGAAGGGACGCCGCCGCTACTGGATCTACGGTTCTGACCCCGGCTTCGAGGATGAGCCCGGCACCGACCTCGCCGCCGTCGCCGCGGGACGCGTGGCCGTGACGCCGATCCACTTCGACCTCACCGACCGCCCGAGTCTCGAGGCGCTGAGGCGCTTCGATCTGGAGGAGCTGCTCACGGTCGTACACAACCCGAGGTGAGCGCGAGGTGAGCACGAAGGGAAGGACGCGACCGCCGGCGGGGTCGCAGGCCGCGGGTCGAGCGGCACACGGGGATGCGGAAGGAGCGCGCGATGCGAGCGCGCGCGCGCGGGAGCTGACCGAGGCACTCGAACTCCACGCCTACCGCTACTACGTGCTCGACGACCCGGAGATCGGCGACGACGAGTACGACCGGCTGATGGATGAGCTGCGCGCGATCGAGGCCGCTAACCCGGAGCTCGCGACGCCCGACTCGCCCACGCAGCGTGTCGGCGGCGAGCCGGTCGGGCGCCTCGAGAAAGTCACGCACCTCGAGCCCATGCTGTCGCTTGGCAACGTGCGCTCGGGCGAGGAGCTCCGTGCCTGGATCGAGCGCATGCGCGCCCACCTCGCGCGCGAGGGAATCGAGGATCCGGGCTTCGAGTTCGCGGTCGAGCCCAAGATCGACGGGCTGGCGATCAGCCTCGTCTATCGCGACGGGGCGCTCGAGCGCGGCGCGACGCGGGGCAACGGAGAGGTCGGGGAGGACGTCACGCACAACCTGCGCACGATCGGGGCGATTCCGCTGCACGTGCAGGACGCGCCGTCGCTCGTGGAGGTGCGCGGCGAGGTGTACATGTCGCTGCACGACTTCACCGCGCTGAACGAGCGCCGCGCCGAAGCGGGCGAGTCGACGTTCATGAACCCTCGCAACTCGGCCGCGGGGACGGTCCGCCAGCTCGACCCGGCCGACGCGGCGAAGCGCCCGCTCTCGATCTGGTGCTACCAGGTGGGCGTGACCGACGGCCTGTCCTTCCGCACCCACGCAGAGGCGCTCGAGTGGCTGCGAGAGCACAGGTTCCCGGTCAATCGCGGCATCAGCGTGCTCGGCAGCGAGGACCAGGTGATCGCGCAATGCGAGGAGTGGGAGCGGCGCCGGGGCGAGCTCGACTTCGAGATCGACGGCGTCGTCGTGAAGGTGAACGATCTCGAGCTGCAGCGTCGGCTCGGCTCGGTGGGTCGCGATCCCCGCTGGGCTGTGGCGTGGAAGTTCCCGCCGACGACCGCCGTGACGCGCCTTGAGAAGGTGATGTGGAACGTCGGCAAGTTCGGCGACATGCGTCCCTATGCGGTGCTCGAGCCTGTGGCTGTTGGAGGCGTGACGATCAAGCTCGCGACCCTCCATAACGAGGAGGACCTCCTGCGCAAGGACATCCGCGCGGGGGAGGAGGTGATCGTGGTGCGTGCCGGGGACGTGATCCCCCAGGTGGTCTCACCGGCGCCGCACGTCGTCGAGCGAGGGCGGCGTCCACCCCGGCCCCACCCGCCCAGGCGTTGTCCCTTCTGCAACACGCAGACGGTGAAGCCGGCCGGCAGCGTCTTCACGATGTGCCCGAACCGCGACTGTCCTGCGCGCGCGTGGCAGCTGCTGAAGCATTTCGTCTCGCGCGGGGCAATGGACATCGAGGGCCTGGGCGAGAAGCAGGTCGCAATGTTGCAGGAGCGTGGCCTGCTCGGGAACGCCGCGGACTTCTACCGGCTGACCGCGGAGCAGCTCGTCGAGCTCGAGGGCTTCGGCGAGCTTTCTGCCAGTAACCTCCTCGCCGCGATCGAGTCCTCGAAGGAGAGGCCCTTCGCACGGGTGCTGTTCGCGCTCGGCATCGAGGAGGTGGGCGAGGTCACGGGTCGCAACCTCGCCCAGCGCTTCCGCGAAATCGACGCGCTGCTCTCGGCATCACCGGCCGAGATCGCCGAGACTCAGGGCGTCGGGGAGAAGATGGCCCTGCTGATCCGCTCGCAGCTCGAGGACCAGCGGATGCGGAGGCTGATCGGCGAACTGCGGCAGATCGGCCTGTGCTTCCGCGAAGAGGGGCCGCCGCCGTCCGAAGGCCCGCTCGCGGGCAGGACGCTCGTGCTCACCGGGAGCCTGCCCGACTGGTCGCGGGAGAAGGCGACGC
Organism: Solirubrobacteraceae bacterium; assembly: GCA_035566835.1. Lineage (GTDB taxonomy): Bacteria > Actinomycetota > Thermoleophilia > Solirubrobacterales > Solirubrobacteraceae > Palsa-744. Next base: position 4,550 of record DATMQG010000103.1, read on the forward strand.
AGAGGATCGTTGCCGCCGGGGGCCGCGTGACGGGCTCCGTCTCCAAGAAGACCGACTACGTGGTGGCCGGCGAGAGCCCGGGTTCGAAGCTCGAGAAGGCCGAGCGGCTCGACGTTCCGGTGCTGGACGAAGCGGGTCTGCGCGGGCTGCTTGGCGAGTAGCCGCCGCTCCCTCCTTCGCCCGTCCCGCACGACTGCCCGGTGCCCTCTTCGGCCCGATTCACCGTTGCGGGATCGCCGCTTGCCGGGCGCTCGCGTCATCCGGTGGCGCGTCTTGACCGGGACTCGCGGCGGGAGCGAGTTCGAGCTCGGCCGTGAGCTGGATGTCGCCGCGGATCATGCCGCCACGGTTCCAGGTCATCCCCGCCTGCTCGCGTGGGACCGTCGCCGTGCTGCTGAGGTGTAGGCGGCCCTGTTCGCCGCGCGTGACGCGAACGGGCAGTTGCAGGCGTATAACGCGGCCTGCCACGCTCAGATCGCCGGCGATCGTTAGATCCTCATCGGAGCTGGGGGCGATCGCGCCAGCTTTGAAGGACAGCGTGGGGTGGTTGGAGACGTCGAAGAAATCGGCCGAGCGCAGATGGGCATCGCGCTTGCGGTGCCCGGTGTCGAAGCTGGCCGCCTCGATCGTCAGCTCGCCACCGGCACCGTCGGGCCGGACGTCGAGCTGCCCGTGGAAGCGGTCGAAGTGTCCTTTGACCGTCGCAAGGCCCCACATCGTCTTGACGGCGAACTCGAGTCGGCTACCGGAGGCTTCGGGGTGCCATATCCCGACTGGCAGTCCGAGATCCGACGGAACGTCTGGGCGCTGCTCGCTCATGATGTCTCCCTTCCACTTAGCGGACTGTAGTCCGGTTATCTGGTGGAGAGTAGCACAACGGCGCCATTGCGAATGACCGGCGGCACCCAGCTGCGGGGCACCGCGCTGACCGGTCGGCTGCTAGCGCCTCGAGCGGCTGACCGACGTCGGGAACGGTGCGCCGGCGTCGCGAGCTGCTTCTCCGTTAGCCCCAACCTTTGAGTCGGCGATCGTGATTGTCATGTGGTCCTGGAAGGTGTGGGCGGCGGCTATTTCGATCCCGTCCGTGAAGATCGCGAACGCGAGCAGGTGACCGCCCGCGGACTGGCAGTAGCCGACCAGGTTCGAGACGCCGGTGAGCGTTCCCGTCTTGCCCTGACAGCGCCCGGCGGCGGCGGTGTGGCGCATACGCCGCTCGAGCGTGCCGTTGCGTCCAGCGACGGCGAGGCTTTCGCGAAGCACAGAGCCGATCGGACTCGGCGCGAGCTTCACGAGCAGGCTGCCGACCTGCAGAGGAGAGGTCTGATCGGCGGGCGAAAGCCCTGAGCCGTCGAGGACGTGCGGATGGATGCCGAGCAGCGAGGACACCGTCTGGGAGACGATCGAGGCGCCCGCAGCCGTCGTCCCCGCGCCCGCGAAGCGGGCGCCGAGGTCCTTCAGGAGCGTCTCGGCGAAGAAGTTGTCCGACGAGGGCAGCATCAGCCCCATCAGCTGGGTGATCGTCGGGGACTGCACGCGGGCTAGCGGGATCGCGCCCGCCGGCGTGCGCGCGGCGCCGCTGCGGCCATGGATCGCGACGCCATCGTCCTTCAGTGCCGACCACAACCGGTGCGCGGCATAGGCGGCGGGCGCATGACGCCCTCTTTCAGCGCCGCTCGCGCCACGATCGAAGGACAGTCCGCTCAACGTCCCGTCCAGGAACGGATCCGCCGCAAATCCGCTCGCGGGCTCGCCGCGCAGCGAGTCCAGAAACGTCTCGTCGCCCATGATCGAACCGGTGACGCGATGGATGCCGCCGACCCGCACGAGCTGGCTGGCGAGGGTCGAGACGCTCGCACCCCTGCCCCCGTAGGTGGCGTGGATGAACGATGGGCTCCCGAAGGTCGGGTCTCCTTCCCCACGCAGGTAGAGGTTGCCTTCCCAGACCCCTCCCGGCGCGAGGTGCCCGACGCCGCTTACGGTCGTCGTGAGTCGCGACGATGGCCCCAGTCGCTCGAGGGCCGTCGTGGCGGTATACAGCTTCTCGACCGACGCCGGCGGGCGCGGCGTCCCAGCGCGTTCGGAGAAGAGCGCCTGCCTGGCCGTGATGTCGTAAACGTAGGCGCCGTCGCGCGGACCGGCGAGCGCCAGTTGATTGCTGAGGTCGGCCTGCAGGGCGGCCAATTCGCCCGCTGCTGCGGCCCGTGAGGGCACGAGAGCGGCGAGCGAGGAGATTCCAGAAAGCAGGCTCAGGGCAAGGGCAAGCCGTTTCCGGGTCACGCAGCCCTAGAATGCCTTTGTATGGGGAAGGTTGTCAAGCTGGAACCGACCTTGAATGGCGGGACGCCGGCGGGCAAGGCCCGAGCCCGTCGGGTCGCCGCGCGCGGCGTGGGCCGCCCCGGATCGACCGACAGGCGGCGGCGGCCGAGACGCGACAAGACCGCACTCGTGCTCGGTGGTGGCGGCTTCACGGGCGGCGTCTATGAGATCGGCGCCCTGCGGGCGCTTGACCTGCTCGCTGTCAACAGCAGCGTCAACCAGTTCGACGTCTACGTCGGCACCTCCGCCGGTTCGTTCATCGCGGCGCTGTGCGCCAACGGCGTGACGCCAGAGGAGATGATGCGGGTCGTCACCCGGCAGGGAAAACTTCCCTTCCGGGACATCGACATCGGCGATCTGCTGCGCCTGAACCTGGCCGAGTTCGCGCGCAAGGGCGCGATAATGCCGTGGCGGGCGGTGCTTCTCGCGCGGCAGATGATCGTCCAGCGGGGCGCTGTGTCGCTGATGGACGCCCTGCTGGGGCTCGCCGAGGGGCTGCCCTCGGGGGCCTACACGGGCTCCGGCATCGAGACCTATCTGCGTAAGGTCCTGAGCGAGCCGGGCCGCACAGACGACTTCCGCGAGCTGGCCTGCGAGCTGTATCTGACGGCCACGGACCTCGACAGCTGCGAGCGGGTCGTGTTCGGCGTTGATCTCGCCGAGGACGTGCCGATCTCGACCGCGGTGCGTGCGTCCGGCGCCCTGCCGATGGTCTACGCGCCGGTCAAGGTCAACGGTCGCGAGCTGATCGACGGGGGCATCGTGTCGACCACGAACCTCGACATCGCGATCGAGGCAGGCGCGAAGTTCGTCGTCGTGATCAACCCGATCGTGCCTTTCGTGAACGACTTCTCGGGAACGGTGCGGACGCTGCGTGGCACGCGTCCGCGGCGCGTGTCGGACATGGGCTTCCCCCAGATCGGCTACCAGGCCTTCAAGCTCGTCGCCCACCAGCGCCTGCATGAGCTGAAAAAGGGCTGGGAGGCCCGTTATCCGGGCGTCGACATCATCCTCATCGAGCCTGAGCCCACGGACGAGCTGATGTTTCAGACCTCGATGATGAGCTTCGCCTCGCGCGTGGAGATCGCCCGCCACGGCTTCCAGTCGGTGACGAAACACCTCGCCGGCGAATACGATCACTACCAGGCGGTCGCCAAGCGCCACGGCATCGGCATCTCCGAGAAGCGCTTGCGAAAGGTCGTCAAGCACTTCAAGGCGGACACCGAAGAGGTGAGCGCCTGGCGCAAGATCCTCGAAGGCACGACCGGCGCGCTGCTGCGTCAGGCCGGCTCGGCCAGCTGAACGCGATCCGGCGAGCGCCACGCGCAAAGTAGCTGGGCCGGACTCACGCCGATAGGACTTTGTCGAGCGCGCCGAGCAGGCGATCGGTGGCGGCGGCGTTGCGCAGCCCGATGCGTACGTGATGGGGCTCGCCGAGGGCGCTGCCGGCCGCCACCAGCACGCCCGTCTGGGCGAGGCGCGCCGCGAGCTCGTCGCCCTCCAGGACTGGGTGGGCGGCCCAAAGGAAGTTCGCCTGGCTGTCGGCGACCTCGAACCCGCGGTCGCGAAGCGCCGCTGTGAGCCGCGGACGTTGATGGGAGATCGTTCGCACGCGGCGCTCGAGGAGCCCGGCGCATCCACGCAGGGCCTCGAGGGCTCCGGCCTGCGAGACCTCCGACACGCCAAGGTCCGGCTCTAGCTCCGCCAGAAGCGCTTCGGATCCCGGTCCGCCGATCGCGTAGCCGACACGCAGCCCGGCGAGTCCCCAGGCCTTCGAGAAGCTGCGGAAGACGAGCAGGCGCGAATGGCGCTCGAGCAGCGCGATCGCGGCGCTCGTCGGCTGCGCGTCGGCGAACTCCACGAGCGCCTCGTCGAGCAGCACCGCCACTCCCTCGGGCAGGCCCGCGAGCAGGCGCTCGAGCGAAGCAGCGGCGAGCAGCTCGCCGGTGGGGTCGTTCGGGCTCGCGAGCACAACGACGCGCGTATCTGCCTGATGAGAAGCCTCGAGCAGAGCGTCCACGCCGCCGGACACCGGCACCGCGTGGCCATGCGCACGGCGGGCCATGATCGGGTAGAGGGGATAGGACGGCCAGGATGTGATCAGCCGCTGCCCGGGCTCAATCAGCGCGCGCGTGGCCGAGCTCAGCAGCTCCGCGGCGCCATTGCCGAGGATCAGGCGGGCGCGGTCGATGCCGTGGTGCTCCGCCAGGGCGTCCCGTAGTTCGGAACCGCGCGTGTGCGGGTAGCGATGCAGCCCGCGCCGCGCGACGAACGTGATCGCGCCCACGACGCGCGGGTGGGGAAGCTCAGGCCAGGTCGTCTGCGAGAGGTCGAGTGTCTCGACGCGCGTGAGCGCCTTCTGCTTGCGTTCGAATGCTTCCTGGCGCAGGCCCTCGTTGACCTCCTCCTCGGACATCCCTTCGAATTGGCGGTAGTAGTCGAGGAGGCTCACGGTATCGCCGTTCTAGCAGTAATCCTGGGAGGCTTCCGACCTCCCCAGCCAGCCACCTCTCGGCTAGAGCGTCGGCAGGTTGTGTTCGATCGAGATTGGCCCCTGCAGTATCAGGAACCAGAACAGGAAGATGACCGCGCCGGTAACGGCGGTGGCCGCGAAGACGCGTCCGAGCACGCCCGTGCGCTGGTCATGACCGGCGGCGCGGCGCACGAGAATCCACGCCCTGTCGAGGCGTCGCAGCACCGACAGCGTCCCGAAGAGCAGCCCGAACAGCGCGGCGAACGAGACGAGGATGCCGAAGCTGACGCTGCCGGAGAGGTAGTTGGCCTGCGAGCCAAGCCACAGGCATGCAAGCGGGATAGGACCCCAGCAGAGCAGGCTGAGCACCGTCATCGCCGCGAGCATGAGGCCGGCCAGCGAGCCATCGACGCGCTGGCGCTTCTCATCGCCGCGCTCGGGGAGCGCTCGGAAGCGCACGGGTGCCGTCCCCGGGCGCCGCCCGACGAACAGGCCGCCGTTATCGGTCGGGTCGCTCCTCATCGCTTCCCATCTTCGCAGCTATCGGGACCGCCACACGCTAGGCGGCGTAAAGCGCGTCGAACAACTCCCTGTAGCGCTCGTTCACGACATTGCGCTTCACCTTCAGCGTCGGCGTGAGCTCGCCGGTCGCCTGCGAGAGGTCGTGGTCGAGGATCACGAACTTCTTGACCTGCTCGACCTGAGCGTATTTGGCGTTGGCGCGGTCGACCTCCTGCTGGATCAGCGCGAGGACGGCGGGGTCGCGAGACAGCGACGGGATGTCCTCCGGAAGGCCGTGCTCGCGAGCGTAGAGCGGCATCTCTTCCTCGTCGAGCGTGATCAGCACCACGGGATAAGCACGCTGATCGCCGTGCATCACCGCCTGCGATATCCAGCGCGACTGCTTGAGGTCGTTCTCGATGTTGGCCGGCGTGAGGTTCTTGCCGCCCGCCGTGATGATGATGTCCTTCTTGCGGCCCGTGATCGACAGGTATCCGTCCTCGTCGATCGAGCCGAGGTCGCCCGTGTGCAGCCATCCGTTCTCGACGGCGCCGAAGTTCGTCGAGGCCTGGTTGTGGTAGCCGGCGAAGATGTTCGCCCCTTTGACGAGGATCTCGCCGTCGTCGGCGATCTTCAGCTCCACCCCCGGTAGCGCGCGCCCGACGGTGCCGAAGCGGTGGTGCTCGAGGGTCGAGGTGGTCGCAGCGGTCGCGGTCTCCGTCATCCCATATCCCTCGAACACGGGCACGCCGCAGGCGTAGAAGAACTCGAGGATCTCGCGAGCGATCGGAGCGGCGCCGCTCGTCGCCTGACGGACGTGGCCACCGAAGATCGCACGCACGTTTTTGAACAGCTGCTCGTCAGCCTCCTCGAAGGGCGCCCGCATCTCCTCGGGCACCTGCTCGCCGCGGTTCATCAGGTCGCGGACCTTCACACCGAGCTTGATCGCTTGCGCCACGCGCTTCTGCTCCTCGGGCGGCTGGGCCTCGATCGCGCCGTGGGCCAGCGTGTAGATCTTCTCGAACACGCGGGGCACGGAGGGAAGGTAGGTCGGTTTGACCTCGCTCAGCTCGGGGATGATCTGCTTGGTGTCGCCGCCGTAGTAGGCGAGCGTGCCTCCCAGCGAGAACGCGCCGAGCTGTACGAGCAGGGCGTAGGAGTGCGCGAGCGGTAGGTAGAGATAGATGACCTCGTCTTCGGTTATCTCACGCACCTCGGAGATCATGTCGATGATCGCGCAGTAGTTGCCATGCGTGAGCACGCAGCCCTTGGGCGGTCCGGTCGTGCCAGAGGTGTAGATGAACGTGAAGGGATCATGCGGACGGATCGCGGCGCGACGTGCCTCGAGCTCATCCGCGGAGCGCCCGCGACCGCGACCGCGAACGTCCTCGAGCGTGATCGCCCCAAGTGCCTGCGTGGCGGAGCCCGAGCCGTTGTCCTTCGCTTCGCCGTCCGGCGGGTCAATCACGATGATCGTGCGCAGGTTTGGAAGGCGGTCGCGGATCGCCGCGATCTTCGCAAGCTGCTCCTCGTTCTCGCACACGACCGCACAGGCCTCGGAGTCGGAGAGGACCCAGTGGCACTCCTCGGGTGAGTTGGTCTGGTAGATCGGCACGACGATCGCGCCCGCCGAGGTTGCGCCCAGGTCTGCGTAGCTCCACTCCGGACGCGTGTTGGCGAGGATGCAGATCCGCTCGCCCGCCTGGATGCCGAGATCGATGAGTCCAAGGCCCACCTCGCGCACGATCTCTGCAAGCTGCGCGTAGGTGACGTCACGCCACGTGCCGTCTCGCTTGTAGCGCACGGCGACGCGCTCGGCGTGCTGGGCGACCGAGCGCGGGATCAGATCGGCGATCGTCCGCGCCCCAGTGCTCGACGCCGTAGCGGTGCCCTCCATCACGACTCTCCTCTTCGAATTTGACGAACGCTTGACTCACCCAGATCTTAGACCGTGCGGCAAGCGGCGAACGGTGCCGCCGGTTCAGACCGGGTTCGGAACATCCAGGAACACGTGGCGCAGCTGGAAGCGCTCGGCGAGCACCTCCCCGAGGCGCCGGACACCGAACGTCTCGGTGGCATAGTGGCCGGCCGCGATGAAATGCAGGCCAAGCTCGCGTGCCTGCGCCATGCTGCGCTCAGCAGGCTCACCGGTGATGAAGGCCTCGGCGCCCGCCGCGGCCGCCTCGCCGAGATAGTCGGCGCCTGCGCCGGACACGATCGCGAGACGGCCCACCTGAGCTGGTCCCCCGTCGAGGACCAACGGCTCGCGCGACGTTGCCTCGCGGATTCGCTCGAAGAGCTCGGCGGACGGGAGCGCGCCTCCCGGCAAGTCGGCGAGGACGCCGATCGGCTCTCGGCGGTGCAGCGCGAAGGGACCGAGATCCTCCGCACCGAGCCTCCTGGCGAGTAGTGCGTTGTTGCCGAGCTCGAGGTGCGCGTCGAGCGGGAGGTGGTATGCCGCCAGCGAGATGTCCGCGTCGAAGAGAACCCGCAGGCGGCGCTTGAGCGGCGCGTCGATGGGCCCGGGGCCCGAACCCCAGAAGAGGCCGTGATGGACGAGCACCAGGTCGGCCTGCTCCGCGGCCGCGAGCTCGAAGAGCTCAAGATGAGCGGAGACGCCGGTGGCGATCGTCGTCACCTCGGGGCGTCCCGGGACCTGCAGCCCGTTGGGACAGTAGTCCTCGAAGCGCTCCGGCTGCAGGAGCCCGTCGATCTCCCGGAGTATCTCTGTGAGGGTCGCGGCGATGGGGGCGAAGATAGCGGTGTGGAATACTCACGTGCGCGTCGGGGCGTGGCGCAGCCTGGTAGCGCGCACCGTTCGGGTCGGTGAGGTCCCCGGTTCGAATCCGGGCGCCCCGATTAGATTAGGAGCCGGTCGGATGCTGTAAGGAGTTGGGCGTCCTCGGCTTTGGATTTGGCTTCGGGATGCAGGACGGCGGCAACCTCGTGCGGCGCGCGTGCCGGCACCGCGACAGGCATCGGGCTCGACCGGATAATTGCCCCCGACTCAAAGCAGGCGCAAGCCGGAGCCCGCGTAGTCGAGCGTTCGCGGTTTGGCGGCTCATGCTTGGCTGACTCTCCGGCTATCCTCGTATATACTGGTGTCATGAAGGTCGTGAAGGTTCGTCGTGTGGGCAACAGCAACGTGATCTCGATCCCGCGGGAGTTCGAGGCGCATGGCTATGCGCCTGGCGTATCGGTGCTGGTGGAAGAGCTTGCGGGCGGCGAGTTGCGGATCCTCTCCGCAGAGAAGGTCCGGGAGCGCATCCGCGACATCGGCGAGCGTCTGGTGGCCGAGCATGGCGAGGCGCTAGAGATCCTTGCTAATCACGATCCTGACGCTCCCCAGCGGTAGGGCCACATGGCTGAGGGTCGGTCCGGCGAGATCGAGCCTGTCTATCTCACGGTCGCGGACGTCCTCGAGCTGCATGCGCTGATCATCGGCGCGACGGCGGCCGAAGCGGCCGACCAACTGCGCAACCGTTCGGGTCTGGAAAGCGCGCTTGCACGGCCGGAAACCTATGCGCACTACGAGGGTGCCGACGTGGCGCTCCAGGCCGCCGTCCTGGCGCACGGGATTGCCGAGGGCCAGCAGTTCATCGACGGCAACAAGCGCACGGCGCTGATCGCCATGCTCACCTTTCTCGAGATCAACGGGTGGCGTGTCGAGGCACCCGACCCTGAGCTGGCCAACTTGATACTCAGCTTCAGCGCAGGAGCGACACCGGAGAGGGTCGCGGAGCTCGTGGCCTCGGCGATGCGGACCATCAATTAGACAGCCGTGCCCCAAGGGATCGATCTTGTCACTTGCTGTGCGTCCAGCGCGGCAGAGATCCCCGGCAGGAAACGCCTTAGGGGATCTTGACGCGCCGATGGACCTCGCGCCAGCGCCGGTCGAACGTCCACACCGCGTCGGCGTCGATCATCTCGGCGACAAAGAGCGCGATCGCGCCAGGCAGGCTGAGCTAGGGTGGATCCACCGTGAGATACAGGGCCGACCCACGCGTTGACGCCTACATAGACGCTCTGCCGGATTGGCAGCAGGCCATCTGCCGCGAGGTCCGCGATCTGGTCCACGCCGCCGACGGAGAGGTCACCGAGACGATCAAGCGCAGCGACCGTCCGTACTTCGTGCTGCAGGGAAACATCTGTGCGCTGTTGGCGGCGAAGGACCACGTCAACGTATTTCTCTACGACGGCGCCATCGTTCCCGATCCGGACGGCATCATCACCGCCGGCCACGACAACAAGACCGCTCGCACAGTGGCTATCCGCAATGGCGAAACGATCAACGCACCCGCTCTCATCGCAATGTTCAGGCGCATCGTTGCCAACAACCGCGCCGGGGGGTGGCGAAAGCTGAAGCGCCAAGGCTGATCATCGCTGCGATTGTTGGCCACATCACCCGCGTGGCCCCGTCGTTCGCGGTCCGGCTAATCCTCAGTCGCGTTGCGGCGCGCCGTAGCGCAGGCCATCGACGATGAGCGCGAGCAGGCGGGCGGCCTGCTCGCGCCAGCCGTCCTGCTGGGGGAGCATGAAGACCGAGCCCGTGGCGCGGAACGCATCCTCGGCGTCGACGTCCGGCCGCAGCGTGCCGGCATCGACGCCCGCCTGCAGCAGCGTCGCGAACGCGCTCAGAAGCTCGCGGCGCGTGTCGGCGTAGATGTCGTTGCCGGACTCGATGATGGCCCGCAGCGCGTCGGACATGCCGCGCTTGGCCGCGACGTAATCGACGTAGCGCTCGGTCCAGCGGGCCAACGCAACGTCCGGCGGGTAGGCGGCCAGCAGCTCGGTGGCTGCTGCGGTGATGTGGGCCACCTCGTTGCGGTAGGCGGCCTCGACCAGCGCGTCGCGGGTCGGGAAGTTGCGATACAGCGTCGCGATGCCGACGCCAGCGCGCCCGGCAATCGCCTCGAGCGGGACCTCCGTGCCCGAGTCTGCGAACAGCTCGGAGGCCGCGGCGAGGAGCTTTTCGCGGTTGCGCTGAGCGTCGGCGCGTTGGGGCTTGACGGGTGTGTCCATGCAGGAAGTGGAGGTAACCTCCGTTTCTCTGCTAGGTTGTGCGTCGCAGAGAACGGAGGAGATCTCCGCTTCCCACCTTAGCGTCGCCAACCAGGGAGACCCCATGCCCACCCTCACCAGCACGCCCTTCGGCTTTCACACCACCGCCGCCGAGGTGCTCGACGGCGTCGACCTGTCGGGCAAGCGCGCCGTCGTCACCGGCGCAGCGTCCGGCATCGGCATCGAGACCGCCCGAGCGCTCGCGGGCGCCGGTGCCGCCGTCACGCTCGCCGTGCGCGACAGCGCCAAGGGCAGGGAGGTCGCGGCCGAGATCGCCAAGGCCACCGGCAACGAGCGGATCGATGTCGGCCGCCTCGAGCTGACCGACCCGTCCAGCATCGACGCCTTTACCGGCACCTGGAGCGGTCCGCTTCACATCCTGGTCAACAACGCCGGCGTCATGGCTCTGCCCGAGCGCACGCTCTCCAATGGGCAGGAGACGCAGTTCGCCACAAACCACCTCGGCCATTTCCGTCTGGCCGTCGGCCTGCACGACGCGCTGAGAGCCGCCGAAGGCGCCCGCATCGTCGCGGTCAGCTCGAGCGCGCACCTGCGCTCACCGGTCGTCTTCGACGACCTGAACTACTCGTTCCTGCAGTACGACGGATGGGCCGCCTATGGCCAGTCCAAGACGGCCAACATCCTCTTCGCGGTCGGGGTGGGTCAGCGCTGGGCGGGCGATGGCATCATCGCGAACTCGCTGATGCCCGGCTCCATCCGCACGGGACTGCAGCGCCACATCGACCAGGAGTGGTACGAGCGCGTCCGCGACCAGCTCAAGGACGTGATGCCCGTCAAGTCGCCCGAGCAGGGTGCCGCGACGTCGGTGCTGCTCGCGGCCTCGCCGCTGATCGACGGCATCTCGGGCCGCTACTTCGAGGACGTCAACGAGGCGGAGGTCGTCCTCGAGCGTGGCAGTTTAGGCACGAAGGGCGTCGCGGGCTACGCGCTGGACCCGGCCAACGCCGAGCGCCTATGGGACGTATCGCTCGAGCTCACGGGCTCGTAGGGGCGCGTTGACGTAGTCGACGGGACAACCACTGATTGCTAAGGAGAACCCCATGACCACCGCCGATCTCATCACCACTCAGTTCGGGTTCGACTCGACCGCCGCCGAGGTCGTCGAGGGCATCGACCTATCGGGCAAGCGCGCAATCGTGACGGGCGGCTCGTCGGGCATCGGGATCGAGACCGCGCGTGCGGTGGCGGGCGCTGGTGCGGACGTCACCCTTGCCGTGCGCAATATCGACGCGGGCAAACGGACGGCCGCTGACATCACCACCACGACCGGCAACGCGGCCGTCCACGTCGGCCGGCTCGATCTCGCCGACCGGGCATCGGTCACCGGCTTCGTCGCGAGCTGGACCGGGCCGCTGCACCTACTCATCAACAACGCGGGCGTGATGGCCCTACCCAACCTCGAGTTGACCGTGGACGGCTGGGAGCTGCAGTTTGCGACCAACCACCTTGGCCACTTCGCCCTCGCGATCGGCCTGCACGATGCGCTCGCAGCCGCCGGCGACGCACGGATCGTCTCAGTCAGCTCCCGCGGGCACCTGCGTTCGCCGGTGGTGTTCGAGGACATCAGCTTCGCGTCGCGACCGTACGACCCGGGGCTCGCCTACGGCCAATCGAAGACGGCCAACGTCCTCTTCGCGGTCGAGGCGACGCGCCGCTGGTCCGGCGAGGGCATCACCGCCAACGCGGTGCACCCCGGCGCGATTTTGGACACCAACCTGACGCGGCATTACGACCCGGAGGTCCTCGAGCGCGTCGTGAACTCGGGGATGTACAGGTTCAAGACACGCGAGCAGGGGGCTTCCACGAGCGTTCTCGTTGCGATCTCGCCTCAGCTCGAGGGCATCGGCGGCCGCTACTTCGAGGACTGCAACGAGGCGCCCGTCCTCGACCCCGAGGTCTCGGACCTCAGCAGCTCTCCAGACGGCGTCGCAAGCTACGCGCTCGACCCCGGGAACGCGAAGCGGCTGTGGCAGGTCTCCCTCGACGCAGTCGCCAAATCTGACGCCTGAAACAGCGCGCGGGCGCCAGGCCCGGAACGGCGGTCGCAGCGCGTGTCGACTTCGGTCTCTGACCGTGCTGCCTCAGCGTGAGCCGACTTCTGCTCGCACGTCGTCATCGTCGTTCTGCCCCGCCGAACAGGCGCAGGTGCCCGAGTCGGATGCGCAGCAGTCTCTCTTCTCGCTCGGCTCGCAGCATCTCGCCCGTTGCCCGGCCGCGCAGCATGAGTCGGACGTCGTCTCGACGGCACTCAGCTCAGCCACGCGGACAGCTCGTTCAGCGCGTCGGGGATGACGTAGTAGTAAGCCCACAAGCCCTGTCGCTCGGAGTCCACGATCCCGGCCTCGCGGAGCTTCTTAAGGTGGTGTGAGAGCGTCGGCTGCGAGATGTCGAACAGCGGCACGAGCTCGCACACGCACACCTTTCCGGCGTGCTTGCGCAGGACATCGACGAGTTGCAGTCGGATCGGATCGCCGAGAGCCTTCGCGACTTCTGCCATCCGGATCGCCTGCTCGCGCTGCACGTCGGGGTAGACCACCGGCTCGCAACAGGGCTCGCCCGTTGGACGCTTGGTCTTCGGTGTCAGCTCCAGATCGACGCCCATCAATCTACGTATACCTATTGAAGTGACACTTGTCAATGCAATACGATCGGGCGGTGAGCCTCGAGGGGACGTCGTGAGCGCCGACGCGGACACAGCAGCGATCATCACCGACATCCACGGCAACCTGCCGGCGCTGGAAGCCGCGCTCGCTCGAATCGAGGAGCTTGGCGTCGAGAGGGTCTTCTGCGGTGGCGACCTCGTCGGATACGGCCCGCGCCCCAACGAGGTCTGCGCGTTGATCGCAGGCCGCGAAATCCCGACGATCTACGGCAACTACGACTACGCGATCGCACGGGATGACGAGGACTGCGGCTGCGCATATGTCACCCCGCACGACCGCGAGCTCGGCCAGCTCTCGGTCAACTGGACCCTGGCGAACACCAGCCGCGAGGCCAAGGAGTTCATGCGGGGCCTGCCGTTCGACCTGCGCTTCCCCGTCGGAGCGGTCGATGTTCACCTGGTTCACGGCTCGCCACGCAAGGTCAACGAGTATCTGTTCGAGGACAAGCCAGCGAGCCTGTACGAGCGGCTGGCGGCGGCCGAGAGCGGCCCGGCGCTGGCGTTCGGGCACACTCACAAGCCCTGGGTACGCGAGTACGGGGGGGTGCGGTTCGTGAACTGCGGCTCGGTCGGGAAGCCCAAGGACGGCGACCCACGGGTCGCGTTCGCCGTCGTGAGAGCGACGGAAGAGAGCGTGAGCGTGAGCATCGAGCGCGTTGCCTACGACGCCGGCGCGGTCGCCGCCGAGGTTCGGGCGGCAGGACTGCCGGGCGAGCTCGCCGACAAGCTCCTGATCGCTGCATGACAGACCCGCCGCCGCTGTCACGCCGTCTGCTCGCCGAGCTGCTCGGCTCGGCCTTCCTCGCCGCGGTCGTGATCGGCTCGGGCGTCGCAGCGCAGACCCTCTCTCCGAACGACGTTGGACTCGAGCTGTTCGAGAACGCCGCCGCCACGGCAGCGGGCTTGTTCACGATCATCCTGATGTTCGGACCGGTCTCCGGTGGCCACTTCAACCCAGTCGTCTCGCTCGCCGACGCGAGCTTTGGTGGCATTCGTTGGCGCGACGCGCTCTCCTATATCCCGGTCCAGGTGGCCGGGTGCGTGCTCGGGGCCGTCGCAGCCAACGGCATGTTCTCTCTGGCCGCCATCAGCATCTCCACTCATCACCGCGCGTCGGCGCCACACCTCTTCTCCGAGGCGATCGC